>CAZXSX010000114.1:0-4438 GCA_964643245.1 uncultured Polynucleobacter sp.
CCTGATACTTGGGTGGTGGCGGATGGTACAAGTTGTCGCCATCAAATTACAGATGGCACCCATCAAGAAGCCGTTCATATCGCCAGAATATTAGCGGCGCATTTATAACGCTTAACCGAAGGAACTTAGTGTATTACGCCATAACCTACCATGAGCAGTGTTTCTGTTAATAGAGCAGGAACCAAGCGTCGGGTAGGTTTTGAAATCATCACGCCAATACTCAAAGCACAAATGAGTAATCGAATCCACAAGGGCACCGATGCCATCAAACCCAATGGCATCACAATCAGGTGAATCGTTAACGCAGCTACCATAGCATAGGTAACTGCTGCCAGCCAACGAAAGATTCGCTATCTTGATTGATGTTTTGCGAGAGCATCACTCCAATAGCTCTACAAAAATAGGTGCCCAAGCAGGCGCCCACTAGCGCAATCCACAAACCCCATCCTGAGAGTGCATTTGCCATGTGATCCATTGCGCTCATCACCCAATGACTCCCGCTCTTTTACGGATAAACTTGCGATCAATAAAGTAAGCCATGGTACCGCCCTACAAGGCCCGCGGTAAGCAGACTTGTATCGCGATCAATGACAAAGAAGATGGGGCCAAAGAATACAGCCCATTAAGATCGCGATGTGATTGATCCAAGGCTTTACTTCGGTAAACGTTAGCAAGAAGAACAACGGATTTATAAATACCAAACCTAGAGTAATCGCAGAAGGCACCATGCCAGTCAAATAGAAACCCAAAATGGTTCCCGGAATTGAAATAAGCCAGCAAAATAAACTCAAGCCAACAAAATACGCTAACCGATGCTTGGTTTCAATTGCATGAAACTCTCGCATTGAGATTGCCCAAGCAGTCATCACTAATAAATGCACTGAAGCATACAAACTCCGATTACGATCCTTTTGATGAAACTGCGGAAAGAGTGTTATGGTCATCGTAATAAAGCGGGTAGATGTAAGGTCGCCGCTAAGGCAATCGCCAGCACTGACGAACCTGTAATCGCCATCTCGAGCAACACAACCTGGCCTGGTAGGGCAAACATAAAGAATGATGTAAAGGTCGTAAACCAGACATCGAATCCATTCGTTTTACCCATGGCACCAAAACCCACCATGCCTGCAAACAGAACCATCGCTGGCGCACCAGCAGCATCACGCATACCACTCCAGAACGCGTCCTTGGGGCTTTTAAAGCGTTCAGCCGCTGAACCTTCTAGCGGAATTTCGCTAGGGTCTATGTAAGGCTGATCTGCTGATGACATGAGATGATTGTAAGAGTTTGTGTCACTTTTTGCTCAAACAGTACAACCGAGTGCCCACGCAATGTGCTCAGCCACAAAGGGATCTGCAACCGGCAAACTTTCTTTTAACGCTTTGCGGATGTCCTCTTTATCTTGAGCTGGAACTTTTGAACTTGCGAGCGCATTCCCCATGGCAACCGCTAGATTACGGCGCCAACGGTTATAACCAATTCGACGTATCGCACTGCCCTCATGGCGCTGCTCAAACTCAGCCTCAGTCCATGACCATAAATGCAACAAACTGGCTTGACCAAGACCATGGCGTTGTGCAAAGTCTGGCATGACGGTTTGCTTGGAAAATTTATTCCAGGGGCAGATGAGCTGACAATCATCGCATCCATAAATGCGATTGCCCATTGCAGCTCGAAACTCAATTGGAATGGCGTCAGGATTTTCAATCGTCAAATATGAAATGCAGCGACGTGCATCCAATTGGTATGGGGCGATAATGGCTTTAGTGAGGCACACATCGATGCAAGACTGGCAAGTACCACAATGCTCTTCTTGAGGCGAATCGATTGGTAATGGTATGTCTACCAAAATCTCCCCCAAGAAAAATGTTGAACCCGATTCACGATTGAGCAATAAGGTGTGCTTACCGCGCCAACCTAATCCCGCTTTGCGTGCAAGCTCAACCTCCATTAAGGGCGCAGAGTCGGTGAATACGCGATAACCAAAGGGACCAATTTTTTCTTCAATAGCTTTGACAAACGCTTGCATGCGCTGACGAAGCACTTTGTGATAATCGCGCCCTCTCGCATACATTGATACCACGGCCTGATTTGGCTCTTCTAAACGTTGCCATTCGGAATCAAAATTGACATCCGGTGGCAAGTAATTCATCACAACGCACAGCACCCGCACGGATCCCGGAACGAGTAATTGCGGGTTAGAACGCAAATCTACGTGGCGCTGCATGTATTCCATTCGTCCATGTCGACCCTCAGCCAACCATGCCTGCAGTCGCTCACTTGCTTGACCAAGATGAGTATCGGTAATGCGTAGGCCATCAAATCCAAATTCCGCAGCCTTATTGGAGAGCCAGGAGCGCAACTCGGTCTCATCGAAAGCAGAGGGATGGATAGATAAAGGCATATGAATAAAGAATGTAGCGCAATAATTGAATAAACTAGAAGAATGTCCAATACACCAGCCATTTTTCAGCAAAATTGTAGGCAGGAGACAGATACTGCCACGCTAGCCAAGCAACTTGCCAGCTGTATTGCTGGATTTTTAGAAAAAACCCCGCTTGGCCATCTCAATATTGCACTCGTTGGAAACTTGGGGGCAGGAAAAACGACTTTTGCCCGCTATCTGATACGGGGAATGGGTCATACGGGAAAAGTGAAAAGCCCTACATATACCCTTTGCGAATCCTACCCCATTCAAGCCACATCAAACTCTGTCACTGCATATCACTTTGATCTTTACAGAATGCGTGACCCCCTCGAATGGCAAGAGGCAGGTTTTGCAGAATATTTTGATGTGCCTGGGTTTTGCTTGATTGAATGGCCAGAAAAAGCTGAGGGAACGCTGCCACCCTTTGATCTTCAAATTCAATTGCTTGCTGGCGCCGATGAAAATGAACGTACGATTACCATCATCGCTTCACAGAGCGATGGGTTAACCATCCTAAAGCACCTAAATCAATAAATGATCGGCAAAAACAAGGCCAATCTCGCAAGAAGGCGCAATCTCAAGTCCTCGGCCAAGCTTCTTGGTTTTGCCCTACTACTTACGGAAGTTGAGATTGCCTGGGGCGCCAAGATCTTAGGCGTCCGGGTCTGGCCATCCGAGGACTATACGCGCATCACACTGGAATCTGACACACCCCTACCCATCAGCCAACAGATTTTGACCGATCCAGATCGCTTAGTGGTTGATGTTCAAGGCTTAGAACTGAATTCCACACTGAAGGACTTGGTGGCTAAAGTAAAGCCAAACGATCCGTACATCTCTCAAGTCCGTGTTGGCCAGTTTCAACCTGGTGTAGTGCGATTGGTATTCGATTTAAAAGAACCGATCAAGCCGCAACTCTTTACACTCGATCCCGCCGGTGAATACAACTACCGCATGGTCTTTGATTTGTATCCAACTACCCCACCCGATCCCTTAATGGAATTGGTCAAAAGCAGCGCGCGCAAAGAGGCTGCTTTAGCCAAATCGAATGAAGAGGTGAATTTGATTGCACAATTTGCCACTAAAAAAGATGTCCCCAAGCCGCCAGTCGCTCAAGCGATTCCAGAAACGAAGGAGGCTCCCGCCCCCGCTAAATACAAGCGCCTCATCACAATTGCCATCGACCCAGGACATGGCGGTGAAGATCCAGGTGCTATAGGCTCCTTAGGCTCACGTGAGAAGCACGTTGTGCTATCGATTGCCAAAAGACTGAAAGATAAGATTGAAAACGAGGCTTATATGCACCCGTTTTTAACTAGGGATGGAGACTATTTTGTGCCATTACATGTCCGAGTGCAAAAAGCACGGCGTGTGGAAGCAGATCTGTTTGTCTCTATCCATGCGGATGCTTTTATTCAGCCGCACGCTAAAGGCGCTTCAGTTTTTACCCTATCACAAATGGGCGCTAGTAGCTCGATGGCGCGCTGGATGGCCAATAAGGAAAACGCATCGGACTTAATCGGCGGCATCAACATCAAAAGCCAAGACCGACAAGTAGCCAATCTATTGCTTGATATGTCTACTACCGCCCAGATTAAAGATTCGCTGGTGGTTGGTAATTCCGTTCTTAAGCAAATTGGAGGATTTGCTCCCCTGCATAAAGGAAAGGTCGAGCAAGCAAGTTTTGCTGTTTTGAAGGCTCCCGACATTCCGTCCATTCTGGTGGAGACGGCTTTTATCAGCAATCCGCAAGAAGAGGCCAAACTCAATGATGATGGCTATCAGGATCGAATTGCCGATGCGATTTTGAGGGGAATTAAGGATTATTTTTCCAAAAATCCACCGGTTGCCCGCAGAATGAATTCGTAAACAACTTGTAACTACAAGGGCTTACGGGCAAACCCTGTGCAGCACGAGATCACCCAACAAGTTCTTGCTATAATTTATGGCTTAATCGGGTCGGTAGCTCAGTCGGTAGAGCAGCGGACTTTTAATCCGTTGGTCGCGAGT
>CAZXSX010000115.1:0-4349 GCA_964643245.1 uncultured Polynucleobacter sp.
ACTAGACTAATGGGCTGCACCTTTACAATGCTGCTACCCCTAGTTTCTCCGGAAGCCAAGGACAATCTTTGACTGTCTTACTAATTGAATTATCTTGCGAGATCCGATATGAACTTAAGCGCAACTACTAAAAAACCAAACCAAGCTGAAGTTATTTACGTCGTTGACGATGATGAGGCGGTGCGTAACTCACTCACCTGGCTTTTAGAGAGTAATGGCTATGTTGTGCGTTGCCATGCAAGCGCGGAACGTTTTTTACAGTCCCTACAAAGTACTGATAAATCAACCATCTCGTGCGCCATCCTAGACGTTCGCATGCCAGGTATGTCTGGCCTCGAATTGCAAGAGCGTCTTATAAGTGAAAACTTGCCGATGCCAGTGGCATTCATCACCGGCCATGGTGATGTTTCTATGGCAGTCTCTACTATGAAGCGTGGCGCAGTGGATTTCATTGAAAAGCCTTTTAAAGAAAATGATCTTTGCGGTCTAGTGGATCGCATGCTTGCCAAAGCTCGCGTAGATTATTCACAAGCAAGTCAACGCAAAATTACCCAAAGCCTTTTAGGTAAATTAACTGGGCGCGAGCGGCAAGTTCTTGAGCGCATCGTTGCTGGACGATTGAACAAACAAATTGCTGATGATTTAGGTATCTCCATTAAGACGGTTGAAGTCCATCGCGCCAACATTATGGAAAAGCTCAACGTCAATACGGTTGCTGACCTTCTGCGCCTTGCCCTGTCTGACCCACAACCCAATTAATTGATCACTGGTAATGCCCGCTCAATTACTCGACGGAAATGCCCTTTCTAAAAAATTACGCGCAGAAATTGCTGCCCGCGGTGCGATTGTGACCGCAAAGGGTGTACGACCTGGTTTAGCAGTGATCGTAGTGGGCGACAATCCCGCCAGCCAAGTGTATGTACGCAACAAAGTCAAAGCTTGTGAAGATGTTGGCTTTCATTCCGTATTAGAACGCTACTCTGCTGAGTTAGGCGAAGAAGAATTACTTGCTCGTATTGCCACACTCAATGCCGACCCAGCGATACATGGGATCTTGGTGCAACTTCCTCTGCCGGAACATATCGCGTCTGAGCGTGAACTCGAAGCGATTGCCCCTGAAAAAGATGTAGATGGGTTTCATGTTGCCAACGCTGGCGCTCTGATGGTTGGTCAACCGCAATTCAAGCCCTGTACTCCATACGGTTGCATGAAAATATTGGAGAGCATTGATTACCCGATTCGTGGTGCACGGGCTGTCATCGTTGGCGCATCGAATATTGTGGGTAAGCCCATGGCCATGCTATTGCTACAAGCAGGCGCTACCATAACGATCTGTAACAGTAAAACTCGGGATTTAGCTCACCACACAAAAGATGCGGATATTTTGGTAGTAGCTACCGGCAAACCCAAAATGATTTCCGGCGACATGGTGAAGAACGGCGCTGTTGTGATTGACGTTGGCATTAACCGCTTGCCGGATGGGAAACTCTGCGGTGACGTAGATTTTGATAATGCGAAATACGTCGCTGGGTGGATCACCCCTGTTCCAGGTGGAGTTGGGCCTATGACAATTACGATGCTGTTGATGAACACTTTAGAGGCAGCTGAAAAAGCAGCTAAGCTCTAGATCCAGTAAGCTAGAGGGATGAATACATCCCACTCTGCACCCCTCTTTTCTTTACCAGCCGATTTACAAAACAATCCTCTGCTGACCTTTGGTCGAGGCATTGCAAGCTATTCTGCAATTAAGCCAGAGCACATTTCGCCAGCAATCGAGTTTTTGTTAAAGCATGCTCAAGCTGCTGTGGATACTGCTACCAATCCCAATACCCCTTCAACCTGGGAAGAACTGGCAGAACCACTTGAGGATGCTACCGAAGCCTTGGGAAGATCATGGGGCGTTGTTTCCCATCTTAATAGCGTGGCAGACACTTCTGAGTTAAGAGCGGCGTACGGCGCAATGCTACCGAAGGTTACCGCTTTCTTTTCGAGCTTAGGCCAAAACCTCGCGCTTTATCAAAAGTTTAAAGAGCTCAGCAAGAGCCCTAAATTTGCAACCCTCAATCGCGCCCAGAAAAAAGTGATCGAAAATTCCTTACGTGAGTTTCGTCTGGGTGGCGCCGAACTGAGCGATGAACAGAAGCCCTGCTTTGCACAGGTACAAGATGAGCAAGCGATTCTAAGTAAAGCTTTTTCAGATCATGTGCTCGATGCTACCGATGGATTTGTACATTTAATCACTCATGAATCTGATCTGATTGGTTTACCAGAAGATGTCAAAGCTGCTGCAGATACTGCTTCGCAAAAGGGCCTGCAAGGTTGGGCATTTACTCTCCACTTTCCCTCCTACTACCCCGTTCTGCAATATTCTGAGAATCGTGCGCTGCGGCGTTTGATGTATGAAGCGTATGTCACTCGAGCATCCGAGCTCAGACCTCAGTATGCAATGGGTAATAGCGCCTGGGATAACACCCAAAACATGATCGATCAACTGAAATTACGGGACGAAGAGGCCCGCATGTTAGGGTTTGCCAATTTTGCAGCACTCAGTCTTGCGCCCAAGATGGCCAACACGGTTGATGAAGTGGATCGCTTTTTGACGAACTTTGCTGAGAAAGCAAAGCCATTTGCACAAAAGGATTGGAATGAGCTTTGCCAATTTGCCAAAGAAGAGTTAGGTCTGACAGATGGAGTACAGCCCTGGGATACTGCCTTTGCAGCAGAACGACTTAAGCAAGCACGTTATTCGTTTTCAGAGAACGAACTCAAGCAATATTTTCCATTACCCAAAGTATTGGATGGTTTGTTTGGTGTCAAGATCGAGCCGGCAGATTTGCCCACTTGGCATGCAGATGTTCAATCGTTCGCAGTAAAGGATTTGTCGGGAAACATTCTGGCCTACTTTTATCTAGCCCCTATGCTCGCTCTGGTAAGCGTGGCGGAGCCTGGATGGATGATGCACGCGGGCGCCGCGTTTTGCCCAATGGAGAGATTCAGATACCAGTTGCATATCTCGTTTGCAACTTTGCACCCCCTGTAAAGGTCAATGGTGTCTTAAGACAGCCAACAATTACACATGATGATGTGATTACCCTATTCCATGAAAGTGGCCATGGATTACACCATCTGTTGACACAAGTAAGCGCTTTGGGCGTATCGGGCATTAATGGTGTTGAGTGGGATGCTGTAGAGCTACCTAGTCAGTTTATGGAAAACTTTTGCTGGGAATGGGAAGTCTTAGAAAAGATGACTGCCCACGTTGAAACTGGCAAACCATTGCCGTGTGAGTTGTATGAAAAAATTCTTGCAGCGAAAAATTTTCAGAATGGCTTAATGACCCTAAGGCAAATTGTGATGTCGCTGACTGACTGGAGACTGCACTCTCGCTTTGATGCAAACACCGCACAGGGGCATGCCGTCCTGGATCTGTCTAGAAAAATCGCTGCTGAATTCAACGTTATTTCCCAACCTGATATCTCGCGCTGGATTAATACCTTTAGTCACATCTTTGCTGGAGGCTATGCAGTTGGTTACTACAGCTATAAATGGGCTGAGGTCCTCTCAGCGGACGCGTATTCTGCCTTTGAAGAGGCGGCCAAGCTAACGGGCTCAGTACTTGATCCTGAAACGGGCACTCGCTACCGCGAAGAGATTTTAGAAGTGGGAGGCAGTCGACCAGCCACAGAATCATTCAAAGCATTTCGTGGGCGTGAACCGAGCATCGATGCCCTATTACGGCATGGTGGTATGGCCTAGCCAATACTCAATCAATCCAAGTGGGATGTTTTTCCATAATGGATTGAAATAATTCAGACTCTAGATGCTTGCGCAACCATTGTTGTGTATTTGGCACTGGTAGATTTGAAAATTCCTCAGGGTTCACCATCGAAAACTGGCGAATGAAGGGAAAGATAGCTACATCAACCCAGGACATGGTACTGCCCAATAAATAGGGATGTTTTTGCAGGGCCTCCTCCATAGGCTTGAGCATCAACTCGCACGCCTGACGTAAAACATCCCCTTGCTTGAGCTCGGCAAACCGATTGGGATACTTGTACTGATCCAGCAGTTGCTTAAATGGGCCGTCATTTATTGCTATCCAATCTTGAGCCTTTATCTGATCCACCTGATTCCAACCCTTGGGGTCTGACTGTTGCATAGCCCAATGCAATATATCCAAACTTTGATAGTACGCGATCGCCTACACATAACACAGGCACTGCTCCTTTAGGCGAAGCCAGCAGCATGGATTTTGGCTTTTCTCGTAATGGCAATCTCGCGATGCTCGACGGCAATACTAGCATATTTCAATGCCATTCGTGCTCTCATGGCATAAGGACATCTTCGAT
>CAZXSX010000116.1:0-4343 GCA_964643245.1 uncultured Polynucleobacter sp.
GGCGAGGGGTGCTGCAAATAAAACCACTAACAATAGAGTGAGTGAATGAACAACACCAGCAACAGGCGTGGCGGCACCACTGGCAATATTAGTCATGGTACGGGCGATCGTCCCTGTCGCTGGCATGCCCCCAAAAAATGGGGGCACGATATTCGCGATTCCTTGTGCCATGAGCTCTTGGTTGGATTCGCGACGATCATGAATGAGGCCGTCTGCAATACGTGCACAGAGTAAAGATTCAATGGCGCCCAATAGTGCCAAAGTTAATGCAGGCGTAATCATGAATTGTGCGGTGTTCCAAGTTATGGGTACCCATTCAAAATGGGGTAGGCTCGAAGGGATGCCGCCGAATCGCGTGCCAATCGTATCTATTGGTAGATTGAATAAGGCGGTGATAACTGTAGCGCTGACCATGGCCACCACCGTGCCTGGTAAATGACCTAACCAACCAAGATGTTTTTGCGCCATTTTCCAAACAATAATGATGGCTAAGCTGCCACAAGCCACACTGAGCGCAGTTATGTTAACGGTATCGGCGGCATGGTAAAGCACCTGTATTACTTGAAAAAACTGTGCTGGCATTTTGTCAATCGACAGGCCAAAGAAATCTTTTACTTGCGACAAGCCAATCAATACGGCAATACCATTTGTAAAGCCAATAATGACAGCTATTGGAATAAATCTCACCAATGTTCCGAGCTTCAAAACCCCCATCAAGAATAAAAATACTCCGGACAAAACCGTTGCTAACAAGAGGTTTGGTATGCCATAGCGCTCCACGATGCCATACACAATGACAATAAAAGCCCCGGCAGGTCCGCCAATGAGCACGCGGCTACCGCCGAGTAATGAAACTAAGCCCCAAGCAATAATGGTGGTAAAGATCCCGGCTTCCGGCGTTAGTCCGCTGGCGATGGCAAATGCCATTGCCAAAGGTAAAGCAATTACTCCAACGGTAATTCCAGCTACGGCGTCCTCGAAAAATAAAGCGCGACTATAACCTTTAAAGCATTCAAAAATTTTGGGCTGAAAGAACATCTGCGCCTCTAAGAAAGTCGATTGCCTACCCAATAGGCAATTCCTGCAGAAAAGGCGGTCACCAAAGAGCCCCAAGCAATATCAATCAATGCGAGTCTGGTGGGAAAGTTGCGAATGACTGCAAGATTAGTGAGGTCATAAGTCATATAGCAAAACAAGCCAAATAAAGCG
Organism: uncultured Polynucleobacter sp.; assembly: GCA_964643245.1. GTDB lineage: Bacteria > Pseudomonadota > Gammaproteobacteria > Burkholderiales > Burkholderiaceae > Polynucleobacter. Next base: position 1,210 of record CAZXSX010000116.1, read on the forward strand.
CCATACAACAAACAATGCATGCGAAAGCGATTGTTTTGATAGTGCCGGTGCAATAACAAAAATAATGACGCCTAATGCATAGAGAAGATAAAAAGCAAGGCCTGCAATCAGCTTGGGTTCGCTGGCCATTAAATCACCCATTTCATCGCGATACAAGTTTTTTTGCGATTCCAAGTAGCCAGACTAAATCCACCGCAATTAGGGTGACTAAAAAAGAGAGGTAGATCCCGAAATACCTGAGCAATTAACTTACCCTTTGTCCTTTTATAGCTTAACAATAAGGATTATGATGGAGACAATAGGTAAATAGTTTAATTTTTGGGAGATAGACATGTTTAAGCATTTATTAGTACCGGTCGATGGTTCTGATGTCAGTAAAAAATCTTTAAAAAGGTTGCTGAACTGGCAAAGACCGATGGTGCAGCGGTGACCTTGGTTTACGTTTCGGACCCTTTACCTCCATTGGTGTATTCGGATAGTACGATGGGGTATGGTGTCTCTGCCAAGGAACATAAAGTTGCTTGCGATGCTTATGTTAAAGATGTTTTCAAGAAGGCTACTACTGCCCTAGGCTCTAGCATTAAAGCCAACTCCCTTCATATCGCTAATACCAATCTTTCAGAAGGTATTTTGGACGGCGCTAAAAAGGCAAAGGCTGATGTGATTGTGATGGCATCGCATAAGCGCACTGGCATAAAAGGCGTATTGCTTGGTAGCGAGACTCATGAAGTAATCGTGCACTCTAAATTACCGGTTTTAGTTCTGGGTTGATGGTGATCGATTAAAAGGGGCCGATGAGCCCCTTTTAACAGTTACATTAAATGGTTCGGCGAGTGATTGGACTGCCGAATAGCAATATCTCCCGAGTGAGTTGTCCGCTTTCACTATCGCGCATCGACCAAAGATCTAATTGCGTCTTGGCGGCATAGGGGTCTACATAGGCGCCATCTTTTCTGAGTTCAAAATGAAGATGGGGCCCCGTAGATCTTCCGGTTGATCCGACGTAGCCAATTTCAAGACCACGACGTACTTCGTTTCCGACGGACAGTTCTGAGTTATACCCGCTAAGGTGTGCATAGTAGGTGTGATAGCCGCCTGGATGCTCTAAAACAATTAGGTTTCCAAATGCTCCGCTATAACCAAGATGTACCACCTTACCGTTAGCCACACTAAATATGGGGGTACCTACTGGGGCGGCATAGTCGATACCCATATGGGCGCGATATCGTTGCTTTGTAGGGGCGGGCTGAGTTACGGCAGCGTTATTCTTGGATCGTTTCGGAGCGCCAGCTCTGACCATGCCAACCCCTCTAGAGATACGACGATAACTCAATGGATTGGTCCAAAACGAACGCTCGAGGGATTCGCCGCTGTTTGTAAAAAAAGCGCCAGGTATATCGCTGCGCTCAACCCAAAAGGCGCTGGCAAATACTTCTTGATTGGCTGGGTCAATAATCTCTGCTGCCCAAATTTGCGCCCATTTCTCTCGGTCGCCAAAATCAACAATTAAACGAACGATGCTATTGGTGTTCTCTAAGGAATTGTTTTCTTCGGGATAGATCTGTTTGATGATGGAAGTGAGCTCCCAAACTAACTCTACTGGTAGCTTGTCCCCAAGCTTGCGAGGGTCGTACAAAACCTCTTTTAGTGGAACGCGAATTTCAGTGAGATTTTTGGATTCGTTTCGCAATAGATCTTGTTGAACTAGAAATCCACCAAAAGCAGAAGGAGTAAATGTCCACACTTCAGTTTTGCTATCTTGTATGGGGCCATTCATGATGCTGAGTGAATCAAACCGATTGCGAGTGGTAAAGGCGACAGCATATGGAATGCAATTTCCTCGCATTTTGTCAAAAAAGCTTTTGGTTTGACTTTTAAAAAACTCGGAAAACTGCGGATTCTGAATGCCAATACTGGATGGTAAGTTGTCCTCAGTAAAGCTTCGTTGTAGACAACCCTGCATCACTCGGTAGTCTAGATTTGCATCCACTTCTAGCATGAGCTCATCCGGACCTTTTTTCTGAAAGAGTGAGGGGTTCAAACTCATGCTGTTACTTTTGGCATTTGTTCCAGCGGCTTTATCTTTAAAGCCAACGGATTTTGTATTTTGTACATACACCTTTTGACGGCTCTGACTTGTTTTTTGAGTCTGAGAGGATTGCGCCTGAGTATTAGTGCCCAAGCCTAATAGAAGACTGAATAAGCCAATTCTCAGCAGGAGTCCCACCTTTCTGGCGTGGCCATAAGCAAATGCATTTTTATTCACAGCATCATTATCTAATAATGTGAAACCAAAGACGGATTATTTTGTTGTGCTGCAATAAATTGGCCCCGCAATCCTCTCAAACCCAGCATTTAAATACTGGCTACAATATTTTTTATTAAGGAGTGCAGATGCCCATTATTGAATCCGTGCAAGTTGCTTTGGTAGCAGTGCTTCTAGATAGGGTCATCTCATTTTCAACTCGTACTGTATCGGAACGTCATTACTGCTTGGTTAAGGTTCGCTGTAAAGATGGTAACGAGGGCATAGGCTTTTGTTATGTTGGCAGTGCTGGCGGTGAAATTGCCAAAATTGCCGTTGAGCAATTATTAGCCCCAAAATTGATCGGTCAGAATAGCCATCGCAGTGAAGGTCTGTGGATGGAAATGTATAACGAGTCGATTTTGCAAGGCCGCGCTGGCGCCGTCATGCGTGGGATTTCGATATTGGATACTGCAATTTGGGATCTAAACGCCCGATCCGTCGGTTTGCCTTTGCATCAATATCTAGGATCGGTTGTAGATGATCGAGTTCCTGCCTATGCTAGTGGTGGCTATTACCTAGAGGGAAAAACACCAGCTAAGCTTGGTAAAGAGATGGAGTCTTATGTGAAGCTTGGCTTCAAGGCAGTCAAAATGAAAATGGCTCTTCTATCCAATAAGGGTTATGGGCTTCAAACCGTCTCACATACTCTAGTGCGGTTGGCAAGTCTCGCCATGCATTATTGGCATCGAGCGTCAGCAAAACATCATCGCCAACTGCCTTACGTGCTGCTTTGACACGAGCCTCCTCTTCCGCAGGCGATAAGCGCCCTACTTTCTCCGGATGCCATTGATTTGCATGCAGCATTAGCTCGGCAAACCAAGATTAA
>CAZXSX010000117.1:0-4286 GCA_964643245.1 uncultured Polynucleobacter sp.
TCTAATGAAAATGGTGTTCGTAGCCTCCCTGCGCGTCAAATTCGATTTGTCTGCCGTTGTTCGCGCACGAAAGTTGCAGATGTTCTTCGCATGCTTGGTGAGGAAGAGGTACAAAGCATTCTTGCCGAACAAGGCGCTGTTGAAACCATATGCGATTTTTGTTCAAAACCGTATCGTTTTGATGCAGTTGATTGCCTTCAAGTATTTAAGACTGATTTACTGAGTGATGCCACTAGGCCGCCTTCAAGCGGTCATTAACAACCTATTGTTTAGTTGGCTGTGTCGCTGATGATTTTTTCAGCAGGCAAGATTTGGACAAAGAATTCGCCTTCTTTGATTAGGCCATGCTCAACGCGCGCACGCTCTTCAATTGCTCGAGTGCCATCTTTTAGATCTTTAACGTCACCTGCAAGCTTGGCATTGCGAAGGGCCAAGAGGCTATTTTTAGCCTCTTGTAACTCCACCTGCTTTTCCATCTCATACACCTTGAGCCAACCACCCTTCCCCAGCCAAAGTGGGCACTGGATTGCAATCAGCAATACCAGCATGGAGTAGATGACTATACGCATAGAGATGAATTAGCGTTTTAGATTATAAAAAACGGATTTGCCTGGATATGTCGCCACATCCCCCAAGTCCTCTTCAATGCGCAAGAGTTGGTTGTACTTCGCAATGCGATCAGAACGGGATAAGGAACCTGTCTTGATCTGTCCGGCATTGGTACCAACAGCGATATCAGCAATTGTGCTGTCTTCTGTTTCACCGGAACGGTGAGAAATAACCGCAGTGTAGTTGGCCCGCTTTGCCATCTCAATCGCCGCAAATGTCTCACTCAGGGTACCAATCTGGTTAATCTTGATCAAGATTGAATTGGCAATTCCCTTCTCAATGCCCTCTTTCAGGGTACGCGTGTTAGTCACAAAAAGATCGTCGCCAACCAGCTGAATCTTCTTGCCGAGCTTCTTAGTGATATCAGCCCAACCGTCCCAGTCGCTCTCATGCATACCGTCCTCAATCGATACGATCGGGAATTGATCGGCTAAGTTACCGAGATAGTCTGCGAATTCTCCAGAGGACAATTGCAAGCCTTCTCCAGAAAGATGGTGCTTCCCATCTTTGTAAAATTCGCTAGCCGCGCAATCGAGCGCTAAAAGAACATCTTCCCCAGCCTGATAGCCAGCGCCTTCAATGGCTTTCATGATGGTTTGCAAACATTCGTGATTGCTTTTGAAGTTAGGCGCAAAGCCACCTTCATCACCTACCGTTGTAGGCATACCTTGAGCGCCGATAATCTTTTTGAGTTCATGGAAAATTTCAGCACCACAACGCAAGGCATCCCGGAAGCTCTCTACACCAACCGGCATGATCATAAACTCTTGAATATCAAGACTGTTATTTGCATGAGCACCACCATTCACAATATTCATCATCGGAACTGGTAACTGCATACCGCCTGAGCCACCAAAGTAACGATACAAAGGCAAGCCAGCTTCTTCAGCCGCAGCTCTTGCTACCGCCATGGATACCGCCAAGGTTGCGTTAGCGCCTAACCGTGCTTTATTGTGAGTGCCATCCAAATCAATCAAAGTCTTATCAAGAAATGCTTGTTCACTAGCATCCAATCCAAGAATGGTCTCAGCAATTTCAACGTTGATATTTTGTACGGCCTTTAAAACACCTTTACCTAAATAGCGGGATTTATCTCCGTCACGCAATTCAATGGCTTCACGTGATCCGGTAGATGCACCTGATGGTACGGCAGCACGACCCATTACACCTGACTCAAGCAATACATCGCACTCTACAGTCGGGTTACCTCGTGAATCCAAAACTTCTCTACCGATAATGTCAACAATGGCGCTCATGCACCTTCTCCTTAAAACAATTTGAAATGGATTTATTCAATCTACATTGAAATTACTTGAAACTATTCTCTAAAAATGTATTACTGGATTTAACAACCGCATCAATAGAAACCAATGAGCTTAATAGCTCCCTCATCCGATTTAAGGGTACGGCATTGGGTCCATCGGATAAGGCATTTGCAGGGTCTGGATGGGTTTCCATAAAAAGACCGCTAATTCCGACTGCTACAGCCGCCCTAGCAAGGACGGGCACGAATTCGCGCTGACCACCACTTGAGTTTCCTTGCCCGCCTGGCAATTGCGCTGAGTGGGTTGCATCAAACACCACGGGCGCATGCGATTCCCGCAAAATAGCTAGGCTACGCATATCGGAAACCAAATTGTTGTAGCCAAATGAAACGCCACGTTCACAAACCATAAATTGATCTGGAAGGTTCTTCTCAGCAGCTGCCGCTCTTGCCTTCTCAACGACATTTAGCATTTCGTGCGGAGACAAAAACTGACCTTTTTTAAAATTCACAGGCTTACCGCTTTGCGCACAAGCACGAATGAAATCAGTTTGTCTGCATAAGAAAGCGGGCGTTTGTAAAACGTCGACAACTTGAGCCACTGGTGAAATTTCACTAATGTCGTGAACATCTGTCAAAACTGGGACGCCAACCTGTTTTTTTACTTTTACCAGAATTTCAAGACCCTTCTCCATACCTAAGCCACGGTAAGAGGACCCCGATGAGCGGTTGGCCTTATCAAAAGAAGACTTATAGATAAATGGGATTTTTAAGGCAGCAGTAATCTCTTTTAATTCACCGGCAATATCAATGGCAGATTGCTCAGACTCAATGACGCACGGACCAGCAATTAAAAAGAACTGCTGATCTAAGCCAACATCGAAACCGCACAGCTTGAATGTACTCATAAGCTCCCTCAGGCAACCTGCTTTAACGCTGCATCTTGATGGGTCAGTGCTGCATTAATAAATGCAGAGAATAATGGGTGACCATCGCGCGGAGTCGATGTGAACTCTGGGTGAAATTGCACTCCAAAGAACCAAGGATGCATCGCCTCAGGAAGCTCCATCATCTCGGGCAAAGACCCATTTGGAGCTCTGGCAGAAATGATTAATCCAGACTGCTCTAATTTGGGCACATAAGTATTGTTCACTTCATAGCGATGACGATGACGCTCGTTGACCTCAGATCCATAGATACGATTCGCCAGAGTGCCCGATTTCACTGGACAGCGTTGTGAACCTAAACGCATCGTTCCGCCGAGATCCGAATCATTTGTCCGCTTCTCAACACGACCCTCTCGATCAAGCCACTCGGTGATCAATGCCACTACAGGACTATCCGTTTCTGGATCAAATTCTGTGCTGTTCGCTTGCGCAATATTAGCGACATGTCGCGCAAATTCAATCACTGCCAATTGCATCCCCAAGCAGATACCCAAGTACGGAACCTGATTCTCGCGGGCATAGCGAATGGCAGCAATTTTGCCTTCCGTACCACGCTTCCCAAAACCACCCGGGACCAAGATAGCGTCGAGGGTTTTAAGGCAATCTACACCGTCTTTTTCGATGATTTCAGAATCGATGTAATTGATGTTTACACGTGTATGCGTATGAATACCTGCATGGCGCAATGCCTCAATCAGCGATTTGTATGATTCAGCGAGTTCAACATACTTGCCGACCATACCGATCGTAACCTCATGCTTTGGATTGGCCAACTCATACACCAACTTTGCCCAAACAGATAGATCGGCAGGTTTTGCATTGATTTGCAAATCGCGGCAAATCAAATCGTCCATGTCTTGTGCATGAAGCATTTCTGGAATTTTGTAAATCGTATCAACATCCCACACCGAGATGACAGCCTCTTCACGCACATTCGAAAATAGGGAAATCTTGGCGCGCTCATCATCCGGGATGAGTCTGTCAGCGCGACAAAGCAAAACCGTTGGCATGATGCCAATTTCGCGCAATTTTTGGACGGAGTGTTGAGTTGGCTTTGTTTTCAGCTCCCCCGCGCTGCTGATATAAGGAACCAATGTCAAGTGGACAAAGGCGCAGCTGTGCATAGGGAGACGAATGCTCATCTGACGGGCCGCCTCTAGAAACGGGAGCGACTCAATATCACCTACAGTGCCACCAATTTCACAGATGGCAATGTCTGCATTGCCATCATGACTTGCTTTAGCGCCACGTTCTATGAATGCTTGAATCTCATTTGTAATATGTGGAATTACTTGAACCGTCTTTCCAAGATATTCACCACGGCGTTCTTTACTGATAACAGACTCATAAATCTGACCCGTTGTAAAATTATTGCTCTTGCGCATCTTGGCAGAAACAAAACGTTCATAGTGACCTAAGTCCAAATCTGCTTCAGCACCATCTTCAGTAACAAAGACTTCACCATG
>CAZXSX010000118.1:0-4246 GCA_964643245.1 uncultured Polynucleobacter sp.
TGGTCAAAATACCGATGAAATCTTAAAAGAAATTGGATTGAATGATTCTCAAATTTTCGAGTGAAGATGCCATTCACATGCTCGATGCGATGGGTTACAACACTGGCATTAATATTCCTAAATTATTGGATCTGGCACGTGCGTTGCCAGCAATCGTTGGGTACGCAGTTCCGGGGCAGGTTGCTAAAGCTGGTCGTACCTGTGATTTGCATCCAGCGCCATCCTCCATTGACGAACTCCGGTGAACTAACCATGATTGACCATTTAGATCATTTAGTGCTGACAACCGCAAATGAGGTTGCATGCGTTGATTTTTATACACGCGTATTAGGAATGAAGCTTGACTCCTTTATCGGTGGAACGCCTCCAGTAGAGCGTAAGGCCTTTAAGTTTGGTAATCAAAAAATTAACCTTCATATCAAAGGAAAAGAGTTTGAGCCAAAAGCAGATATTCCGATGCCAGGATCTCTGGATCTTTGTTTTATTGCAGATCGACCGCTAACTGAGGTAATTGCTCTTCTCAATCAGGAGCGGTGGCCTATAGTTGAAGGCCCTGTGGTGCGAACTGGAGCGACCGCGAAGATAAATTCAGTATATGTTCGTGATCCAGATCAGAATTTAATCGAGATTAGCGAACTGCTTTAGCCGCGACCAACAAATGGCATTTTCGTAGCCATAATGGTCATGTTCAGAATATTGCTTTCTAGAGGCAGCTGCGCCATATGCAATACTGCTTGGCCAACGTGATCGACATCCATACGAGGTTCTACTTTGATGGAATGATCGGCTTGAATGATGCCGGCGGCTATACGCTCTGTCATTTCGGTGGCAGCGTTGCCAATATCAATTTGCCCGCAGGCAATATTGAACGGTCGGCCATCTAAGGCAATCGATTTTGTTAGGCCAGAGATAGCATGTTTAGTGCTGGTGTAGGGCGCCGACATTGGTCTGGGGCATGTGCAGAAATCGAACCATTATTGATGATGCGGCCACCTTGTGGAGATTGTGCTTTCATCATCCGAATTGCTTCTTGTGAGCATAAGAATGCACCACATAGATTGGCATTTACAACATTCATCCATTGTTCATAAGTCAATTCTTCCATCGGGATGGCGGGCGCACCAATGCCAGCATTATTAAAGAGCACATCAATCCGACCAAACTTTTCTTTTAGAGTGGCAAATAATTGCTTCACTTGTTCGGGCTTTCCAACATCGCATGCCACCGCTAAACAATTCTGTGCAACACCGCCAATATCCGTAATGGCATTTTGGAGCTTATCGAGATTGCGTCCAGTAAGCACAACCTGAAAGCCGCCATGGAGCAGCGCTCTCGCTGCCGCCTTGCCAATCCCTGCGCCCGCTCCTGTTACGAGAGCTACTTTTTGATGCGATACAGTCATATTCTCTTTCTGGTTGTAATTCTGGATGCTTGGTAAGATATTTTATCTGCTAGAAGTCTACGCCTTAATGCGAGCACTCTTACGAGACTTTTCAAAAAAATGATTAGGTTTCGTTTAACCCATTGAATAAAGCGCTGCATTTCAGGATGTTCTTGCAGAGCAGCTGCAGTATGGAGGCTAGTGGCTAGTTCAGTTTCGGTAAATAGAGCATGAATTTGTCGATGGCATATCCGATGGAGAAATTCGGTAGTCTTGCCTCCCTTGGATTTGGGTACAAGATGATGCGCATCCTTTTGCGATTCGGGTATTGGGCGATCGCATATTGGACAGATTACTGCTGAAGCCTTATTCATTGGTTTTGGCTCCAAGGAAATCAGTCTTTGACGAATCTTTTCAATCATAGGCAAGAAGGTTATTCAGTGTTCTGCTAGTTTATTTAATAATTCTTAAACTTGCTGAGTGAAATTATTTCCTGCAAAAACCCTCTCCGAATCTGATATATCTCGGCTAATTGAAATGGCTTGGGAGGATCGTACCCCCTTTGATGCCATTGAGCAATCTTTTGGTCTTAAAGAGTCGCAAGTAATTCAGTTGATGCGTTCTGAGCTAAAACGAAGCTCATTTGAACTTTGGCGAAAACGTGTGACTGGCAGAGCTACAAAGCATGTTGCCTTGAGAAATAAGTTAGTCAGCCGCGCCTATTGTTTAACCCAATATAAGCAGAAATGAAATCCCCTCAAAGGCTCGTTCTCATTTTGGGAGATCAGCTTGATCTATCAAGTTCGGTGCTGAGGGGCTTCGATCCCAAAGCAGATGAAATCTTCATGGTGGAATCCAGGCATGAAGCACAATATGTTTGGTTTCACAAGGCAAAGATCGTCTTGTTCTTATCGGCGATGCGGCACTTTGCGAAAGGTCTGAAGAGCTTAAATTACCCAATTACGTATGTACAAGATTCACCCTTGTCAATTGTGGGTGCTTTAAAAGAAAAAATTCAAAAAGAGGGCATTGTGCATATTGTGTGCGTTGAGCCAGGAGAGTGGCGCTTAAAACAAGAAATTGAAACACTAGCCATTGAATGTAATTTGACTCTGGATATGCGCGAGGATAACCATTTCTTTTGCTTACGCCAGGAGTTCGCAGAGTGGTCGTCAGGAAAGAAAGAGTTACGCCTGGAATATTTCTATCGCTTAATGCGCAAAAGACATAATGTCTTGATTAATGCTGACGGAGAACCTATTGGAGGTCAATGGAATTTCGATCAAGATAATCGCAAGCCATACCCCAAGAAGGGTCCAGGCATTATTGATGAGCCTTTATTGTTTGAGCCTGATGACATTACACAGGAGGTTCTTCAGTATGTTCAAAAAACGTATTCGAATCATCCAGGCTCTTTGGAGCATTTCTATTGGCCAGTTACTCGAGATCAGGCGTTAGAGGCATTGCATTATTTTATGGAATATCGATTACGAAATTTTGGGGTCTATCAAGATGCCATGTGAACTGAAACACCCTACGGTTGGCGCTCCATTCTTTCAAGCTCTTTGAATCTCAAATTGCTCAACCCGCGTGAAGTTGTTGCAGCAGTATTGGAGGCGTGGAAAAAATATTCTCTTGATCTTGCGATGGTAGAGGGCTTTATTCGTCAAATTTTGGGTTGGCGAGAGTTTGTGAGGGGAATGTATTATTTGGATATGCCAAAGATGGCACAAGATAACTACTATGACCATCAAAGATCGCTACCAAATTGGTACTGGGACGGAAAATCTAATATGTCCTGCATGAAAGACGCCATCGGACAGACCCTCAAGTATGGCTATGCTCACCATATTCAGCGTTTAATGGTGACAGGCAACTTTGCTTTGCTAGCCGAAATACTCCCATCAGCAGTTTGCGATTGGTATCTGGTCATATATGTAGATGCGATTGAGTGGGTTGAGTTGCCCAACACTGCAGGCATGGCATTGTTTGCAAATGGCGGTCGCTTTACCAGTAAGCCGTACATTGCTAGTGGGGCATATATTAAGCGGATGAGTAATTATTGCGATTCTTGCCAATACAAGCCAGATGTTCGGTTTGGCGAAAAAGCATGTCCCGTCACCACTTTGTATTGGAATTTTTTTAATTAAGCATCGGAAGCAATTTGATGCTAGCCCTAGAGCACGCTTGATGACGGCGAACCTAAAAAGATTGGCGAATCTGATCAACAAGAGATCGTCAAGCATGCTCAATATGTGCTGACCCATTTAAATGAACTCTAGAAATGAAAATGAGCAACGGATTTAAAGGGAACAAAAGTTATCTTCCAAGCAAGTCTTGTGCGGTTTGCAAAAAAGAGATGACTTGGAGGAAGTCTTGGGCCAAAAATTGGGAATCCGTGAAATATTGCTCTGATGCTTGCCGTAAACAGGCATCTAAAAATTAGCGATAGCCTTTGATGAGCTTACCAGGATAGCTTTTCGCCCAAATAGGAGAAAAAACTTCCGGAATCACTGGTTTGTAAATTCTCAACCACCCGAAACATATCGGCAACAGCCTCTTTTGCGGGACGTCCAATCTGCTCGCCTCGAAACGGTTTTGACAGCCTTGAATTTACTGTGCCGGGATGCATTGCAATCAGAACCGCATTCGGTTTAGTGCGCGAAAGTTCAATAGCAGCAGTTTTGATTAGCATATTGAGTGCCGCTTTGGAGGCACGATAGCTGTATCAGCCGCCTAGACGGTTATCCTCAATGCTGCCAACTTTAGCGGACAGTGCCACCATAATGCTGTTTTGAGGGTCGAGTAGTTTTGAAAAGTGACGTATGGTTAAGGCTGGGCCGATCGCATTGATGTTCATTAGCT
>CAZXSX010000119.1:0-4198 GCA_964643245.1 uncultured Polynucleobacter sp.
CCAAATCAAACCGTGTAAATCATGGCCTTGGTTTGCTAACCAAGCAAATAATAAAGGCTATCTGCATTCTAGGGTTGGAATTTCTGATATGCACTTACTTTGCAATGACCAAGAGGCTGGTCCCTAGGTTGGAAATAGCGCGAACTTTCATCCAAGGTATTTAGTGCCGTTGGTGGGATCAATAGTCTGGGGGGTAAGTCAGTCTTGTAAATCTAGGTGTTCTGGGGAAGCCTTCCGCTCGAACCAGTCTTTTAGAACCTCTTTAATCATAAGGTTCAAATGAAGCATGCACTGCATTGGCTCTATACAGTCCTCAGGGGTTCTATCAAGGTCCTTGGGTCCTATATAAAGAGACCCATCTCCGTTTTTATCGCATTGAACCGCCTCTTTAATATGGCGGTCTGAAAAATGAATATAACCACTAGTGGCGTCATATACGCGTTTTATCCATGGATCTTGTTTTGCCAGTCGGTCAACAAGATACTTGTCAGTCATCTGTTCATTGTCACTACATTTCATTCGATTAATTTGCCCGCCTTTCAAAACGGCAGCGCAAAATTCCTGGTGATCCTCTACAAAAAATCCAGCATAAAGGCGGCAAGCTGTGTCTAGCTGCATTCGCACCAGTGGCATAGCACTTAGCGAGTTGCACTGCGAGACCAGTACTCGGAACCCAGAAGAAAGTGCGACCGCGCGACGTGCAATACCAAACCCAAACAGACTTGCGTGAGTCAACGACGTACCTTCTGGAAAAACACATACGCCAGCCAAAGACCTCTCAGCCTCCATTAGTGCGTTTGAACAAACCTCATAAGTAGCACCACTTGCAAAAGGATCAGGCTTCAAATAACGCCTCGATAAAATATTGAGAGCTCATCTCAAGCAATGATGCTGGGGGATAACCCATCATTTCAAGCCACCAGATTCAGCTATGCCGACCAAGGTTGGAATGTGGGGCCCATACTCAACCGTTTCGCGAGCACCTGTATTAATCGCAGCCCTCATGAGGCGAACGCCGCTTCCCACTTTCCGAGCCTCTTTTGCGTATAGGGTTTTAGCCCGAATAATGTCGTAACTATAACCCCGTCCAATGCGGTTTGCCATCTTGATTAGTCCATTCAAGCATTCGGTATAGGCGTTAGTAATCTGGCTTGGCGAATCCCAGTAGGCAAAAATATCATCGTAGTGGTTATGCACGGTTCTTGCCAGCGCATGAAACTTTTCTAGTTGCCCATCGGGTAACGAGTTTTCCCAAGCCTCAAAGGCTCGCATGGCCGATGCTTTATCAGGGTCATCGTAGATCCTAAAAAATGCCTCTTTAAAGTCATAGGCCAGCACTAATTCTGGCATGGTTTGACGCACCACTTCAAGCGCCTCTTTTTCGGCCTTACTAAGATTATCCGGTCTTTTAAGCGTTAACCATTGGATCGATTTTTTAACATGCACTCGATCAATCTTCAGTAAAGTAGACTGATATTTCTTGCGCTCATCATCTAGCGCTTCCGATGCCATTTTGACCACATGAAATTTATCGATCACCAATTCAGCATTGGGCAAGTAGGGCTTAAAGGAGCGCTTGAAGGGTCACCACATATCAGTGCATACCCATTCCACCTTTTCACGATCAGGTAGATTTTTAAAAAAGGGCATCATGTGCTCTTGAGTGCGAAACTGCAGCATTTCAAATACATTATTGGTTGCCAAATTGGTGATGACGCACCGGTAGTCCCCAGCCAGATTGACCTCATCGATACCCATGATGACCGGGGTCTCATAACGAACCATACTCTCAAGCTCGATAATTAAATCTTGAGCAATATTTTTAATGGTATTGACTGCCAATCCTGTTTGCTCAGCAAGCGCATGAAAAGTCATGCCCAGGCATCGCTCGCGTACCGCATCGACCAGTCTTTTGGTAGCTCTTCGCCGCTCATCCAAAAAAATGAGTTCAGGGGTTGAGATTTTGGCGCACCCGATACATCGATAACGAGGCCTGGTTATTTCTAGGCGGACTGGCTGCATTTGCATGAGGGTATCAGCAAAGATATTAGTTCTTCGCCCATGGCGATGCATTGGACTACCGCAAGCCTCGCAGAAAGGGGTTGCCCCTTCCGTAATCTCGGCGATAACAGTAATCATACGATTGCCATAATGCAAATCGACAGGCTTGATACCAGGTAATTCTAGTAAGTCAAACATGACTATTTCCTACCCAATATCACCTAGATCAATATCCTTATGATCTCGGATTAGCTCATAAATCATATCTGTGAGCGCCCCCATGGACTGACGGTCTGACTTTAATACCAAGGTTGCTAGTGCTTGGTGCGAACTAAGCGCCCTGACTACGCCCTGCTGAACCGCTCCAGGAAGGTTACCTTTGAGAGCCTGTTCGCGCGTATTGTTTTCCACTTGAGCCATCACGACATCGTTTTCCCTTGCTATTGCAGCGATATGATTGATAAACATGGCCTGATCACGCAGGGGTGTAGCTTGGCCAAATAGGTGGTTTAGACGATCAATAATTTCGCTTAGATAGTGAGGCTCTCCTTTGTCGCTACCGCCCCCGGGGCCCACTGGCATCAAATTGATCCGTTCAACATCTTTGTCGCTCGCAATAAGGTGTGGCTTGATATCAAAACCAGTTAAAAACAAACCCTTCAAATCAACCGATTGTGTGGGCTCGCCTTTAAGTCGTTTTTCTAGCAATTTTACAAAAACGGCATAGTTTTCTAGATTTGGGTCACCAAAATCAATCAGCTGAGCAATATAGGCATAGGCCCTGCCAAAGCAACCCAATCCAGATTTAAAGTTAGACAATGATTTAATCTGATCGGCATGCTCGCTGCGGTGATGATCCGCTGATTTCATTCCTGCTTCATCGCCAATAGAGCGCGCCTTTTCAAAGGCAGCCTCCCAAGTATCGATTGCATCTCGCAACATTTTAAGCTGCTGATTAAAGACGCGTGTGGGGCGCTCGGTTGCCGCATAAAGAGCTTGATGCTGTAAATTTTTCGATTGGGTGATGTCGCGAATGCTTTTAAAGCGGGCTTCTTTAAAGTCTTCTAGATCTTGCGCTTCATATAAGCCTTGGGCATCTAATAGCTCCTTGAGCTCATAGACGACATTAACGTCCTGAATATCGTCAATTTGTGCGCCATTGTCATACATTGCAAACGCCCGTCTCACGTTATCCGGATCATTGGCAAAATCCACAATAAAGACCTCATCCTTACCTGGCGCCATGCGATTTAACCTTGAGAAGGTCTGGACAATCTCGACATCATTGGCGATCTTTTTATCGACATACATCGCCACCAACTTAGGCTGATCAAACCCCTTTTGAAACTTATCAGCCACAAGCATGATTCGATACTCTGGTCTTTCAAAAGCAATACGCAAATCTTGACCTTTAATATCGGGATTCATATTGGCTTCTGTAAACTCTTCACTCTCATCGACTGTAAAAATTTCAGCGCCAATATCAAGGTCATCAGCATGCATTACCTGCTTGCCAAACATTGCGCCTGAAAATGCCCCCAAAGATCGAATTGCGGAATATTCTGGGTGCTTGCTAATATAGGCATCAAACCCTTTTTTATAGCGAATTACAGCAGCGCGCGAACTAGTTACCACCATCGCCTTAGCTTTTCCATCTAGTCGATAGGCTACATTTTTACTAAAGTGCTCAATAATGAACTGTACTTTTTGGGTAACGTTGGTTGGGTGCAAGCTCATCCACTGTGCTAAAGCCCGTTTAGCTGTTTTGCCGCTAACCCGCTTAGCATCTTCAATCTGCTTGGATAGATTAAACGCAGTTTTGTAAGGAATATATCCTTGGAGGACATCCAAAATAAAACCTTCCTCAATGGCCTGGCGCATGGTGTAGCGATGAAAGGCTTGGGGCAAGTTATCTTTAGAAGCCGGTAGGCTGGGGTTTTGAGGGCGGCCAAAAAGCATCAAAGTGGAATGTTTTGGTGTGCCCGTGAAGGCAAAATAACTCACATTGCTTGGGCTCACACGTGATTTTTGTAGTTGCTCAAGCAACTCTTCTATCGTGGAGCTTGCCATGGCGCCATTGCCACTCATCGCCAAGGCTGTTTGCAACTTGGCCGAGCTTGTCCCGGTCTGCGATGCGTGCGCCTCGTCAATACTCACGGCCAAGCTCTTCTCCTTTACGGATTTATCAGTAACAATG
>CAZXSX010000120.1:0-1003 GCA_964643245.1 uncultured Polynucleobacter sp.
CTGCTTATATTGCATCCTTGCCAGGAAACTTTGTAATCAAGAAATAATTGAAGCGAAGCGCGAACCATCGCGGTTAAGTAAAAACAAAGGCTTAGAATAATCTTCTAAGCCTTTATTTTATACATTAGATATCTTTACTTTAATGCTTCCAGCCCTCTGGCTAAATGCTTTCTCATCGCGGATTCTGCTCCAGTTTGATCCCGTTTGAGTAGGGCATTAAGAATCGCTCGGTGTTCTATTAATGAGTTTTGCAGCCTGCCAGTGCTCATGAGTGAGTCTTTGCGGTGAAGTCTAAGAACCTTTCGTAGATCTGCAATGACGCCATTCATCCAGCGATTTCCTGCAATTTCTTGGATTAATTCATGAAATTTGCCATTAATTTCAAAAAATTGCTCAATATCTCGATCGGTGGCCGCTTTTTCAAGTCTATGGTGCCAGTAGTCCAATTGGTTTAATTCTTCCTCGGTAGCTTTCGTTGCTGTTTCGCGTGCCGCTTCGCCTTCAAGCAGGGAGAGGACAGTAAATATCTGCTCTAAATCCTTTTTGGCAACTTCGGTGACGTAGGCACCGCGACGCATCTTGATGGTTACTAGACCCTCGGAGGCCAAAACCTTAATGGCTTCACGCATCGCGTGCGGCTAATTCCAAACTGCTCAGCCAGGCTTTGTTCATCTAACCAGCTACCAGGAGCTAAATCTTTGGCAAATATTTGCTCTCGAAGCCGATCGGCAACATCTTCGTACAAAGGTTTGGTTTGTTATTCAGTTTTGTATTCATAATTATGAACACATGATATCTGGACAAATTCTAAATAGTCAAGCAGAATTATCAAATCTTATATGCAACGCAACAAAAATAACGGGAGTGCTTTGTGAGTTCAGAAAAGAAAGTTTCAGCGAGTTCTTGGCCATCATTTCCAGAGGCAAATTTAGAGTCATGGAAAAAATAGGCACAAAAGTCTGCGCCAAATGGTGATGTCGGTAAGCTTGGTTGGAAAACTCCC
>CAZXSX010000120.1:1013-4184 GCA_964643245.1 uncultured Polynucleobacter sp.
TGGCATTCAATTAACAGCCTTGTACACATCTTCGGATACCAAAGGTCTCAATTACACTGATACGCTTCCAAGTTTCGAGCCTTTTGTGCGCGGACCGCAAGCCACAATGTATTCCGTGCGCCCATGGACGATTCGTCAGTACGCAGGTTTTTCAACAGCAGAAGAGTCAAATGCGTTTTATCGCAAAGCGCTGGAAGCGGGCGGACAAGGTGTATCGGTTGCGTTTGACTTAGCAACACACGTGGTATCACTCTGATCATCCGCGCGTTACAGGAGATGTCGGTAAAGCAGGTGTTGCGATCGATTCTGTAGAGGACATGAAGATCTTGTTCGACGGCATTCCGCTCGATAAGGTTTCTGTGTCGATGACCATGAACGGCGCAGTGCTCCCAGTCCTGGCGGGATATATCGTTGCGGGCGAAGAGCAGGGTGTCGCAGGAACAACTATCTGGAACCATTCAGAACGACATTCTGAAAGAGTTCATGGTGCGCAATACCTACATTTACCCACCGGAACCTTCAATGCGCATCATTGGCGACATTATTGAATACACCGCTAAGCACATGCCAAAATTTAACTCGATCTCGATATCGGGTTATCACATGCAAGAGGCGGGTGCTAATCAAGTCCTCGAATTAGCGTTCATATTGGCTGACGGTAAAGAGTATGTCAAAACAGCCTTAGCAAAAGGGTTGGATGTGGATGGTTTTGCTGGACGCCTTTCATTTTTCTTTGCGATTGGCATGAACTTTTATTTAGAAGTAGCGAAGTTGCGCGCTGCCCGATTATTGTGGTGGCGCATTATGAAGTCGTTTGAGCCAAAGAATCCAAAGTCATTAATGTTGCGTACGCACTGTCAAACATCAGGCTGGTCATTGACAGAACAAGATCCCTATAACAACGTCGTGAGAACCACGGTAGAGGCAATGGCTGCGGTATTTGATGGCGCCCAATCGCTTCATACCAACTCATTAGACGAAGCGATAGCATTGCCTTCAGAGTTTTCAAGCCGGATTGCCCGTAATACACAGTTGATTCTGCAAGAAGAAACGCATATTACGAGCGTGATTGATCCCTGGGCCGGTTCTTACATGATGGAAAACCTGACTCAAGAGATGGCGGACAAGGCTTGGGAAATTATTCAAGAAGTGGACGCTATAGGTGGCATGACAAAGGCGGTAGAAAGCGGATGGGCAAAGCTAAAATTGAAGCTGCTGCTGCAGAAAAACAGGCCAAAATTGATTCAGGTGCCGATGTCATTGTTGGTGTCAATAAATACAAACTTGGCAAAGAGGATCTTGTCGATGTCTTGATGATTGATAACGACAAAGTGCGTGAAGGTCAGGTGGCGCGTTTAAAAGAGATTAAAGCAAAGCGTGATGCCAAAAAAGTTGAAGCTGCATTAGAGGCGCTTACCAAAGCTGCTGAAGAAAATTCAGGTAATTTATTGGAGCTCTCCGTAAATGCCATTCGTCTGCGTGCCACGGTGGGCGAAGTGTCTGATGCATTAGAAAAAGTTTACGGGCGCCATCGCGCCGATACTCAAAAGGTGACCGGAGTGTATGCAGCCGCTTATGACTCAGCTGAAGGCTGGGCAAAATTACAAACAGAGATCGCAGATTTTGCAAAAGAGTTTGGTCGTCGCCCGCGCGTGATGATTGCCAAGCTAGGTCAAGATGGTCACGATCGCGGCGCAAAGGTGGTTGCGACAGCTTATGCCGACTTAGGCTTTGACGTTGATATTGGCCCGTTGTTCCAAACCCCAGAAGAGTGTGTGCGCCATGCAATTGAGAATGACGTGCATGCTTTAGGCATATCAACATTGGCTGCGGGACATAAAACTTTGGTTCCAGCGATTATTGCTGAGTTAAAAAAGCAGGGTTCAGATGACATCATTGTGTTTGTGGGTGGAGTGATTCCAAGACAGGACTATGAGTTCCTTTATGAAGCTGGTGTGAAGGGTATCTACGGTCCTGGCACACCTATCCTAGCTTCAGCGAAGGATTTGCTCGAGCAAATTCGTAAGTCGGTTAAGTCAGCTTAACGTACTGGATTGACTGCTAACAATGCTTGAAGCTGCTGATCTTGCTTTGGTAAGTGATCTCGCGGATGCGCCGTCGCTAAAACAGCGCCGTGCCTTAGCGAAGGTTATCACCTTGCTCGAGTCAACACGCTTAGATCATCGTCAGCGTGCTGATGAGGTTCTTAATGCATTGTTGCCAAAGACGGGCAGGTCTTTTCGCTTGGGTATCTCTAGGGTTCCGGGGGTTGGTAAGTCCACTCTGATCGAAACCTTAGGTCTATATCTCATTGAAAAGGGTCATCGTGTAGCGGTTCTGGCGATTGACCCTTCCTCTAGCTTGTCGGGAGGATCCATTCTGGGCGATAAAACGCGTATGGAGCGATTATCCGTTTCGGAGAGCGCATTTATTCGCCCCAGCATCGTCCTTAACGCTTGGCAGCGTGGCAGAAAAAACGCGTGAAGCAATGTTGGTGGTTGAGGCTGCTGGCTTTGACATCATCATCGTGGAGACTGTGGGTGTTGGGCAAAGTGAGATTGCAGTTGCGGGCATGACTGACATGTTCTTGCTTTTGCAGTTGCCAAATGCGGGCGATGCTTTGCAAGCAATCAAAAAAGAGCTAATGGAAATCGCCGATTTGATTGTGATTAATAAAGTGGATCTTGATCCTGATGCTGCTATGCGTGCGCAACTCTTTATTACAAGTTCGTTGCGGCTATTGGGTTTTCAAGGCAATCCTGATCATGCGTCACATGATGAAGCTTTTTGGCATCCTACGGTGATGACTTTGAGCGCACTGGAGGGCAAAGGCGTTCCTGAACTTTGGGAAAAAATCTCGCATTTTGAAGCGCTGCAAAAGGCAAATGGCAAATTCGAAGCACGTCGCAAGCAACAAGCGGGCGCATTGATGCTGGCCTTAAGAACGCATTTCGTAGTAATGAAGCGGTACAAGCATTGCTACCAAGCTTAGTAGCACAAGTAAATCAAGGAACCATAGCGCCATCAGTGGCAGCAAGACGCCTTTTGGAGTCCATGGGACATGAATTTTTTAAGGAGTAGGTAATGAGAAATCATTCAGCAACTGGAAGCAAAGATACCAGTGGCAGCGATGCCGTAGATCGCACCCTGCCAAAGGTTATCGTCGTCAAT
>CAZXSX010000121.1:0-4178 GCA_964643245.1 uncultured Polynucleobacter sp.
AGATCTTGAGTTTGATCTACTCGAGCTATGACTTTGAGTTTGATTTAGATCAACTCGCAAGAGTATAGTGGACTGATGCCGTCTACTCCGTGATTTAAGCAGTTCGGAGGCCAAAATCAGTAGAAATACTGAAAAATTAGCCCCATTTACCTATACTTGAACGCTCTCAATACGACATTCAGAATCTATCCATGACCAAGCCCGCAACGAATTCCCCCAGCAAATTCTCCGGTCGCTTTGACGGTAGTCAAAGTTACGTGGCCACCGATGACCTGAAATTAGCAGTCAATGCCGCAATGGCACTACAGCGCCCTCTTCTCATCAAAGGTGAACCGGGCACCGGCAAAACCATGTTGGCCGAAGAAGTTGCGGCGGCACTCAATATGCCGCTATTGCAATGGCATATTAAATCCACCACAAAAGCACAACAAGGTTTATATGAATACGATGCCGTAAGTCGTTTGCGCGATTCGCAATTGGGTGATGAAAAGTCAAGGATATTCGAACTACATTGTGAAAGGTGTCCTCTGGCAAGCGTTTGAGGCAGATCAGCCGACCGTGCTCCTCATTGATGAAATTGACAAGGCGGATATTGAATTTCCGAAAGGTCTTTTACGTGAAATTGATCGCATGGAATTTTATGTATATGAAACTCGTGAATTGATCAAAGCCAAACACCGCCCCCTGGTCATCATCACTTCGAATAATGAAAAGAAACTACCAGATGCCTTCTTAAGGCGCTGTTTCTTTCATTACATTACTTTCCCCGATGCGCAAACGATGCAGAGTATCGTGGATGTGCATCACCCCAATATCAAACAAGACTTATTAGACTCGGCCCTAAAAGTTTTCTACCAGATACGATCCCTGCCAGGCTTGAAGAAAAAGCCCTCTACGTCTGAGCTCATCGATTGGCTCAAGCTATTGCTGGCGGAGGATATTCCTCCCGAGGCCCTGTTTAGTGAAGATGAAAAAATCGTTGTGCCTCCATTGCATGGCGCACTTCTCAAAAATGAGCAAGACGTTCATTTGTTTGAAAGACTTGTCATGATGAATCGCAATCATCGTTAAAGCTAAACCTTTTTCAATTGCATTGATTCCATGCTGATTCAGTTCTTTCTTCAACTGAAAGAGGCCAAAGTGCCGGTCTCAGTTCGAGAGTTTTTGACTCTGCTTGAAGCTCTCAAATCAGGAGTCATCGCCCCTTCTCCAGATATTCCAATGGAATGGCTTGAAAAGAAGCTGCAACGAGTTTTAACGGACGAGGAAAAAGCAGCGCTCCAGAAATTAGGCTGGCCAGAGGCACTCAAAAAACGCTTAGAAGAATTGCTGAAAGAACAAAAGGAATGGCATGGGGTGGCAATAAATGGATTGGAGCGGGTGGCTCTTCCCCTTTTGGTCATGGCGGCTATCACCCCGAAGGCATTCGGATCGGCGGGGAAAGTGCTGGCAATCGCACCGCCATTAAAGTCTGGGAAGCCCGTGAATTTAAAGATTACGACAGTAATTTGGCTTTAGGCACACGCAATATCAAAGTTGCACTACGACGTCTGCGTCGTTTTGCACGCGAAGGTTCTGCACTAGAACTCGATTTAGATAAAACCATACAGTCAACTGCTGCGAATGCAGGCATGCTCGATATTCAAATGCGCCTAGAACGCTATAATCAAATGAAGGTTCTTCTCTTAATGGATGTAGGCGGGTCGATGGACGACCATATTAAACAAATTGGTGAATTGTTTTCTGCTGCCAAAGCAGAATTCAAACACCTTGAGTACTACTACTTTCATAACTGTGTTTACGAAAATGTTTGGCAAAATAATCGCCGCCGAAGGGATCAAGTCACCCCCACTCAAGAAATCATCAATAAGTATGGGCCAGACTACAAGCTGATCTTTGTGGGCGACGCCACTATGTCTCCCTATGAAATTCTCAGCCCGAATGGCTCAGTGGAATACAACAACAAAGAGGCCGGGGCCGTATGGATGAATCGTCTCTTGGATCATTTCCCACACTTTGCATGTCTCAATCCAGAGCCGGAGTCCATCTGGCAATACCGTCAGTCCATCGACATCATGAGAAATTTAATGAAAGATCGAATGTATCCAGTTACACTCAACGGACTTGAAAACGCCATGCGACAGCTATCTAAGTAATTTGCCAGTAAGATTTATGCATACTCTGGAACCTTCACCTTGAATGAGAAAGCACAATGAGCACAATTAGCGATCGCCTTAAAACGCTTGGAATTGATTTACCTCCACCCGGACCTCCCGCTGCTGCATACGTCATGGCCGCCACTACTGGTAACACGGTATTCGTATCTGGTCATATTGCCAAACGGGATGGCAAGCCTTGGGTAGGTAAGTTAGGTTTGGATATGGGTACTGAAACCGGCAAAGCTGCCGCTCGCTCAATTGCGATTGACTTGATTGCCACCCTCCAAAATCATCTGGGATCACTAGATAGAATCAAACGCATTGTGAAGGTCATGGGCTTAGTAAACTCCACCAGCGAATACACCGAACAGCATCTTGTCATTAATGGCTGTTCTGAATTACTTTTTGAAGTCTTTGGTGAGACTGGAAAGCATGCTCGTAGCGCCTTTGGCGTTGCCCAAATCCCCCTTGGAGCATGCGTTGAAATCGAACTGATTGCCGAGATTTAACCTCCGTTGATCATCTCGAGTGATTAACGGGTAACGCCCCATTTCTGAATATCTTCTAGAGTATCCACATCTTCAACAAATGCAGCGTGATCTGATGGATACGCTTTCACTAGTTCTGGATGAAGATCCATATAAGGGCGACAAGTCATCTCTGGTACTGACAAAATCGCCTCGATAGCGGACTTTGAAAATAACACTGGGTTACCGCGCTAACCGTTCACAATGGGCATCACGATTTGTTGTTGCTCATCGCGTTGCGCAAATTGCTTAAGCAATTCCTGAATCGATTTGGCATTGATATTCGGCTGATCGCTTAGGCACATTGCAAGCACATCTAATCAGTGCGCATACTCTCTAGGGCCAACCGAACGGTCGAGGATTGCCCTTCCTGAGGATTCGGATGACGTTTGACATGAACAGAAAAGCGGTATTCATGTTGCAACCGATGAAGTTCAGCTTCAATCAACTCTGCATGAAAACCGGTCATCACCAAAAACTCAATCGGCTCCAGTGAACTTGCGGCCATGCAAAACGACTCAAGCAGTGTTTTACCATCTCTGCGCAGTAACGCCTTCGGAATGGAACCCATACGACTTCCTTCGCCAGCTGCCAATAAAACAATAGCGAGTTTAGGCTGAATACTGGGCAACTCAGACAATGAAGAAGTACGCTGTGAACACATTAGAGTGATAACAAATAAGATTCACAAAAATATACCAATAAAGACTTCAATGAATAGCACTGATTTAAGCGTTCTCAAATCTGCAGTAAGCTGGCTACAAGCTGGTCACCCCGTAGCGATTGCCACCATTGTTCAGACCTGGGGTTCCGCCCCAAGACCTGTTGGCTCCTGGCTAGCCATTCACCAAGATGGGCAAGTTGTTGGTTCGGTCTCAGGAGGCTGCGTAGAAGACGATTTAATTAGTCGTGTACAAACCGAAATTCTGACGCGTACTACCCCCGAGATGGTCGTTTATGGAGTCAGCAAAGAAGAGGCGGCACGCTTTGGTCTTCCTTGTGGTGGTACATTACGTCTTCTTGTCGAACCAAGACCTGAACTAGCAGTACTGGAAAAACTCTATGACCAGATTTCTTCTCATCAAATTACGAGACGTACTGTCAATATTGCCACCGGGAAATCGATCATAGAGAGCGGTAGTCGGCTTGATGAATTTCTGTGTACGGATACCGAAATACGCACCACCTACGGCCCTCGTTGGTGCATGGTGATTATTGGTGCCGGTCAATTATCGCTGTACACAGCTGACTTTGCTCTCGCATCGGATTTCGAGGTGATTGTCATTGATCCTCGCGATGAATATGCCGAAGGGTTAAATCGAGATAATGTCACCTTTATTAAGGGCATGCCAGATGATGTGTTGTTGGAAATAGGGGTTGATCAGCACACTGCGGTGGTGGCATTGACCCACGACCCCAAGTTAGACGATATGGCCCTCATGGAAGCACTAAAGTCGTCCGCATTTTATGTCGGCGCCTTAGGAAGTCGTAA
>CAZXSX010000122.1:0-4172 GCA_964643245.1 uncultured Polynucleobacter sp.
AGGATGCTTTTAGCGAGATAGCCCAGGAATTTAAGGAAAAACACAGATCTCAACTGCGCGTTGTATATGGGTCATCCGGTAACTTTGCAGCGCAGATACAGAATGGCGCACCATTTGCGCTTTTTATTGCTGCGGATGAGCATTTTCCTTTAGGACTCTATAAAAGCGGCAAGACGGTGAACGAGGGAAGCGTGTATGCCATTGGCAAGCTGGTATTGCTGGCTAAATCGAATGCAGGATTTGAGTTGGCAGAAGGCAAAACAGAAATTGCTAACGCAGTTCAAAGAGCGAAACGTATTGCGATTGCCAAGCCGGATATCGCTCCGTATGGCAAAGCAGCTGTGGAGGAGTATCTCAAAGCGGAGGGTCTTTGGGAGTTGGCGAAGGATAAATTGGTCTATGGCGACAATATCGGAATAGTAACTACCTATGTGCTTATGGGCGCTGCAGACCTTGGATTTACTGCGCTATCACTGGCAAAAGCTCCAGAGGTTGCTAAAGACACCCGCTATGCATTGGTAAATAGCGCGTTTTATGAGCCGATAAAGCAGCGTATGGTTTTAATTAAAGAGGCATCACCCGAGTCGCACGCGCTTTATCAGTTTATGCAGAGCGCGCAGGTCAAATTGATATTGCAAAAATACGGCTACACCATTCCTTGGTGGGGTTTCATGTACTTGCGCATCGCTTGCAATACTTCTGCGGGCGACTTATCAAGGACCTCGACTACGGCTGCATAGTCCTCTGGTGGGCGGTTCTGACTTAGCTTGAACTTGCCGGTCAGATTCGTTACATCAATCTCAATGCCAATGATGGCTCTGAGCATCATCTGGACATAATCCTCAGGAGCATCTTCGAGTTTCCAATTGGATTGATAAGTCGGCTCATGAATATTGGTCATCTGTGCCACATGGGTTCTAAGCCGCTGTGGGTCTTCAATTAGCTTAAGGGTGCCTTGCGCGTGAACGACCGCATAGTTCTAAGTCGGAACTACTTTGCCAGCTTCCTGTTTGGATGGATACCAAGCGGGTGTGACATATGCATTTGGTCCATGAAAGATTGCGGTCACATTGGCGTTATTGCTGGAAGCAATTTTTACCAAGGGGTTAATGCGAGCAATATGCCCATAGAGTTTCGATTTATCGGAGCTCAACATTAAAGGGAGGTGATTTGCTTCAATTTGACTCTCTAAGCTTCCAACGAGAGTTGCCAAGGGGTATTCGGCTATCAGTTGTGCAAGGATTGCAGGATCATCAACGGCAAAGTGCTTTGGTAAGTACATATCAAATCTGGAGAATGAGGTTGTAAGCAGTATGCATTAAACCCATTCATTTTGTTTTGGATCAAGCCCTGATGGGTAAAAAACGGCATTATTCAATCAAATTAAGCGGATCTTCATGAATGATATTCATTCTCATTTAACGATATAATGACCTTTGAGCAATCCAATAACGCCATCACTTTCAGTACTCAATGAATTTAGATCAAGTTGACCTTGGCACTTTATATCGCGTAAGCGAAGTAAATGCCCCAAAAAGTGCCCCACAAATTAAAGGGCAATTGGAGGATATTGGATTTTTGCCAGGAGAGCAGGTCACATTACTTCGCAAGGGTTTGCTCAAGAGAGGGCCTTATCTGGTTCGGGTTGGTGCATCTACATTTGCATTGCGTGAGTCTGAGGCTCGCATGATTGCGGTTGAGTTAATTGCACATGTCTGAATCGACCGTTCATTTTTTTCCAAGTGAGCCGCTGGTTGCTCTATTGGGTAATCCCAATTGCGGAAAAACAGCACTCTTTAATTTATTAACTGGCAGTCAACAAAAGGTTGCCAATTATTCAGGTGTAACGGTTGAGCGCAAAGAGGGTCGACTCGCCTTAGACTCCGGAAAAAACATTCGTATCTTGGATTTGCCTGGCGCTTATAGCCTGTATCCAAGATCGCTTGATGAGCGTGTTACCTGTAATGTTTTGCAAGGCAGAGCTGAGGGTGAGAAGCGCCCCGATTTGGTCCTGTGCATTTTCAGCGCAATGAATTTGCGACGCAATCTACGCCTTGTTCTGGCGGCCAAGCGTTTGGGCTTACCGTGTGTGGTGGTCCTGAATATGCTGGATGTGGCCAAGCGTCAGGGTTTGCAAATTGATACGGATGCACTCTCAACCGAGTTGGGTTTGCCAGTCGTAACTAGCATTGGCATTCAGGCAAATGGCGCGGATAACATTAAGCGGTTTTTATCGGCCTTAGATTGGCGTAATCTTCATCATCTGAGTACGGGGAGCAGTGACGCTACCCTGGAGAATGTGGCATCACATATTGCTCATGCCGAATCCGATAACGTTCAAGTACAACGCATTTTGCAAAACCTTGGACTTGATCAAATCATTCCTGATCAACTCAGTGATCGCTTAGATGCTGTGTTACTTCACCCTGTTTTTGGACCAATGATATTGGTAGTGTTGCTTTTTTGTATTTTCCAGGCAGTGTTTAGCTGGGCCACTGTACCAATGGAGATGATCAAAGCTTCTGTTAAATATCTGGGTGCTCAAATTGGGCAGCTCTTGCCTGATAACTGGATACGCAGTCTTTTAATCAATGGCCTCTTGGCAGGGCTTGGTGGTGTTGTGATCTTCTTGCCACAGATCTTGATTCTGTTCTTCTTTATCTTGTTGTCGGAAGAGTCTGGTTATCTGCCCAGAGCTGCCTATTTATTAGATCGAGTTATGGGCTCTGTTGGTCTATCTGGCCGATCTTTCATTCCATTGTTATCCAGCTTTGCCTGTGCCATTCCTGGGATTATGGCAACGAGAAGCATCTCCAATGCGCGCGATCGTCTGGTTACCATTTTGATTGCGCCAATGATGACATGCTCAGCGCGACTACCAGTGTATGCATTGCTAATTTCTGCATTTATTCCTGAGCAAAAGCTGTGGGCTGGTATTGATTTGCAGGGCTTAGTGCTTTTCTTGCTTTACCTCGCAGGTATTTTGGGTGCGATGGCGGTGGCCTGGTTGCTTAAGCGCTTTACAAGCGAGCAATTCAGAATGAATGCGCTCATGATGGAGTTGCCCAGCTATCATCTGCCACGTTTAGGTAACTTGGCAATTAGCTTATGGCAGCGTGCAGAAATTTTCTTGCGTGGCGTTGGTGGAATCATCCTATTGATGACCGTAGCGCTTTGGGCGCTCTCCAGTTTTCCATTGCCGCCGCAAGGGGCAACCCAAGCGGCTATTCAGTACAGTTTTGCTGGCATGCTGGGGCAGGCGCTATCCTACGTCTTCGCGCCAATCGGATTTAATTGGCAAATCAGCATTGCGTTAGTACCGGGTATGGCAGCAAGGGAAGTGGTGGTGAGTTCATTGGCAACGGTTTATGCCTTATCCAGTTCTAGCGCGGATGCTGCAGAAGCATTAATTCCGCTTATTTCGAGTGGATGGTCCTTGGCTACAGCGCTCTCATTATTGGCCTGGTTTGTCTTTGCTCCACAGTGCTTATCCACGATTGCTGCCGTAAAACGGGAAACGGGTGGCTGGAAGATTCCGGTCATCATGCTGAGCTATTTATTTGGGCTAGCCTATATTGCTTCATTCATCACCTACCATTTAGCAATTTTCTTTGGCTTAGGTTAGCTCCACAAAAGCATGTTTTTGAAATTGGGCTAAATTCTTATTTATTAACGAATTAACAAATCTATTACTAGAAAGAATGCCCTAATGAAATCGAAATATGTTCTGTCACTCTTGGTGGCGTTAATCAGCGTATTGTTCTCGGGTGTGGAAGTCGCCCAATCTGGCGAGAATACGTATAAACAGGTATGTGCAAACTGCCATGGTACCGGCGTTCTAAATGCACCCAAGTTTGGTGACAAAGCAAAATGGGCACCACTCATTGCAGAAGGGCAGGTCACACTCACAGCGTATGCCTACTTTGGTGTTCGAGGGATGCACCGAAAGGCGGCAATTCGAATCTGAGTATTGAAGGATTCGCCGATGCCTTGGTCTATATGGTGAATAACTCTGGCGGCAATTGGAAATCGCCCGACGCTAAAACGATTGCTGCGATTAACAAAGAAGTCGAAGCGCGTAGGGTTGGAGCCAATAAAAAACCATAAAAGCAATTATTCCAATATCAATCTATGACGCTTGCGCAATCTTCTGTTGAAATCATCGGCTATTG
>CAZXSX010000123.1:0-4137 GCA_964643245.1 uncultured Polynucleobacter sp.
AACACCGTGAGATATTTCATGATTTTACGTGGTTTTACAATAGCTTCTAGACATGTCTAAACTCTTTCAAGCCCGATTCGCCTACACAGTCAATGACACCCATTGCCTGCCAGCCGCGCCCCTACGTGAGGTAGCATTTGCTGGCCGCTCAAACGCAGGCAAATCGAGCGCCATTAACGTGCTTTGCAACCAAAGAAGGCTGGCTTTTGCCAGTAAGACCCCGGGTCGCACCCAGCACATCAATTATTTTGGCCTTTTCTTAAAAGATGACCTTTTGGCCTATTTAGTGGACTTACCAGGCTATGGCTACGCTGCCGTGAACCACGAGACAAAATATCACTGGAATAGCCTTCTCAGTGACTATTTGCAGGAACGTGAGCAGCTCGTTGGCATGGTGTTGATTGTGGATGCTAGACGCGGCATTACGGACCTTGATGAGCAAATGATTCAGTGGTTTGTCCCAACCGGAAAACCCATTCATGTTTTGCTCAGTAAATGTGACAAACTCAATAAAAGCGAGTGTAAACACGCCCTAGAAGCGGTGCGCAAACAATTACAACAATATGATCCCGCCCTTCCTAATAGCAACGGTGAATCAAAGCAACTTACGGCACAATTATTTTCAAGCACCAAGCGTATTGGCCTGGAAGAGGCAGATAATTTAATTATTCAATGGCTATTCGAAGCAGAAACTCATGAAGATGAAATCAACAGCTAATTCTTTATTCCATTTTCCCGGACATCGTCCACGACGTATGCGTCGTGATGATTGGTCACGTCGACTGATCCAAGAGAGTCGTATATCTGCCAATGACTTGATCTACCCAGTCTTTCTGCTTGAAGGGCAAGGCAAATCCGAGGCCGTGGCTTCAATGCCTGGCGTCAACCGCCTCTCTTTGGATTTGTTGATGCCTGTTGCGCAAGAATGCGTTGATCTTGGCATCCCTGTATTAGCCCTATTTCCGGTGATTGATGCTGCATTAAAAACACCAGATGGCATAGAAGCATTTAATCCCAATGGCCTCATTCCAAACGCAGTCCGCGAACTTAAAAACCGCTTCCCAAACTTGGGGATCATGGCGGACGTTGCACTCGATCCATACACCAGCCACGGACAAGATGGGGTGCTTGATGAACATGGTCGCATTCTCAATGATGAGACAACCGCAATCTTGGTAAAGCAAGCGCTTGCTCAAGCAGAAACGGGTGTTGATATCGTCGCACCCTCAGATATGATGGATGGGCGTATCGGAAAGATTCGCGAGGCACTTGAGCAAAATAATCAAATTCATACACGCATCATGGCCTATTCAGCTAAATATGCCTCTGCTTTTTATGGGCCATTTAGAGATGCTGTTGGTTCAGCCAAAAATCTCGGCAAGGCGGATAAAAAAACCTATCAAATGGGCTGCGCCAATGGTGATGAGGCTTTGCGGGAGGTTGCCCTAGATATAAGCGAAGGTGCTGATATGGTCATGGTCAAGCCAGGGATGCCCTATCTGGATATCGTACGACGCGTCAAAGATGAATTTCATTACCCTACTTACGCCTACCAAGTGAGTGGTGAATACGCGATGCTGAAAGCTGCTGCTCAAAATGGTTGGCTTGATCACGACGCTGTAATGCTGGAATCGTTGCTTGCATTTAAGCGCGCGGGTGCTGATGGCGTGCTGACCTATTTTGCTTTAGAAGCAGCTCGTTTACTACAGACCACTTAGTAAACTATCATTAAATTGTTTTGCTGGTAGTTTCTTTAGTTATTTTTATTAATAGCTTGCTTTAAGCGCTCTATAAAACGCTGGGGCGGCATATAGCCAATCACGCGTTGATCCTTGAACTCTTGTGAAGTTTGATTAAAAATCAAAATGCCGGGCGGACCATATAAACCAAACCGCTTAAGCAATGCTTGATTCTCTGGACTATTGGCCGTCACATCAGCCTGTAATAAAACGAATTGCTTCAGTTCAGCACTCACTGCAGAATTAGCAAACGTATTTACCTCCATTTCTTTACAACTAATACACCAATCTGCATAGAAATCGAGAAGTAGAAACTTCTGATCTTGTTTTGCCTTATTAAGTTGCTCATCCAACTCAGCCGGCGAATGAATAACAATGAATGTCAATTCCCTAACCCGGTGAATAGCCTGACCATTGACCGCTTTTAGTACGTCAGCAGAATCCTTTTTTTGAACCAATGGTGAGGCAATCCAGATGGCTGTAGCAACCAAAAGGACGCCCAGAGTTCGCTGCAACCAAACCATCCAAATTCCAGTAGACGGAATCAAAATCCTTGCCTCGACGGCAATAAAGAGAAGCGGCAACCCCATTCCCAAAGCCATCACAAAGAGTAGCCCTGCTCCTAGACTCATAGACCAAGTTTGCACTATAAAGGCAAGAACGCCTGCTAGAGGAGCAGTAATACAGGGGCTGGCAACTAGGGTTGAAATACCCCCCAAAGCAAAAGCACCCAGGATGCTGCCACCCTTTTGGCGACCCGCAAGCCGGTCAACCTGCTGATGCCAAGACTGGGGGAGCCTCAGGTCATATAAGCCAAATAGACTGCCAGATAAGACCAAGAGTAGAAGCGCAAATACGACAAGGGCAACTGGGCTTTGTAGCGCTCTTTGAGCGCTACCCCCTAGAGCTGCCATTAATACGCCGGCAATTGCATACACCAAAGCCATGCCTAATACATAGGCGAGCGCCAAGCTGAATGCACGCCCCTTGGAAATCGGCTTGCCATCCTGAGTGCCGAAAATGATGCTTGAAAGAATAGGCAACATTGGTAAGACACATGGTGTAAACGCGAGTGCCAAGCCCAAAATAAAGAAGGCTAGAAATAAATATGCGGTAGAAGTATTTTCTAGAAAACGGCCAATGGCATTCACATCGTCGCGCTCTCGCCATAAATCTGCCAAACTAAATGATGACCCTGCACTTTGAGTGCTCTCGAGCGCTGAACTTCCTTCCAAAATTTCTAGGATGGGGGCCGCTTTTACACCGGGTGCAGCCAATAAAAATTTCAATATCATGGGCGGGTAACAGATTCCAGCTTCTGCACAACCCTGAAGCGTAGCTTCAATATGAATGGGCTTCTCTGCCACTGGTTTAATGCCTAACAACACCATAAATGGTTGCTTATAAACCTGCATTTTTTTCTGAAAAGTTTCATCAAACTTTTCAACCCCAAATGGCAGTGTGGGCCTTATTTTATATAGCTTTCCAGTTTCTGCACCACCCTGAAATTGCAGCGATTCTTGGTAAATGTAGTAGCCTTTAGCGGGCATAAACTCTAACTCAACTTGATTGGAGTTATCTAACCAAGTTGCCTCGACTTTAAATGTTTTTTCCGGAGGCAAAAAATCGGTTGCAGCAACAAATTGTGCTGATAAAAGCACTACTGACGCGACAACTGATTTCAAAAACGATTGCATGCTCATGCTTTATTTACCTCAGCCAGCACCCACTCACCATATTGCTGTGAATATTGCTCAGGTGAAAAAGCCAAAATTTCAGGCAAATCATAAGGATGATGCTGTTGAATAGAGCTCAATATTTCAGACCAATTACTTTCTAAAGTTTTTGCCGATAGATGGACCTCTTGTTCCTCGCAAAGTTGGCCATTCCAGCGATAAATCGACTGCATACCATTAATTAATTGCACACAAGCGGCCAGATTTTGCTCGACGAGGATGCGCGCCAACCCCTTGGCAGCCTCCATATTTGGAAGACTAGTAACAACCACCAAAAGCGAATCGGGACTGACTAGGGTGCTCTGAGACATACCGTATTTATAAACTGATTAATGAAAAAGCCAGACCGAAGCCTGGCTTTTCAATTTACTGCAAAACTAAAGGGGGTTAAGCCTCTTCAGCAACAGCCGCTGTTTCTTCAACTTCTGGACGATCAACTAACTCAACCAAAGCCATTGGAGCATTATCGCCATGGCGGAAGCCAAACTTCAAGATACGAAGATAGCCACCTGGACGTGTTGCATAGCGTGGACCGAGCTCAGTAAAAAGCTTCGTTACGATATCGCGATCTCGAGTGCGGTTAAATGCCAAGCGACGGTTTGCCAAGTTATCTTTTTTACCTAAGGTAATTAAAGGCTCAACAACCATACGCAATTCTTTTG
>CAZXSX010000124.1:0-4018 GCA_964643245.1 uncultured Polynucleobacter sp.
GGCGCCGGTGTCGCCACATGATTGCCCGGATGGCTGAGTTGATTGCGTGCACCATGAATGGTGTAACCCTGGTCGTAAAGCAATTCACGGATACGGCGTACCAACAGCACTTCATGGTGCTGGTAATAACGACGGTTACCACGACGCTTGAGCGGTTTAAGCTGCGTAAATTCCTGCTCCCAATAACGCAGCACATGGGCTTTAACACCGCATAACTCGCTCACTTCGCCAATTGTAAAATAACGTTTGGCGGGAATCGGCGGCAAGGCCGATCCTGGCGATGGCAGCGCAGCTTCGGTCAGCGGTTGACTGAATAAATCGGACATAACGGCTAATACTCAGCAATCAGTGACGGGTGGTCTTCTGGACGCGTTCGACTTCGTCTTTAAGCTTCTGACTCGGGTGAAAGGTCACCACACGGCGCGCCGTAATGGGAATCTCTTCCCCGGTTTTAGGATTACGCCCAGGGCGTTGCGGCTTATCGCGCAATTGAAAATTACCAAAGCCTGAACTTTTGACTTCAGTACCTGCTTCGAGCGATTGACCAATGCGGTCAAAAAACGCATCGATCATATCTTTTGCTTCACGCTTATTTAATCCAACTTGGTCAAAGAGCGCTTCAGAGAGTTCGTTTTTGGTAACGGTGTCGTTGGAATAAATGTCGCTCATGGATAGTCTCTTCTGTATCGATGTCTCAATGTCTATTTTTGTTTGAACTGTAATAGTAAACCTAGCGCAGGCGAGCTGCACATTTTTTTTCTACTGCACCCAGTAATGCAGCCATAACTGCATCAATTTGGGCATCTTGCAATGTTTCTTGGGGGTTTAGAAGTGTGACGCGGAACGCCAAACTCTTCTCATCATCCGCCATGCTGGTGGAACCTGCCTTTGGCTTGAATTCATCAAATAATTCGATCGTGCGTACAAAATGTTGCTTGGCGGCACTCATTACATCAAGCAAGGCTTGAGCAAAAACATTCTGCTTCACAACCAGCGCTAAATCACGTTGAACTGCAGGGAATTTACTTAACTCTTCAGGGACCGGCAAACCAAGTTCGCGAATCGACTCTAAATCCAATTCGAATAAAACAGGGGCGTGCGGCAATTCATAGGCTTGTTGCAGGCCAGGATGCAATTCTCCAATCCAACCAACGGCAATACGATCTTTGCCTTTTTGCAAAAATACTTGGGCGCTGCGTCCTGGATGAAGAGCGGGATGCTGTGCTGATTCGGTAACAAAATCAAGTGGGTCCAATACACGCACAAGGTCGCCCTTTACGTCAAAAAAATCCACCGCTCTAGTAACGCTAGACCATTGCTCTGGAATCGCAGAGCCATAGGCCAAACCGCCGATCATTTGAGGCTGATCAAAACCTGCGACTTTTCCAGCCTGCTCTACAGCAGCTGGATCGCGCTTAAATACTCGCCCGGCCTCAAATAGGCGGACACGCGCTGCCCCACGGTTTAAGTTGGACTTGAGATTGGACAGCAACCCGCCCCATAGGGTGCTTCGCATCACACCATACTGGTTGGCAATTGGGTTTAGCACGCGAATCAAATCGTGTTCTTGTGATCTTGTTAAGCGTTGTTCGCTCTCTTGATCAGTGAACCCAAAATTGACCGCCTCTTGATAACCTTGCAACGCTAAGCGCTGGCGCAATAAATGAATACTGCGCTTTGCTTCTGCCTTAGCACTCATTTTGAGCGAAGCTACCGGAGGTTGATCTGGGATATTTTCAAAGCCGTACATACGTGCGACTTCTTCAATCAGGTCTTCTTCAATCTCAATATCAAAACGATAGCTCGGTGGTGTAACAATAAAGACATCGCCTTCTTGTTTAAATTCAAAGCCAAACCGTCTAAATACATCCGCGACCACATCCTTGGTCAGCGGAATACCAATCACCTTTTGAGCTCGAGCAAGGCGCATTTTTACGCTCTTACGCTCTGGCACATTCAGCACTTGATCATCCACAGGGCCGGCTTGTCCACCGCAGACTTCAAGAATCAGCGAGGAGAGATATTCTAAGCATTGCACCGTGTTTTGTGGGTCTACACCCCGTTCAAAACGATACGCCGCGTCAGTGCTGAAATTGAATCGACGCGCACGACCTTGAATAGCAGAAGGCTGCCAGTATGCTGCTTCTACATAGATATTCTTTGTCTCATCGCTCACCGCACAATGATTGCCACCCATGATACCTGCCAAAGCCACTGGACCAGCCTGATCAGCGACGACGCCTGCCTGCTGAACTTTTTTGGCAGAATCAGGGCCAACCAGAGTCACGGTTTGGCCATTTAGAAGCTCAAGCGTCTCACCCGCAGTTGCCCACCGTACGGTGATATCACCATGCAATTTATCAATATCAAATACATGGGTTGGCTGACCCATCTCCAACATGACGTAGTTTGATAAATCAACTAATGCTGAAATACTGCGTTGACCAGCTCGTGTCAGGCGCTTTACAATCCAATCGGGAGTTTTTGCTTGAGGATTTACACCCCGAATCACTCGACCAGCAAAACGGCCACATAACTCTGAATTTTCAACGGTCACCTTGCGTTTGTCATCAATAGATACAGATGGTGGGTTCCATATTGGTGAGCAAAGCACAGCGCCCGTAATCGCAGCCACCTCTCTTGCCATACCCATCAGTGACAAACAATCGGCCTTATTTGGTGTCAATTTAATAACAAAAACCTGATCATCTAGATCAAGATATTGACGAATATCCTCGCCCACTGGCGCATCTGCAGGCAACTCCAAAATACTCTCGTGATCATCGCCAAGGCCAAGCTCACGTCCAGAACACAACATGCCTTGACTCTCAACACCGCGTAGCTCGCCAACCTTAATCATAAAGGGCTTCCCGCCCGCTTCTGCGGGAGGTAACTCTGCGCCTACTAGTGCGCAAGGAATCTTGATGCCTGCACGTGCATTTGGTGCGCCACAAACAATTTGCAATTCTTGACCAGTGCCAGCATCGACTTTACAAACCCGCAAACGATCGGCATCTGGATGCTGTTCTGCAGACAAAATTTGCGCCACCACAATTTTGGTAAACGAGGGTGCAACAGAACGTTGCTCTTCGACCTCCAAACCAGCCATCGTCATAGCATGACCTAACCCATCGCTATCCAGCGAGGGGTTTACATACTGACGAAGCCAAGATTCAGAAAATTGCATGGTGTTGGTTAGTCTGTTTATGCAGGGAATTGCGCTAAGAAACGCAAGTCGTTTTCAAAGAAGAGTCGCAAATCATCAACGCCATAACGCAACATGGTTAAGCGTTCAAGACCAGATCCAAAGGCAAATCCGGCATAGTGCTCTGGATCTATACCCATATTACGTAAGACATTAGGATGAACTTGCCCAGCACCCGAGATCTCTAACCAACGGCCAGCAAGCTTGCCACTGCCAAAGGCCATATCAATTTCTGCAGAGGGTTCGGTAAACGGGAAATACGAGGGTCGGAAGCGAACTTGCAGTTCATTCGTCTCAAAAAAGGTTCTTAAGAAATCGGTATATACGCCCTTGAGGTCAGCAAAGGAAACGCTCTCGGCAATCCACAGGCCTTCTACCTGATGAAACATCAGCGAATGCGTAGCATCACTATCGACACGATAGGTCCTACCAGGCG
This sequence comes from uncultured Polynucleobacter sp., assembly GCA_964643245.1. Lineage (GTDB taxonomy): Bacteria > Pseudomonadota > Gammaproteobacteria > Burkholderiales > Burkholderiaceae > Polynucleobacter. The sequence continues at coordinate 3,642 of CAZXSX010000124.1, forward strand.
CAATAACCTTAATCGGAGACATCACATCTGCCTTGGCATATTTTTTGACATGCTCACTGGCATAACGAACCTGAATTGGACTGGTATGCGTACGCAACAACAAAGGTTTCCCTAAAGCATCTTTGCCATCGATATAAAACGTATCCTGCATGGATTGAGCAGGATGATTTTCTGGGCTATTGAGGGCCGTGAAATTGAACCAGTCGGTCTCAATCTCAGGACCATCAGCCACATCAAAACCAATGGAGCGGAAGATTTCTTCTACCCGCTCCCAAGTACGCATCACTGGATGCAAGCTACCAACGGCTTGACCGCGTCCTGGCAGGGATACGTCAATGGATTCTGCTGCTAAACGCTGTTGCAATACTGCGTCTGCC
>CAZXSX010000125.1:0-3979 GCA_964643245.1 uncultured Polynucleobacter sp.
TGCGCAAGCGCTTCGATAGCAAGTCGAGGCCCAAAATCAGAGCCGCCAATACCAATGTGAATTACATCCGTGACGCCGACCCATTTATTGCAAAGTGCTTCGATTCGTTTCCAGACATCGGTCACAGCCGGCATTACATCATTGCCATTCAAGATGACTGGTGTTTTGGATAAATTGCGCAATGCTGAATGCAGGGCGGGGCGATCTTCGCTGAGGTTGATCTGTTTGCCCGTAAATAGATCAACAATAAATTCAGGCAGTTGGGATTTGCGAGCCAAATCAAAAAGCGAGACCCAGTTTTTTGGATTAATCCCTTGGTAGGCGGTATCCAGAATGACGTCTACCGCACTATGGGCGCCATTAGGTAATTTGGGGTCATAAGAGGGCTTTAAGGACATTTATGGATTTTATCAAGAAAGGGGGTCAAACCCCCTAAAACACTGACAATGATAGGATTTCAGGAAATGGTTTGTCACCATTTCGTCATAAATCGTCAATAATTCAGGACAACGCATTAATTGCCAATATTCACGAACTCATTCTCAATGAAAGCAAGAATCAATGGAGCAGGTTGACTGTGTCGTAGTCGGTGCTGGCGTCATTGGTCTAGCTATCGCGCGCGAGATGGCGCTGCAAGGTCGTGAGACGATATTACTAGAGCGTGAGAGCGCATTTGGTACGCTGAGCAGTGCCCGCAATAGTGAAGTTATTCACGCTGGGATCTATTACCCAAAAGATTCGCTTAAGGCCAAGCTATGCGTTGAGGGTAGCTTTGCGCCTTATAGAGGAGTGCCTGCAAATCATCGATCTGGGTTTCATCTGTAGCAACAATAAGTTTGCCATACGGCTTCGTAGCTACGTGATGATTGCGGCAGTATTCATATAAGAGGTGATTACCGTGTTCCTGAAATCAAAATGATTTCTGGGGATGAGGCAAAGAAGTTAGAGTCAAATCTCAATTGCATTGCTGCGATCTTGTCTGCTACAACTGGAATCGTAGATAGTCATGGTTATACGCTCTCCTTGCTGGGAGGCTTTGAGGATGCGGGCGGCATGGTTGCATATCAGTCGCCCCTTAGAAGCGCGAAACCCATCGGCAACAATGCGGAGAACGGATATGAGTTATTCGTTGGCGCCGCAGACAGTAGTGATCCAATGACAATGCAGACAAAGCTATTGATCAACTGTGCAGGTATGAGTGCACCTGCAGTAGCACAGAGGATCGAAGGTTTATCTAAAGAGCAGATTCCCCAAGTGTACTTTGCCAAAGGCAATTATTTTTCGCTTTCGGGTAAATCGCCATTTCATCATTTGATATACCCCATTCCGGAGCCTGGCGGTCTTGGAGTGCACCTCACTTTGGATATGGCTGGTCAAGCCAAGTTTGGTCCCGATGTGGAGTGGCTCGATATTGATCAAGAAGATCAAATTGATTACACCGTTAATCCAATGCGTGGCGAGGGCTTTTATGTGGCCGTTAGACGCTATTGGCCCGGTCTGAAGGATGGTTCTCTACAGCCAACTGCCTATAGATGATGTTGAGTATTGCCGAGTCCAAACGCTCCAGATACAGCAATTCCTAAGGGCTGTGTAAATGAGTTCGCAGAGGAGTAAGTTAAACCATAGGCGAAATTTTCATGTTCACGTTGAGATATAAAGCTATAGGCAGACGAGAGCCCATTGAAGATCGATTTTGGGTTAGCTCGTTTGGGTTGAGGCTACTTTGAGCATTTGGTACGTTTCCGATGATAGATATCTTTGTTTTGCCAAAATTAGTTGCATATCCAAATCCATGGGTATTAGTTAATGAATCATTTAGATGCGGTATGTAGCGAAGATTAAGTTGATTACCTAGTGACTGATCGGATTTGATGCCACTTGCAAAAGCTAAGAAATGTCCAAATTTATTCAAGCCAACTGATGAATAAAGGCCTTGAAGATAATTAAAGCGAATTCCGTCACCATCCCCGACATCTACTGGCATAGGTTCGGACATGTTACTCATATGTCTTGTAGCAAGATCAGATTGTATTTTTGATTCCTGAATAAAACTGGAAGCAGAAACCCAAAAGGGTGCCTTTTGATAATTGTCTACCAACATAATTTTGGAGTTACGAATGGGGCTTGCTACAAAGCTAGGTAGCGTTATTTTGGAAATAGCTACAGATCCCGATGACCCAGTGGTATCAGATCCTGTTGGTAATGATAGACCTCCCACCGGATTCGATGCGGCTTGAAGATCCATTAAACCCTGTCCAAAAATATCTTGATCAGCATACTGCCCCGTCTTGTTAGCCGTAATTAGTAGTCTATCCCTCACTTGTTGATATGAAAGATTGGGAAAGGTATTTTTGAGAGCTGCTAGGGCACCACTTACCATTGGGGTTGCCATTGAAGTTCCAGACATCCTAACGTAACCTCCGCTATTAGACATTGAATAGATGCCTTGAGTAGAAGGATTGTCACCGCCGCCAAGAGCAGCCAAACACCATGCTTTTGCAACACCACATCGATTTGTATACTGAGTTTCATTACCATTTAAATCCACCGACATTACTGCAAGCCAACCAGCCTCTAAACCAGAAATTCTGTAGGGTAAACCAGCTTGAATGCTAGGCTGTGCCGCATAGTTGTTTCCAGCAGCAAAGACAACAACACCCCCCCCTAGCAACATAATTTTGATATGCAGAGATGGCTAATGGGTTTGAGGTGCGAATTGTAGCCTCCGAAACAGAAGTAATTACCGCAGAAGACCCCCAAGAATTATTGCTTATGTATGCGCCAGCATCGAGCGATCTAGTAGATAAATTAGCCCATTGAGCATCTGATAAAGAAATATTGCCTGAAGCATCGGCTATCCTTGAATTAAGGAGCTGAACGCCTGGCGCAATTCCGTGCCTACCAAGGTCATTTTTTGGTGCCGCAATTATTCCTGAAACATGAGTTCCATGTCCATTTGGATCCGAAGATGAACCAGAGACATTGTTTATGTAGTTGTAGCTATTTATTGAGTCTATTGAAATAGATGAACCAGTAGACGCCTCTGTGGGGTTAATGCCTGAATCTGCAACTGCAATTTTTGGCTATTTCCTCCATAGGGCCGACAATTAGATCCTCCGATTGCGGGGCAATTAGCAGTATTTGCGTACATTGAGGCTGCCTTGACTAAATTGAGTCCAGGTTGAGCATAATATTCAGCAGTTTGAAAATCTGAGGCCGTATATGTGGGATGCGATGCGCCTGCACCACCACCACTTGCACATCCTGACAATATTGAGATGCCAAGCAGAGTAAGGGATAATATCCGCATGCTGGAATCTCAAAAAATGATAAAAGCCAGAATTAATTTTTATCATATCACCTGTTTTTATTATTTTTATTATTAATTGGATGTGGGAATACCCCAAAAATCTCCGATAACAACTTTCTGCTGTTAAATAGCAACTCGGTAAGAACAAAAACAAATGAATTTAAACTCAGCAAATTAAGTAATATTGCCGCGTTTGACGCACTCCCTGGGGAGTTATCAAACAACCAAGATGGAATGATGAATTTGATTATTATCTAGCCCAATCTCCTACTTAGAACACAGGGGGGCTATATCTTTGAGGTTATCCAAAATTCCAACCCATTAAAAATTTGTTTGAAAAAACCTGATCAGTTTTCAGCAACAACAGCAGTTTTAACAAATTCAATCGCATTAATAAAAGTCAAAAAAGAAACTGCCCTAGATATGACCCTGAGCTATTGTCAATAGAAATAAAAGATTTTTAGATTATTTTTTTAAGACCTCTATTTCTGCCAAGCAGAAGGTTAAGGTTCGTATGAATTTTTCAGGGGCAGAAATCTCATATGTAGGAAACTATGAATACCAATCTGAAATTAATCCCGCTCTTGCAAAGGAAAGTTAAATACTTAGAGGTCTATGAGAAGGATAAAAACTAAAGGGGCTTTGAATTAAGCGATGGCGGAAGAGGTG
>CAZXSX010000126.1:0-3910 GCA_964643245.1 uncultured Polynucleobacter sp.
GCGATTGTTCTTTTGGCGCCGTTATAGGCATCTGCTAGATCGATCAAAATCTTGGCGTGGTGATCTTGTCCCTTGAAGTTCATTCCTTGGCGTGTATGTCCACTATGACTTCCGCGACCGCCTTGACGGTGTTTGCCCCTGCCAAAGAGGGATTCAAAGAATTCGCTTTGGTCGCCTTCAAAGCCGCCGCCAAAACCAGCATCTGAATATTCAAAGCCCTCGTTCCAGTTCGGTGGCGGGGTAAAGTCTTGACCGTTTTTCCAGTTAGCACCAAAACGATCGTAAGCGGCACGCTTTTCGGTATCTTTTAAAATGGCATATGCCTCGCCAATTTCCTTGAATTTTTCTTCGGCGCCAGCCTCTTTGTTGACGTCGGGGTGATATTTGCGAGCAAGCTTACGGTAGGCCGCCTTAATCTCTGCCTCTGTAGCAGTTCGAGCAACGCCTATTTGTAATAATCCCTAAATTTCATAAATCAATAGTCATTCTGAACAATTGTGATGTGTAAATTCTAATACTCTAATCGAATCAATTATGGACGTTTTTGCCTCATCGGTCAGGTGGAGTGGCTTTAAGGCGCTAAATCAAAGACTAAGACTTCCGCGTCTATGCCGTTGGTGAGGTTCAATTGATTTTCATCCTGAATCAATAAGGCATCGCCGCCATTAAGGGTTTGACCATTGACGTTCAGGGAGCCGTGGATCAGGTGAACATAGGCTTTGCGTTGAGGGTTGAGTATGAGCTGGGTGGATTGATCTGCATTAAATAGACCTGCATACATCTTCGCATCAGCCGATATCGAGACGGGGTTGTCCTGCCCATTTTGGGAGGCAATCAAACAAAGCTTCCCAATCTTATTAACGTCAGGAATCGTTTTCTGTTCATAGCTCGGTGTAATTTCTTGAACATTTGGTTCAATCCAAATCTGAAGAAAGTGTGTTGTTTGTTCTTTTGCATGGTTGAACTCACTATGGGTAACGCCTGTCCGGCGCTCATTCGTTGGACATCTCCAGGAGGGATACCTTTGATGTTTCCCATGCTGTCTAGATGCGCTAATTCTCCAGACAATACGTAGCTAATAATTTTCATATTACGATGACCATGTTTGCCAAAACCCATTCCCGGCGCAACACGATCTTCATTGATGACGCGCAGATTGCCCCAGCCCATAAATGCGGGATCATAGTAGCTAGCAAAGGAGAAGGAATGAAAGCTTTTGAGCCAGCCATGATCGGCATAGCCCCTATTTTGGGATTTTCTGAGAAATAGCATGTCGTAATCCAAATCTTCTACATATTTTTTAATAGGGACATTATCATTAGCTTTTGATATTTTTGCTAAATCACCGCCATGGGTAGCTTTAAAGAAAACGTTCAAGAAACCTATTTGGGTGTCGTTGAGTCTGCGCAGGAAGTATGGGCTGATTTCATACAATTTCTGCAAGAAGCTTGGCTGTTGTTAGTCATTCTGCTGGCAATTTTAATGGGTATTTGGTGGTACGCTGACCCACCTCCACCCCGACATGTCATTCTAGCTACGGGGTCAGCTGGTAGCTCTTATGAATCGCTGGGTAAAGAATATGCTGAATTCTTCAAAAAAAGTTATCCTTGAGTTATTGCATACTAAAGGTGCCCAAGAAAATCTTGCGCGCTTAAGTGACCGTAATGACCCGTTCAAGCAGCCTTTTTACAGGTGGGTGTTGCGAATTCAAAAACGACTACTGGTATTCAGTCGTTAGGTGCGATTGGATACGATCCTATTTGGTTCTTTTATCGAGGTACTGAAGTTAGTCGTAGTGATTTCGAAGTAATTCAAGGACATTCCAAATACTTTGCTAATCGTAAGATATCAGTAGGGGTCGAGGGAAGTGGTACCCATGCCCAAGCGATGCGAATAGTGAAAGCGTCAGGTCTTGACCGAACCAATCTGCAACTTAAAGAATTGCCGGGGGATCAGGCTGTAAAAGCTCTTCAAGCTGGGGAAATTGATGCGGCCTTTATTGTAGATGCGCTCGAAGCGCCGAATATTCAAACATTGCTGGCTGACCCGACATTGCATCTGATAACCTTTAGGCGTGCCGAAGCGTTTGTAAAGCTAATACCGTATTTGCAAATACTGAAAGTTCTTGAGGGCTCATTTAGTCTCGAGCATAATTTTCCGAATCAAGATTTGAAGCTGGTTGCCACCACCACTAATTTATTGATCGATGATCGGATGCATCCCGCGATTCAATTTTTATTCCTAGAGGCTGCACGAGAAATTAATAGGCGCGAGTCATTCTTTACCAAGAAGGGTGAGTTCCCATCTTTTAGGGATTCCTTATTGCCCGAAAATCCGGTAGCAGTTCACTACGAAAAAAAATCGCTACCCGTTGATTGCCTCTTATTTCCCATTTTGGCTGGCGGAGTTTATTAATCGCTTGGTATTCATATTGGTACCATTCTTAGTGATTGCGTACCCCATGTTGCAGGCATTGCCCAGTTTTAGAACTCGGCGAATGTACAACAAGATTAATCGCCTTTATGGCGAGTTAAAAACATTTGAGCAAGAGCTATTAACGGGCTTTGATCAAGCGAAGCGGGATGAGTATCTGAAGAAACTCGATCTCTTGGAGTACCAGGCTCTGAATATCAACGTCTCAAAGCGTTTAGTGGGAGACTATTACGCTTTGAGAACAAGTATTGACTATGTCCGCAATTGCCTGAATCGAGGCATGCACCCCTATCAATACGATGCCGGAGTGGACCCCGATTTATAACTACTCGTTCTCGCTATGCCTACTTGGAAATTTAAAGGAGGCGTAGCGAACGACGGCACTAGCTAAGGCTAATACAAGGATAGTGACGCCCATCAAAAGGATTGCCATATCTGCCTCATGTTTTGTATTGACTAAGTCAATGATTAAGCGAGTCACTGCAGTAATGGCTACGTAGATCAAAAAGCGGACGGGCATGTGATTGGTTTTGAAATAAATACCAACCATCGCGCCAATTTCCAAATAGATAAATAAGAGTAACAAGTCTTCAATGGAGGCCGAGCCTTTGCTCACCATTCCTAAGAATGCGACGACTGCTGACCACACAGTAGCGGCGCCAATTCCAAACAAGGCAATGCGATGAAAGAGTGAGACAAACAAATTGCTAATCGGAACGGTCCATTTTTCAATGGCGTTCTTAATCTTGGCGGCATTCTTCGGTGAGCCAGGGGTTGTATCCATTAAGCCTCCATCGTTTTATTAGGCTCAGTATATTTGCTATTGGGGCTATTAAAAACAAAAAAGAGGCTCAGTGAACTGACCCATAAAAGTTGGACACCAAATCCAACTCAAAGGGGTCAGTCTCATGTCCAAATACAACAAAGAGTTCAAGCTAGCAGTTATTCAGCATTATTTATCTGGCAGGGGTGGTTTTAAAACTGTTGCAGATCAGTATGGCGTTAAATGCGCCTATGTTCGCAAATGGGTTCATGCCTTTAAGAGGCCCATGGCCAAAAGAGTTTTGTGAAGGGTCATGCCAAGTACTCAAGCACCTTCAAGCTATCCGTCTTGCAGCATATGGAGCAACACCAGCTCTCGATCAATCAAGCGGCATCCCACTTTAATATCCCAGCACCCAGCACAATCAGTCACTGGCAACGCCTCTACAATGAAGGTGGTATTACAGCCCTAGAACCCAAACCCAAGGGGCGGCCATCCATGTCAAAACCCTTTAAACCACTTGTCCCCACCAACAAGCCCGTAACCCAGATGACTCCTGAGGAGCTCATGCAAGAGCTTGAGTACCGTCGGGTGGAGACTGACTATCTAAAAAAGCTCGAGGCCTTAGCCCAGCAAAAGTACTTGGCAAGCAAGAACACGCCCAAGTAATTACTGAGCTAAGGCCGCATTACCGTTTACTCGATTTACTTGCCA
>CAZXSX010000127.1:0-3907 GCA_964643245.1 uncultured Polynucleobacter sp.
CGCATGTGTGAGATGGTTGGCCTAAAAGTGCTTGGGCTCAAACACGTTCGAATGGGTCGCATCTCATTGGACCCACTGCCGCCCCCCGGTCAATGGCGATTTCTAAGGCCAGAAGAGTAATTCTAAGCAGCTTGCACGCTTATAATTGCGTGCGTAACTGGACTAAACGGCGCAGAATTACCATCGATACCCCAAGCTCCAACACTCCAGCAGCAGAAGTACTCAGACGTCGCAGCTTTGCCATCATCTCTCACCCGGATGCAGGTAAAACTACGCTCACGGAAAAATTATTACTGTATGCAGGCGCCATTCAGATTGCGGGAAGTGTAAAGGCTCGCAAAGCCAGCAGGTATGCAACCTCCGACTGGATGGAAATCGAAAAGCAACGTGGCATCTCTGTAGCCAGCTCAGTGATGCAAATGGAATATCGCGATTGCATCATTAATCTTCTTGATACTCCTGGACACCAAGACTTTTCTGAAGACACCTATCGCGTACTAACTGCAGTTGATTCTGCACTTATGGTAATTGATGCGGCAAACGGGGTTGAGTCTCAAACACTTCGCCTCTTAGAAGTTTGTCGGGCTCGCAATACACCCATTGTTACCTTCATTAATAAACTGGACCGTGAAGTAAAGCCACCGATGGAGCTCATGGATGAAATTGAATCCGCTCTCGGTATTGAAGTTGTACCATTTACCTGGCCAGTCGGTATGGGCAAATCCTTTGCGGGCGTTATTGATATTGCCAACATGCAAATGCGCATGTTCAAAGCGGGCGAAGATCGCGTTACTGAAGACTCTCATTCGGTTGTAGATGTAATGGATCCCAATTTAAAAGTGCGTCTTGGCACCGATCTTGAAACTGCTTTAGCTGAAGTTGAATTAATTAAAGAAGCAATGCCGGCTTTTGATCGTGACGCCTTTTTAGCGGGTCGGCAATCCCCTGTATTTTTTGGCTCAGCCATTAACAATTTTGGTGTTCGCGAAATTCTCAACACCTTAGTTGAATTAGCGCCATCCCCAGGATCACGTAAGGCTTTACAACGTGAGGTCAACCCCGCAGAAAATAAATTTTCTGCAGTGGTCTTTAAAATTCAAGCCAACATGGATCCAGCTCATCGCGATCGCGTTGCATTCCTCCGCATCTGCTCTGGACATTTCGAGCGTGGTATGAAGCTTAAAATTTGCCGCAATGGCAAAGAGGTACGCACGAATAATGCGCTCTCTTTTTTATCGCAACGACGGGACATTCTTGATGAAGCCTTTCCAGGCGACATCATTGGCCTCCCCAATCACGGCTTATTGCGGCTTGGCGACACCCTCACTAAAGGAGAGCAACTGCAATTTACTGGCCTTCCTTTTTTTGCACCAGAAATTTTCCGCATGGTTGAATCTGCCGATCCTTTGCGCTCAAAGCAATTACGAATGGGATTAATGCAACTAGGCGAAGAAGGTGCGATTCAGGTCTTTAGGTCCATGGCTGGAGGCACCATGCTGTTGGGTGCATTTGGTCAATTGCAATTTGAGGTGGTTAGTCATCGCTTGCAAACAGAATATGGCGCTGAAGTGCGGCTATCGCCAGCACGCTATAGTTTGGCTCGCTGGGTAAGCTCCGAAGATTCAGTTGCCTTGAAAAAATTTACTCAAGAAAATATTCACCGCATGGCAGAGGACGTTGTTGGCGCGCCTGTATTTTTAGCCTCACACAAATCTGAATTAGATGTTGCTCAACAGCGCTGGGACTCGATACAGTTCCATGCCCTTAGAGAGCATGCGGGATTGATCTATCAATCGGACTTAACTGGATAAGCAACTCTTTATTGTCAGACTGCGTTGCAATTAAATATAGCAACCAATGAAGAGTCTTCCTTTTTAAAAGAGGCGGTTTTACCGTATTGCGCACAATAAGCATTAGCCTTTTGTGTAAGTTGCTCAATGGATTCACCGCTACTATTTAAAAAAGTAACGTGATTTGCATCGGATGCATCGGTATAGACTGCAGCACCTCCTGCTAGCGCAAAACCCATGAATAGCAACAAAAGGGGTTTCATTTGGCCCCTTTGATCTTTTCGCTGATTATTGCCGTCGCTTTTGTTGCAAATAGCCTGTAGATCAGAATACAAACGATTGCAACGGGATAGGCTACTAGCCAAACCTCCAGCCATAATGAGAAAAAATTCTCGGCGGCGCCAATCCGCACAAACGTAGTTGCAAGAGTGATACTAGCGGACATTAAGAAGCCCATCACAAGAGAGAAGATGATGCTGGTATGGTTGAACATATTGTTGATTAATCTTACCTCTTAAATAATATTCAAGCCATTGAATTTATAAATGAACGCGGGGGTTAAGTGAGGCTGTAATATACAAGCACACATGATGAAAGAACCTCAAGTCCTAGCAATCTATACTGCCCCAGTGGCTGGAGAACCAATGGTTGACGTCCAGTCGGCAGAGCTAACCGAAGTGGGCATTAAAGGTGATCGCTATGAGAGTGGCAATGGCGCTTATTCAAAAAATGTCCCCAGAAAAATCCGTCACATCAGCCTCATTACTGCAGCTGGAATTGCCACGGCAAACGAGTGGCTCTCTGCAGGTGACGATCCTACCCTTACAGCCATACAAACACGCAGAAATATTGTAATTGACGGGATGAGCCCTGACGCCCTGAATGATTTAGTTGGGCGTAAATTTCAATTGGGAAGCGTTCTCTTAAAGGGCATTGAGCTTTGCACTCCATGTCAAAGGCCAGCGCAACTGGTGAATAAATCCGACTTCATAAATGCTTTCGAAGGGCGTGGTGGTTTACGCGCAGAAATAATTGTGACGGGCACAATCTCCGTTGGCGATCACTTATATCCAGGATCCGAAAACTCATGATTAGCTACCAGGACAATGCCATCATTACAGCAGAGCAAGCAATCGATCTATATGTTCGCTTTACCCTAGGGGAGAGACGGCCAATTCATAACAAAGAGACCTTTGAGGCCATGCTTAAACACGCCGATCTTACGATTACCGCTTGGGATGGAGGTAAATTGGTTGGTATTTTACGCACCCTGACGATTTTGCTTACGTTGCCTACCTAGCGGATCTAGCGGTTGATCAAGACTATCAGCGGGCCGGGATTGGCAAAGAATTAATTGCCCAAACACAATCTCGCCTCGGCTCAGAATGCATGATTGTCTTGTTAGCCGCCCCCAAAGCCAATGAATACTATGAACATATTGGTTTTGAACATAACCCCCGGGCGTGGACTCTCAAAAAATAGATTCAGCTATCTCGCGCATTATCATCAACGCATAACAACAACACGCTTTTGTTTAGTACGCCATGGTGAAACCGACTGGAATGTCGAGCGCAGACTTCAAGGTCATACAGACATTGAGCTCAATGCGCACGGTATAAAACAAGCCACGCAAATGGCCAAAGCGCTTAAAGCATTTGATCTTCAATTTGATGTTTTGTATACGAGCGATCTTCTACGCGCAGCCAAAACAGCTAAAGCCATTGAAGATTTATATCAAGTCAGTGCCATCGTGGATGCAAGGCTGCGTGAACGACACTTGGGGTCACTTCAAGGCCTGACATTAAGCGATGCGCCACTTCTTGAACCTGAACTCTGGAAAATTCATTTGCAAAGAAATTTGCATCATGATCTCAATGGCGGAGAAAGTATTTCTCAATTTGCAAGCCGTATTCATGGGGCTTTAGAAAAAATTCGCGCCCAACATTCTGGTCAAACAATCTTGTTGGTTAGCCATGGTGGGGCTCTCGATATGATGTATCGACTGGCAAGTAATCAACCTTTAGCGACAGAAAAAGCGGTTAGCGTTCCCAATGCATCCCTAAATTGGATCACTCACGATGGAAAATCATGGGGCGTAGAACGATGGGCTGACACCC
>CAZXSX010000128.1:0-3904 GCA_964643245.1 uncultured Polynucleobacter sp.
GTACTGCCGAGCTAGGCACAATCATTGATCTACCGTTAAAAATTAGTAACGCGGTTTTGATTGCTAAAGATGCGCCTCCAATAAAGGTTCTTTGCGACACTACTTTAGGTCAGATGTTGGCGGCATCTTTTGGGAGCTCTCATTTCCTGGGGTGAAGCCTCAGATGAAATTGCTAACCCCAGAGCTAACGATAACTAGAGGAGATCTTCCACTCCTAGGGCATTCTGTTTTATATAATAAATTTATGGAAACGTGGCCGAGCGGCTGAGGGCACCGGTCTACTAAACCGGCATATTTGCAACAGTATCGAGGGTTCAAATCCCTCCGTTTCCGCCACATATTTAGTCATTCGCGGGTGTAGTTCAATGGTAGAACTTTAGCTTCCCAAGCTAATAATGTGGGTTCGATCCCCATCACCCGCTCCAGCCAATTAATTTAAGGAAAACCATGCAACACATCATGCTAGTTTCTATGAGCTCCATCGAGTTACCGTTACTGAGGCAGATCTACATTACGAAGGCTTATGTGGTATTGATGAAGATTGACTTGATGCGGCCAAGATGGATGAGTTTGAAAAGATTGAGCTCTACAACTGAATAATGGCAAGCACTTTTCTACCTACAGCATTAAGGCGCCAAGAGGCTCTGGTGTTATTCACTCAATGGCGTTGCCGCAAGGCGGGCGTACGTCGGCGATTATCTGATTATTTGTACCTATGGCGCCATTGATCACAATGAGGCATCTAACCATACTCCCACCGTCGTATTGGTTGGAGAGTAAAACCAGATCAAAGAAATCAAAGTCCATAATAGCTAAATCTTCATTAATTATTCACATCATTTTTTCCATGACAACTAAATCAAAAGATTTGACAAATATAAAGGTGGCAATTGACTCTAAAAAGGTAGGAGAAATTGTCATTGATGCCTTGCAAGAGATCATGCCCCATGTTCGTGGTGCCAGAACGGCCGATGTCATGATGGCCTATGCCATCATGATTAAGTCCACCCTAATCGGGATGGAGTTATCCGAAGTGGAAAAGGATCAAGCAAAAACTCTTTTTGATCAGATGTGGCCCGAAGTTTTGGTCGATCAACTGGAAATGACTAGTCTATCGAGCACATCGATTCATTAATAATTTTCTTTCTTAGGTCTTGCTGCAGTAATGGCTAAGTAGCTGATTTACCTGAATTTATGCATCAGCTACGACATAGCGCTAATTCGTTCAATCTCAAAAAGTAAGGCAAATTGGTTGCACAAAGCGTCTAAAATTTTCGAGTATGCATCTGCTCCCACATGGCAATTATCTGGCAAACAATAGAAGCGCAATTTTCCTCAAAAACTTCTAAACCCCGCATACTTTATAGCGTCAGCATCAAAAGTAACACTGTATTCACATCCAACCTTATTTGCAGATCGCTCTATCAAACAATCCGAGAAGTCTGCCACTGACTACGAAAAAATGCGTGTGGCCCTAACGACGATTTTGGCATTTTTGATAATCAATTCCCTTGTAGCAATAAGCGTGTCAAAAATGCTTTTGCGCTATGAAATACCGTCTACTATGGTAAGGCACTTTGTCTCTGAAAAAATAGAGTAAGGCAAGCGATGGGGAGTTATTTTAGTATTTATCACTGCGTTTTATCCCCAGAAAGGCTGTCGTTTTCACTTCTTCAACGACGAGTAGGTTTATACATCTTTCTTAAAAAAAGGCAAAAACTTACTCAAGCGCTCCAATAATGACTGCCCCTTTTCGCCTCCCAGCACATCGAGCACATATTCCAAAGGCATCTTGTCTCGGTGTTTTCCGTCAAGTGTTTTAGAAGCATTATATGCAATTGCACTAATCGCTTTTTTAATCAGTTCTTTCTGGAGCGGCTCCGCATCAGTTGATGATAGTACTTCAAGTTGCTTTTTATAGCTCTCATATGATTTTGCAAGAGCCTCTTTGTGAGCATATTCTTCCTTCAAACGTTCATACTGGCTTCTACGAATTGAACCGCTATCAATTTAGCACCACTGCCAGTGAGAGTTTTTCTATATTAAATCATTGCATGTAGCTCGGTTGGATTTGAGTAAATCTAGGTAACGTCACCTGCGGTGCTGGTGGCCTGTAACCTAAAGAGCTATGCGGTCTTACTTGGTTGTAGTGCTGCCTCCATTGCTCCACTAAAACCCTAGCTTCTTCTAGGTTGTAGAAGATCTCCCCATTCAGAAGTTCATCTCGAAGAGTGCCGTTAAAGCTCTCACAAAAGCCATTCTCCCAAGGAGAGCCTGGTTCGATGTAGGCAGTTTGCACACCAATCTCTTTTAACCAATCCCGCAATACCTGGGCTACAAACTCAGGACCATTGTCTGATCGAATATATTTCGGGATGCCATGGATGACCATGGCGTCGGCTAGTTGTTCAATCACTTCTTTAGATCCAATGCGCAGTGCGCAGTGGATGACTAGGCAGGCTCTGGTAAATTCATCAATCATGGTGAGCATCCTGATTTTCCTTCCATAAGCATCTCTGACAAAAACGAAGTCGTAGCTCCAAACGTGGTTGTGATGCTGGGTTCGCAGGCGCAGACAACTGCCGTCATTAAGCCAAAGCCTCCCTTTAGGGGTTTGTTTATCGGGCACCTTGAGACCCTCTTCTTTCCAGATCCGCTTGACCTGCTCCTGTGTAGCCCTTTGCCAGCCTGCATTGCGCATAAGCGCGGCCACGGTTCGATAACCATATCTGCCATAGGTACAGGCTAGGCGGATAATCTCCGCCCTAAAGGGCTCTTCGTCATCCCTTGGGATGGGCATATACCGATAGGCTGTTCTTGATAGCCCCACCAAGTTACAGGCAGACCGTTCAGAGATCTTGTAACGATCCATGAGCAGCTGCGCTGCATTTTTACGCTTAGTGGGGCTTAAAAGTTTCCCTTAATGACTTCTTGGAGCATGACCTCTCGCAAGGAGAGATCGGCCACTAGCTTCTTCAATCTGGCGTTCTCTTGCTCTAGGTCTTTAAACTTCTTGGCTTGGTCAGATCTCATGCCGCCATACATTTTTCTCCAGCGATAGTAGCTTTGCACAGTAATCGACAGAGACTTGCAAGCTTCTTCTAAGGTCTTGCCGTTAGCAGCCAGAACTTCAATCTGCCGCAATAGGGAAACGATTTGCTCGGGCTTGAAACGCACGCCATGTTTGGCCATATAAACACTCCTTTTTTAAGTAAAAGATTATCAAAATCTCTCACTTGGAGTGGTGCTAAAAATCAACGCAGGTCATATTTACTCAGATATTTTTATATAGCACTGGAAACTGCCTAAGGTGCTCAAATTTCCAAAGATGCTCACACATAGAAGGTGAACACCTTAAGTATCTTAGGCAATAGTGAGCATCTTAATCTTAAGACACGCCTTGAATATGTTTCAAAAAATCTATCTGAAACAAAGCCATACGAATAGCATCTCGATATTCACCATTGACAAAAAACTCCTGTCTTAACACCCCTTCATCCTTGAATCCAGCCTTTTGATAAAGATCGATTGCTGTTTGGTTGTTTACATCAACAATCAAGAATAGCTTATGCAAATTAAGGGTAGAAAAAGCGTATTGAATGGCTAAATGAGTGGCCATTTTGGCGTAACCTTTGCTTTGATAAGGTGGCGCAATCATAATTTGAAACTCTGCACGGCGGTGAATGTGATTAATTTCTACTAATTCAACCAATCCAACCAGTTCTTGATTACATTCAATCACAAACCGCCGCTCTGTTTGATCGTGAATATGCTTATCGTATAAATCACAGAGTTCTACATAGGCTTCATATGGTTCTTCAAACCAATAGCGCATCACGAACTGATTATTATTGAGATCGTGTACAAAACGTAGATCCTCTCGTTCAAGGGGGCGTAACTTAAT
>CAZXSX010000129.1:0-3861 GCA_964643245.1 uncultured Polynucleobacter sp.
CAAGCTTTACGACTTTGGAAATAAGGCCTGGCTAGACTTTGATGGCAATAAAACAGCAGATTCGGTTCGGGTTGTATTAACCCCAATACCAGCATGACAAAACGGGTAAAATAGCACTTCTGTATAAAGATTTGCCTTACCCGGATTGATCATGACCACCTCGACTCCAGCAGCTACCCAAGATTCATCCCGGAGCCTAAAATTTTGCTCTTCGTGCAGCCGCGAAAAACGACTTGAGGGTGGCACATGGATTCCGACAAGCAATCGCAAGCAGCGTTGGATTTGCGCCAGCTGCTTATACAACCGTACGCACCGTACCGGTTCAGCAAAAACCTAAACACTTCTGCCAACGATTTTTAAGCGCCATCCCCAACATAAGGGTTGGTTTTGCGTTCTTGTCCGAACGTAGACATCGGCCCATGCCCTGGCACGAATTGCACATCATCACCAAGCGGCCAAAGCTTAGTTCGAATAGCGTTAATTAAATCGGCGTGATTACCGCGCGGAAAGTCGGTTCTACCAATTGATCCAGCAAACAATACATCGCCAACAATCGCTAAGCGGTCGTCTTTGTCGTAAAAGACAACATGGCCCGGAGTATGGCCTGGGCAATGAAATACCTCGAGATCAACATTGCCAACCTGAACATGATCACCATCATTGAGCCAGCGATTTGGTTCAAATGCTTTTGCATGCCCAAAACCAAAACGTACTGTTTGCTCCGGTAATTGATCAATCCAAAAACGCTCGTCCTCTTGTGGCCCCTCAATCGGCACCCCCAGCTGATCCGCTAAATCTTTAGCGGCTGCACAATGATCTAAGTGGCCATGTGTCAGCAGCACCTTTTTAACCGTACCACCCATTTGCTTAACGCCTTCAAGGATTTTGTCGATATCGCCGCCCGGATCAACAACAGCGGCATCCCCAGTTTCTTGGCAAACCAAAATAGAGCAGTTTTGCTCAAACGGGGTAACGGGAACAATTCCTAATTTAATTGGCATAGATGAATGTGAATAAAAAACAGATCAATGAATAATGCTCAAGCATCTAGCTTCTGAGTCTGAGCATAAAATATCCTTAAAGGATAAAACAATGAATAGCGAAGATACATTTAAATTTGCAGAGACTCATGAGTGGGCCAACCTTGAAGATGATGGGCTTGTATGGGTTGGGATTAGCAACCATGCTCAAGAAGCCTTGGGGGATGTAATGTTTTTTCAAGCGCCAAAGCTTAATCAACAAGTGAAACAAGGTGAAGTAATTGCAGTCATTGAATCGGTAAAGGCTGCAAGTGACATCCACGCACCCATCAGCGGTGAAGTCGTCGAACTCAATCCAGAAGTAGATACCGCGCCTGAATTGGTGAATGAAAAACCCTATTCGATTTGGCTATTCAAAATCAAGCCGGACTCAAAGGACAGCCTAGCGTCTGAACTCGATCAATTATTGAGCTTAGAAAAATATAACTCTGGGCCAGGCGCTTAAAATCGAATATCAGATCGAACTAGGGTCACGTTCTATCAACCAGCGAATTTGTCCCTCCCTGCCCTCTTTCGTTCCCCTACTAATTCGGCCTTGAGAGCTTTCGCGTAAATCGCGATTGATAGCATCTAAAACGGTTTGTAATTGCTTGCGATCGCCCGATTCCACGACCAGCTGGGCACGCTCAACCCCAGCAACCCTAACCATGTTTCTTGGCACTGGATCATAGATCCGCACGTCTTGATGAATGTGGCCCTGCGATATTAATCGCTCTTTAAGCGAACTCAAGAACCCAATTGCCATCTCAAGGCTTTTTGCTTCTGCATGCACCAAACCTTGGTATGAGAAGGGCGGCAACTTAGCCTCCTCGCGGTCAACAGCAATGTGCAACAAAAAGCCATCTACATCATGATGCAATAAATATTGGTAAACGGCAGACTCCGGAAATTGCGTTTCAATGTAGATGTCGCCCCCTTCTTCGCCATCTTTACCATTGCGACCGGCACGGCCCGCAACCTGGACCAATTGCGCAAACAAGCGTTCAGCCGCCCGAAAATCGTGAGAAAAGAGGCGGCTATCGGCATCTAGTACGGCAACCATGCCAATGTTCTGGTAATCATGTCCTTTTGCAATCATTTGGGTTCCAACCACAATATCGACATTTCCCTCATGAATTTCTCGAAAGAGAGACTCTGCGCCTTTGCCCTTACGAGATGAATCCGTGTCTACCCGCAATACTCTTGCATTGGGCCACGCTTGTTCGATTAAATCTTCCAACTTTTGTGTGCCCTGCCCAAGAGCTCTCAAGTCGGCATTTCCACAATCAGGGCAGTGCGTAGGCACCGGCTTTACCAAGCCACAATAATGACAGCTCAAAATGGGTTTGCGGCCTAAGGCTCCGGCTTTATGCATCACGGTATATGAGCTGCATTGGGAGCACTTTGACAGCCATAAACATGCGCTACAACTAAGAACCGGCGAATACCCTCTGCGATTAATCAATACTAGGCATTGTTTTTGATTCTGCAAATTTTTATTGATGGCAGTAACCAACGGCTTGCTTAAAGAAAGCTTGACTGCTGGCTTATCAGCATCACCTGGACTAAATTGATTTTGTGGATCACGCGTATTAACCAGATGAACCTTGGGCAAGGTTGCGCCCTGAGCGCGTTGATCTAGGCGGAGCAGTTGGTATCGATCAGCTCTTGCGGCCATCCATGTTTCGAGAGAGGGGGTTGCCGATGAGAGCAGGATAGGAATCTTGATGTCGTGAGTACGCCACACTGCTAGATCGCGCGCAGAGTAACGTATTCCATCTTGTTGTTTATAAGAAAAATCATGTTCTTCATCCACCACAATTGCGCGCAAATTTGGCATGGGTGTTAAGACTGCTAAGCGCGTTCCCAATACGATTTGCGCTTTGCCGGTCATCGCCTCCTGCCAGGCAACGCCACGTTTTTTTTCACTAATACCGCTGTGCAAGACGACCATGTTTTTGGTCGGAAAATAGGCGCGCACTCTTCGCTCTAATTGTGGCGTTAAATTTATTTCGGGCACCAAAATAAGCGCTTGAGAATTTTCATCTTGAAGTATTGATTTCAACCAATTTAAAAACACTGCAGTTTTGCCACTACCAGTTTGTCCCTGAAGAAGGGCGGCTGAAAATTTTTGCTGATTTCCGTCCAATCGAAGTTGTTTCAACGCATCCTTTTGAACTTCATTTAATTGATCTTCGCTAATGTAGCCTTCAGCTTGAATTGGCTCCCGAGAGATTTTTTGTTTGCTTTTCTTAGCCTCAGCCAAATTTTGCTTTTCAACCATCTTTTTCCAGTTAGAGGGCTTTTTCCACATTTGAGGAATCGATGGAATAACCGTCTCTCCAAGCCCATGTATGTAATATTGGCTTGCAAAGTTCATTAGTCGAAGCGTTGCCGCATCTAACGGTGGCAAAGGCGAAATCTGTGAGACATTCTTTAACTTAGATATCTCATAATAAGAGTGAGCACTTACTTTAATAACTAAGCCTACCAAATTGGAGCGCCCAAAAGGCACCTCAACCAACTGACCAATTTTTGGCTCTAACCCCAATTTTTCAGCATCCCACAAGTAGTCAAAGCCTTGGGCAATGGGTTTATCTACAACTACCTGAACCACCATGGGCGAGGACATCATCTGCTTCTTTTTTCTGTTTTACTTGTGGATAAGTCTGTGGATATCATCCAAGAACTCTGATTTATAAGCTAATTTACCAGCAAACTACTTAGGCGCTATTTTTAAGTAATATAGGTAAAATATCTATATAAATCAATAAGTTAAGAAGTTTTCCGAATGTTAAGGCTTATCCTTAATCGGAATCTCACTGAATTCTCATTTTTAGCC
>CAZXSX010000130.1:0-3843 GCA_964643245.1 uncultured Polynucleobacter sp.
GTCAACGGATTGTATATATGCTTCATGACTCTATCGGCCACCTTGGAATTTTTGTATCCAGCCAAATTGCAGGTCGGGAGCACGTTGCCATTACAGATACTGTGCGCGCAATTGAGGCCCTCTCACCTGGCCTATATGAAATGGTTTTAGATGATGAAGAAGATCGCGTTCCCATTCGCTTTGAATCACGTGGTATGGGGGATATTCTTGCGCTAGGTGATGGACGGGATGACGAAGAGCTCTTCACAGAAGTGGCTGAGATGTCCAGTATTAATACCGCAATATGGTGACATCGGAGTCGGCCGAGCTACTTCGTGAATCCCATCCATTGAGAACGCAACGCATAGCATTTTCGGACGTGAATCCGATTATGCCGATGCTCGATACCATTGTTGAGCCTGTTGTTCAGGAACGCAAACCCGCCAATGAAGATAATTCGGACGTGAATCCGATTATGCCGATGCTCGATACCATTGACCCGCCAATGAAGATAACCCGTTTTTAATTGGCGAGAAAATTTTTGGGGAAATAGTGGAAACGCAGCTGAATATGTATCGGAATATGCGTGATGCATTCACTGAAACCACATTTTTCTCGATTTATACCTCACCGTGAAATCGATGATTGCTCCTTTGCAATCCGATGCGCCGAAACATCGTGTGGTTGACGTTCGACAAATGCCAGAGGTGCATTCTGCATTAGCGCAAATCGAGCATGGTGGCGTAGCAGAGGCTGTAGTCCGGATTTTGCATTTACTCAATAACGCTCGCGGCTATGTCCGCCGCACTCGATTAGAGCGTGAGCTCATTGCACTGGGCCATTCATCTCTCTTTCCGAATATGGCACATGAAGATATTGTGAAATTGGTTCACCAGCAGGCAATGATTGTCGATTTTGAGCCTAAGAAGGCTATGGATACCTTATGCGTCTTGCTGAATAGTCAAGAAAAGCAGAAAAAGGCGCTCAAAGCAGTTATGGAGATTGCTGGTCCTCGCGAAACAATGCACCCATTTGCACTCAAGATGTATGGCCAAATTGAAGAGATGTTAGGCAAAAAGCAATCAAAATCTCCAAAGGAATCACTCAAGGATATCGAGGTTGATGAATAAATGCATTAACGCATGGGATTAAAAATCGTACGTGGAGTGAGCTGAAGATTGGAGACTCAGCCCGAATCGAGCGTCGCATCACACCTCGTGACCTGTTTTTATTTGCGCATGCTTCAGGCAACCTTAATCCACTTAACATTCCGCAGGCAGACGAGCAGCATGATGGTAGTGCTAGCGTGGTTGCGCCTTCAATGTGGATTGGATCGCTAATTTCAAGTGTTCTCGGCAATATTCTTCTTGGACCAGGTACTTTATATAAATCACAAGATTTCCAATTTGTTGATTATGCGCATGTAGGCGACCTGCTCAGTATTGAGGTCACTCTGGTTGAGAAAAATGCTTCTCCAGATGCAATTTTTGAGACTAAAGTAAGTTTGGCAGATGGAAAAGTCATAGCCTCCGGACGCGCATCTGTGGCGGCGCCAACCCAATCGATCAATTTGGAGACCAATTCGCTGCCAGGACTACTCCTTGACGAGCATGATCATTTTCATCGCCTTATCGAGGAGGCTAAGCGTTTCCCTCCGATGGCAACCGCAGTCGTTTGTCCAGATGATTCAAAATCAATGGCTGGCACCTACATGGCCATGACCGAGGGCTTGATTAGTCCAATCTTTATCGGCTCACAGAGCAAGATAGAGGCTGCTGCAAAAGAGGCTGGCGTTGACATCTCCATGATCGAGATCATCAATATCGCAGATTCGCGGATGGTGGCCGCTAGAGCGGTAGAGCTCGTACATGAGAAGAGGGTGCATGCCATCATGAAGGGGGGTCTCCATTCAGATCCTTCTCTCTCAAGTGGTGAAAAAGGAAGGTGGTTTATGCACCAATAGACGAATTTCACACGTCTTTGTGTTGAATGTTGCCAGCATGGAGCATCCGCTGTTTATTACTGATGCTGCAATTAACATTGTCCCGGATTTAGTCACCAAGGTTGATATCGTACAAAATGCAATAGATCTTGCACATGCTTGTGGCATCGATTCGCCTTACGTTGCGATTGTGTCGGCAGTGGAAACGGTGAGTTTCAATATCCCATCGTCGATGGATGCTGCAATATTGGCAAAAATGGCAGATCGTGGCCAAATTACCGGTGCTTATGTAGATGGTCCGTTGGCCATGGATAATGCAACTGATATGGGTGCAGCCTTAACGAAGCATCTCTCATCCTCAGTCGCAGGCCGAGCGCAAATACTGGTTGTACCCAATCTTGAAGCCGGTAACATGATTGCCAAACAACTAACTTTCATATCGCATGCTCAGCCTGCGGGTTTAGTAATTGGCGCTAAAGTTCCGATCATGCTGACAAGTCGTGCAGACAATGAGCGAGCAAGACTTTCTTCCTGTGCTTTGGCACAACTTTTTCATGCTTACCAAGTGAAGGGCTACGCAAGCTTTCACTTGCAAACAAATTGAGATTGCTTGAGGTCTAGATGGTGGATTCAATTCAGTCTGTGCAGGGCGATGCAGTGTTAACGCTTAACGCTGGATCGTCCTCAATCAAATTTTCACTCTATCGATTACCGCAGTTGAATCAACTTGCGGTTGGACAGGTCGAGGGAATCGGTAGTACACCTTCTTTTAAGGTTAAGCTGATATCAAATGGCCTTGAATTTGTCGTGCCATGGGATCAAAAGGGAGAGCCCACTTCGCATCAAGAGGCGCTCGCAGCGATCATTTCATGGCCTAATCAGGAATTCTCACAGCTAGAAATCGTTGCAATAGGATATCGTGTAGTGCATGGGGGGTCAAAAAAGGCAACCATCATCGATGATGAGGTAATGCAACACTTAGAGGAGCTTGTTAGCTTAGCGCCATTGCATATGCCGCATAACCTGTTTGGGATTAAGGCGGCAACAGAGCAATTTGAATCGATTCCGCAAATTGCATGTTTTGATACTGCATTTCATCGCGTTCATTCCTTTGTCGATGATTGCTATGCAATCCCCAGAGAGTTCTACAGTAAGGGTGTTTGTCGCTATGGCTTTCATGGTTTGTCATATGAGTACATTGTCGAAAAATTAATCCATACGTTTCCAAAGGAGTTTCGCGGCAAAACCATCGTAGCGCATCTTGGTAATGGTGCATCGATGACTGCCTTAGGGGATGGGGTATCGATTGCCTCAACCATGGGATTTTCATCTCTAGATGGCCTACCAATGGGAACGCGTTGCGGCGAAATCGACCCTGGAGTGCTGCTGTATCTAATGCAACACGAATCCTTAAGTGCTCATGAAGTATCTGATATTCTCTATAAGCAATCTGGCCTTAAAGGCCTCTCTGGTGGAATTTCCAGTGATGTGCGAGCCTTAGAGGCATCTGATGCAATTGAGGCAAAACAAGCAATTGATTACTATGTGCGTGAAATTAAGCGAGAAATAGGTGCTCTAACGGCACTACTTGCGGGTTTAGACGTTTTAGTATTTACTGGTGGCATAGGTGAAAACTCAGTCTTAGTCAGGTCACGAGTACTTCAAAATATGTCATGGCTGGGGATTGAACTTGATGGAGATAGCAATCAAAACGGCGAAACAATTATCTTAGCAGATAATTCGAAAGTGCTTTGCTTAAAAATGCATACGGACGAAGAGCGTGTTATTGCTCGACATACTTATGAGCTATTCAAGCAAGCAGAGCATATTAGTGATTAGTGCTTAGCTAACTATAAACCAACCGATAAGGCATGTATGAGTCTTTATAACGACATCTTAAAGAAGCTGAGAAAAACAGGCAT
>CAZXSX010000131.1:0-3829 GCA_964643245.1 uncultured Polynucleobacter sp.
TGAAACAATGACCTCCTGAACATCAATCGATGGATGATCATTTAATACTAGGGATGATTCTGAATCCCACACCCTAACTGCTACTCTAGATTTCGTATCAGGGAACTCGCTGAGCGCATCCAAAATACAGCCGGGGGAATACAAGCGAAATGGTGTTGTAGGCGCATAGTGAGCTTTTAGACTGCCAGAAACTTTAGGCAAGCCTGAGATCTTGATTGCTTCCCCAGGAGTAAAGACTTTAATACCCGTCTTGGCGAAAATAGCCTTTGGAGTAATGACTCCTGGGCGCAGTAAAACAGCATAATCCCCAGAAGATAAATCAACAATGGTTGACTCAATGCCTACTTGACAATCACCGCCATCGAGCACCATCAAATTCAACACACCCTCAAATTCACTCCGAACATCGGCTGCGCTAGTGGGCGAGACTTTACCGAAACGATTAGCTGATGGCGCTACAAGTCCGCCCTTAAATTTTCTCAATAACTCCTGTGCAATAGGATGAGCAGGCGCACGAATCGCCACCGTATCCTGACCACCAGTCAGCTCACATAAAACACGCTTATCTTTTTTAAAAACAAGTGTTAGTGGCCCAGGCCAAAATACATTGATCAACCTTAGTGCATCTTCAGAAAGATCCCTTACCCATGGCGCTACCACCGATACCCAGTCGACCTCCTGTTGACCAACCATTTCCGGCGCCGCCAAATGCACAATTAAAGGATGATTTGATGGTCTGCCTTTAGTGGCAAAAACTTTTTTGATGGCTTCAGGGTTTTTTGCATCCGCGCCCAAGCCATAGACAGTTTCAGTGGGGAACGCAACTAATTCGCCATCATGAAGCGCTTGAACCGCCTCATCGATCACCGCTAAAGACTGCAGCGACGAACTATCCGATTTTTCGGTGGGCATCTTTAAGGCTCAATACCTAACTGAGCAGCTACAGCAGCACAGTTTTGGCGGGCCTCATTTAAAACCTTCCCTAAACAGTTAATATGGCCCATTTTTCTACCTATGCGTGGGGCAGACTTACCATAAAGATGCAACTTAACATCGGGGTGCGCCAGGACTTTATTCCAGGCTGGCTCCTTTGCCTGATCTTCACTACCTTCAAACCACAAATCACCCAGTAAATTCAACATAGATACAGGCGCTAATTGACGTGTGTCACCCAATGGTAATCGCGCCATTGCTCTGACCTGCTGCTCAAATTGACTACTTACACATGCATCCATGGTGTAGTGGCCTGAATTATGAGGGCGCGGGGCAATTTCATTTGCAATGATGTCTCCATTTTTTAGAACAAAGAATTCCACGCACAACACGCCTACGTAATCAATCTTACGAATAAGTGCTTTAGCAGCTTCAATGATTTTCTTTTCTTGCGCTGGCTTCAATGATGGAGACGGAACTGTTGAGGTATGCAAAATGCCATCACGATGAATATTTTGAGAAACGGGGTACGCCACTACTGAATCGTCATATCCCCGAACCACTAGTGCAGAAACCTCAAAATCTAACTCCATGCGCTTCTCTAAAACACAAGGTACCTTACCCAACTCTGCCCAAGCAACTGGGAGATCCGCTACTGCCAGAACCGTGATTTGACCTTTCCCGTCATAGCCCAAACGTGCAGTTTTCAAAATTCCAGGGAAAAGATCTTCAGGTACATGGGCAATATCGGCGTCATGCGCAATCACAAAACTTGGCGCGGGGCCAATATTGGTTTCTGATTTCCAAGTTGCGAGAAAGTTTTTCTCAGCAATCCGATCTTGCGCCAATGAAATACAGCTACTTCGGGGCGCAACAAAAACACCTAACGACTCCAATTCATCCAATACTTGCGCCGGAACATTTTCAAATTCGGTGCTTACAGAAGCGCAAAGCGCAGCCATTTCCTTGAGGGCGACAGAATCGGTGTAATCAGCTTGAATGCATTTCTCAGCTATTGAGCCTGCAGGACTGTCTGGGCTTGGGTCTAGGACGCAAACTTTGTAACCCATTGCTTGAGCAGCTTGGGTAAACATCCGCCCCAACTGACCACCACCCAAAATTCCCAAACACGAACCCGGCAAGATGGGTTTCATACGGTCCACCATGTAATCAGTATCCCAGCAAGCTCATTGATCTGGCTGTATCCGATTGCTTCCCGCGAAATTCTTCCAAACGTTTAGCCAAATCGGTATCTTGCAGAGCAAGACCGGCGATGACATGCAAAGCGGCATTCGCTGCACCGGCTTCACCAATAGCAAATGTGGCCACCGGAATGCCTTTTGGCATTTGAACAATAGAGTATAACGAATCTTCGCCACGCAAATATTTACTTGCTACTGGAACACCATACACTGGAACAATCGTTTTGGAAGCTAGCATGCCTGGCAAATGTGCTGCGCCACCTGCACCAGCGATGATCGCTTGCAGACCGTTTGCTTGTGCATTTTCCGCATACTGAAACATGTCATCTGGCATACGATGCGCAGAGAGTACTTTCGCTTCATGAGCGACACCAAATTGCTCAAGCATTTGAGCAGCGTGTTGCATGGTGTCCCAATCTGAATTAGAACCCATCACTATTCCGACTATTGGTTTCTTGCTCATTTACTTCTCCGAATGTCCTAAATTACAGCCATACCATTAAGACCTCTATTATCCCCGACTTACCTCTGTTTCGTTAAGCGAGTGAGGGCTTCGCGGTACTTTTGCGCAGTTTTCTCAATCACATCGTCTGGCAATTGCGGTGCAGGGGCAGTCTTTGGCCACAACTGGCCATTTATCTCTGCGGTTTCTAACCAATCCCGCACACCCTGCTTGTCATAAGAGGGTGGATTTGAACCAACATAGTAAGTTTCTGCAGGCCAAAAGCGAGATGAGTCGGCTGTCAAAATTTCATCCATCAATACCAGTTGACCAGCATCGTCCAAGCCGAACTCAAACTTGGTATCAGCGATGATGATCCCGCGTGTTGCAGCGTATTCGGAAGCCTCTTTGTATAAACGGATACTGACTGCGCGGATTTGATTTGCTAATTTCTCACCGATGAGCTCTGCAACTTTTTCAAATGAAATATTTTCATCGTGCTCGCCCATTTCTGCTTTAGCAGCAGGAGTAAAAATGGGCTCTGGTAATTTTTGTGCATTCTCCAAGCCTGCTGGCAAAGCGATACCGCAAACTTTGCCAGTTTCCTTGTAATCTTTCCATCCACTGCCGGCCAAGTAACCACGAACAACCGCTTCAACCAAAATAGGCTTCAAACGCTTGGCAACTACTGCACGCCCTTTAACTTGATCCACCTCATTCGGAGCTACAACCGAAGCGGGATCAATACCAGTCAAGTGATTCGAAATCACTTGACTTAACTTATCAAACCAGAAATTGGCCATCTGATTGAGGACAATTCCTTTTTCTGGAATAGGCTCACCCATTACAACATCAAAAGCAGATAAACGATCCGTGGTTATCATCAATAACTTGTCATCGCCCAAAGCATAAACATCGCGCACTTTACCTTTTGACAGCAAAGGCAATGACTGAATAGAAGTTGCGTACAAAGCAGGCATATTTAAATCACTTCACGATCTGAGATAATTTACCGCTCTTGTATAGCTCTGCCATCTGCTCCAATGGAATCGGTTTAATTTTTGATGCCTGGCCAGCAGAACCAAATGCCTGGAATCGAGCGATACAAACTTTCTTGGCAGCTTCACAGGCTGGCTTGAGATAGTCACGCGGATCAAATTTGCTAGGGTTTTCAAAGAGGTAACGGCGGATGGCGCCCGTCATCGCGAGACGAATATCTGTATCAATATTAATCTTACGTACACCGTTCTTA
>CAZXSX010000132.1:0-3820 GCA_964643245.1 uncultured Polynucleobacter sp.
TTTCATACCAAATAAACGCCCGGCATTACAAGACGAACAATTCGGCTAGAGCCATCTGAATTGAAATGCAAAAGTTTAATGTAGCCCTCACGCAAGGTATACAAGTGATCAGCGGTATCGCCCTGTAAATAGATACCTGAATTCGCTTCAAAACGCAGGTCATCAATCGGCGTGTGAATTTTTGAAAAATCTTCCTCATTTAACTCGGCAAAAAGCACTGAGCTACGAATTGAACACGCATTGCAATCGCTATTGCCTTGCCATGCACTTTTGATTTCAATCGTTTTCACATTACCCTTCTGCTGGCCAAGGGGTCACTTGCGAGCCACCAAGCCCAAGATCGCAGACATTCCCGTATGCCTTGGACCTTCTGACAATTCCCTTTTATAAGATGTCAGCTCTAGGATCTTGAAGTCCTTGGCCAAATCTCGCACAAGCTCTTCGGTATAGAAATGTTCAATAAGTGATGGTCCACCCGTTTTGTATTCCAACTGCTCGGGGTATAGCCTTGGAGTATAAAATGCCGCCTGGCTTTAGCGCTTGAAAGGTTTGGTGAAAGATGCGTTCGCGTATCGCAGGATCTGCAAACTGAATAAAGATGCCCACCACCGCATCATATTCATTAGCTTGCCAATGGAAACTGTCGGTATCCGAGAATGAATAGGCAACCTCAACCTGATTATCCTCTGCGAATTTTTTAGCCTTGGCTAATGCCACATCAGATGCATCAAAACCCACCACTTGCATTCCCTGCTTTGCAAGCCAAACACCATTGCGACCCTCGCCATCAGCAATACAAAGCACCTTATTACCCTTCTTAAGATACTTCGCAGCCTGATCAACTAGATATTCATTCGGTTCTTTTCCGAAAATGAACTCTTCCTTATCAAAGCGCTCATTCCAAAACTGGGTTGCATCAGCGAAACTCATTGCTCTATCGAGGTGTACTTGATTATTTTTTGAGTCCGCCAATTAAATCCGCCTTCAGATCGTTGATGTTCTCCAATCCAACTGCAATACGAACTAATCCATCAGTGATTCCAGCCGCTTTCCGATCTGCAGCACTGACCCGGCAATGTGTTGTCGTGGCTGGGTGAGTAATAGTCGTGCGTGTATCGCCCAAGTTTGCTGTGATGGAGCAAAGCTTAGTTTGATTAATCAATTTATAGGCGGATTATTTACCGCCTTTGAGTACAAAGGAGACAATCGCCCCACCCTCCTTTTGCTGGCGCATTGCCAGGGTATGCTGAGGATGCGATTTGAGACCCGGGTGGTAAACACGCTCAACACCAGGTTGTTTCTCCAGCCACTGTGCCAGTGCGAGCGCATTCTGACTCTGTTGCTTCATTCGAAGCTCCAACGTCTCAAGGCCCTTTAAAAATACCCAAGCATTAAATGCAGACAGTGTTGGTCCTGCAGTGCGAACATAGGGAAAGACTTTGCCCATCACAAATTCATTACTGCCAACGATGGCACCACCAACAACTCGCCCCTGTCCATCTAAATACTTCGTGGCCGAATGAATTACGACATCAGCACCTAAAGCCAATGGCTTTTGCAATGCGGGTGTACAAAAGCAATTGTCGACTGCAAACAAGGCGCCTGCCTTCTTCGCAATCTTCGAAATTGCTTTGATATCAGCGATTTCGGTTAACGGATTGGATGGCGTCTCTAAATAGAAGAGTTTGGTGTTTGGTTGAACAGCAGATTGCCAAGACTTGGTATCCGCCAAATCAACGTAGGTAGTTGTAATTCCAAATCGGCCAAGAATATGAGTGAACAACTGAATCGTTGCACCAAATACCGAGCGTGAACAAATAACATGGTCCCCCGCCTGAAGGTGCGCCATCGCCATTGTCAAAATAGCGGACATTCCAGAGGCAGTCGCAATACATGCCTCACCCCCCCTCAAGTGCAGCCAATCGATCCTGAAACATACTCACGGTGAGATTGGTAAAGCGTGAATAGATAAATCCCTGATCTGCATGCGCAAAACCATCAGCAGCCAATTCAGCACTATCAAAACAGAAGCTAGACGTCAGAAACATTGCTTCAGAATGCTCTTGATATTCTTGAGTACGTCGAGTTCCGGTTCGAACCGCGATCGATTCGAGTGCTAACTTAGAAAAATCAGGCTTTTTGCGGGTAGGTCTGCTCTTCATACCCCTATTTTGACACCGAATTGCGGATTTGCCTCATTGAAGGCAAATTCTTGTCGCTTTTTAGTCTTCGGTGGCCAGGTGCAAATGCAGTTGCGAACGGGCAAAGTCACTTGAATCCCGCTGACGATCCGCCTTAGCCGCAGAGGAATTGCGTTGTGCCTCCAATGCATCTAGGTAGGAGTCATTGATATCACCTGTGATGTAGTGACCATCAAAACAAGATGCCTCGAAGTTCTGAATATTAGGATTGATATCCCGTACAGCTTGTTTCATGTCTTCAACGCTTTGATAGATTAATTGGTCAGCACCAATCATTTTATTAATCTCTTCATCGGTACGCCCATAGGCCACCAACTCACTTCGTGTTGGCATATCGATGCCATACACGTTTGGATAACGTACCGGAGGTGCAGCAGATGCAAAAATGACTTTTTTAGCACCCGACTCTCGAGCCATCTGCACGATCTCAAACGAGGTTGTACCCCTAACGATAGAGTCATCCACAATGAGAATGGTCTTATCTTTAAATTCCACACGCATCGCATTGAGCTTTTGGCGTACAGATTTTTTACGCACCGCTTGACCCGGCATGATGAAGGTGCGACCAATATAGCGATTCTTAAAAAAACCTTCACGGTAATCGACTCCCAAATTTTTTGCCACTTGCATTGCAGCAGGACGACTGGAATCAGGAATCGGCATCACCACATCAATTTCAGCGACATTTGTTTCTTTGCGGATCTTCTCAGCTAAATAATCGCCCATGCGCATCCGCACGTTATAGACTGTTACTCCGTCAATCGTGGAGTCTGGTCGAGCCATATAGACGTATTCAAAAATACAGGGGGTGAGAACAGCATTCTGGACGCATTGGCGGGCATAGAAGTTGCCATCCAGATCGATGTAAATTGCTTCACCTGGATTAACATCGCGCACAAAAGTAAATCCAAGACCCTCAAACGCCACCGACTCAGAAGCCACCATCCATTCAGGACCTTGTGGTATGTCGATGCGCCCAATACACAGTGGACGAATACCGAATGGATCACGAAATGCCAATAAGCCATAGCCAGCAATCAATGACACCACTGCGTAGGAACCCTTAACGCGACTTGCCACACCGGTGACTGCATTAAACATCGCACTCTCATCCAATGCAGCGCTATTGGTTTCCTTTTGAAGCTCATCTGCTAAGACGTTGAGCAACACTTCCGTATCTGAGCTGGTATTTATGTGACGGCGATCACGGTAGGCCATCTCCACACGCAGACTGGCTGCATTTGTGAGATTGCCGTTATGGGCCAGAATAATGCCGTAAGGTGCACTCACATAGAACGGTTGCGCCTCTTCTTCACTACTTGCTAAACCAGCGGTTGGATAACGCACTTGGCCAATACCCACATTACCAATCAAGCTACGCATATTGCGGGTTCTGAAGACGTCACGCACCAAACCATTGGCTTTGTGCATCGTAAATGAATTGCCATTCATGGTTGCGATACCGGCCGCATCTTGCCCACGATGCTGCAACAATAACAACGCATCATAGAGTAGTTGATTAACTGGTGAGTGGGAAACGGTTCCAACGACGCCGCACATATCTCTAGAGTCCTATTGTTAATTTAGGAGTAACGGTTGGAAGAACTGGTGTTACCTTA
>CAZXSX010000133.1:0-3449 GCA_964643245.1 uncultured Polynucleobacter sp.
GCGCCGTAACCTTAACTGGCGCAACCATGGGTGGTGCCTTGGGTCTGAAGGCATTTGCGGTTACGATTATTGGCGGCTTATCAAGCGGTCTTGGCATTATTGTGGGTGGCCTCCTGATTTTGGGAATTGTTGAAACCGCTACAGGTTTTTACATCTCCACTGGTTACAAAGACGTTCCAGGTTTGATCTTGTTGTTGCTTGTACTCGCGTACAAACCATCTGGTCTCTTCGGCAAATCTGCAATTAAGAAAGTTTAATGATGAAATTGAGGTCTCTACCATCTCTATTAATTGCGATTGCGGCACTGATTGGTTTGCCGTTAGTCATTCATAACCCGCATTACATTCACTTAGTTGAAACAATTCTGATCTACACCATTCTTTTGTATGGTTTGGATATTGTGGTTGGATATGTGGGTCAGGTTTCCTTAGGCCATGCAGCGCTCTTTGGTATCGGCTCATACACAGCAGGTGTTTTGTATTTCCACTTTGGTTGGACGATTTGGGGAACATTGCCTGCAGCCATCGTGGTAACCTCAATCTTCGGCGGCATCTTAGCCTTGCCTGCTTTGAAGGTGATCGGCCCATACCTCGCGATGGTGACCTTAGCGTTTGGAACCATTACGCAGATTCTGATTAACGAGATGACCTGGATGACTGAAGGCCCATTGGGTATCAAGATTCCAAAGCCTGAGCTCATGGGTGTGCCCATGACCAAGGCGGAGTATTTCTGGATGGTTTCTGCGATTTTGATCATGTCCTTGATCGTCGTTGACCGTTTCGTTAAATCCCAAATTGGCCGTGCGTTTGAAGCCTTGCGTGATAGCCCAATTGCCTGTGACTGTATGGGGGTATCCGTCTATCGCTTCAAAGTGATTGCATTTGTGATCAGTGCAGCATTTGCCGGTTTAGCGGGTTGCTTGTATGCATATTCTGAGCAGTACATTTCTCCAAATACCTATAACAATGAGCTCGCAGTATTGTTCTTGCTTGGCATCATTATGGGCGGACGGAAGTCACGCTTAGGGGCATTGTTAGGCGCGGCAATTATTGTGTTGTTGCCAAAACTACTCGACGATATTTTCTTGTTCCGTATCGTAGCCTCCATATTGCCATCGTAGTATTGGCAGGTGCTGGCTTGGCGTTGTCTAAGCAATTAACAACCCCAAGACGTGTTGCGATTCCCATTGCTGGTGTAGTTGGTTTGGCTGCATTCTCATTCTGGCTCAATGTCATCTCTGACTGGCGCTTGAGTATTTTCGGTTTCATGATTTTGTTGGTGGTGTACTACCTGCAAAGCGGTATTGTGGGCTTCGTGAAGAGCTTCTATCTCTCTATTACTGGCAAAGCCAAAACCGCTCGTGGCGGCGATGTTGAGGCGGTGGATGACTCCCCATCAGCTTTATCAGTGCTGTAGGTAAACAAAATAGCGGTGAAGAGCTTCTCAAGGTCGACTCCATTCTGATGCAGTTCGGTGATTTAAAAGCGCTGAACAATGTTGATCTGAGCATTAAGCGTGGCACCATTCACGGTTTGATCGGTCCTAACGGTTCTGGTAAGAGTACGATGATGAACGTGCTTACGGGTATTTATAAGCCAACCGCAGGTAACGTGCTTTATGCGAGACCGTTGTCGGCAAGACTTCCTCTGACATCGCGTTGTCTGGCATTGCACGTACCTTCCAAAACGTGCAGCTTTTCGGTGAGATAACGGCAATCCAAAACATCTTGGTTGGCTTGCATCACACGTTCAAGTCCAATATGTGGGAAATTGCACTTAATTTGCCCCGATACAAAAAGGAAGAGACTGAAGCACATGCTCGTGCCATGGCTCTTCTCAAATTTGTAGGACTTGAGGATTTGGCAAACGAAGAGGCGCGTAACTTGCCATACGGTAAACAACGCTTATTGGAAATTGCGCGTGCCTTAGCGCTTGACCCACAACTATTGCGCTTGGATGAGCCAACGGCTGGATTGACTGCTCCTGACATCAAAGAACTCTTGCGCATTATTCGTAAGATTCGCGATAACGGCATTACATTCATTCTGATTGAGCACCATATGGATGTGATGATGTCAGTTTGCGATACCGTTTCTGTATTGGACTTCGGTCAAAAGATTGCAGAAGGTATGCCAGCTGAAGTTCAGGCGAACGAGAAGGTGATTCATGCCTACTTGGGTACTTAATCACTAGAACCATATTGAATCGGTAAATACCATGTTATCTATTAAGAATCTTGAAGCAGGCTACGGCAAAGTCAAAGTCCTCCATGGCATCAATATTGATGTTCCGAAGGGGCGGGTGATTACGCTGATTGGCTCGAACGGCGCAGGCAAAACAACTACTATGCGTGCGATCACTGGCATGATTAAGCCTACAGCTGGTGAAGTCACTCTAGGCGGTGAAAAAATTGACGGTCATGACTCACATAAGATTGCGCGCCTAGGTTTGGCCCACAGTCCAGAAGGTCGTCGCATATTCACAACTATGTCTGTCACAGACAACTTGTTGCTTGGCGCATTTCCACGCTTTACAGGAAGTCGTCCTAAGGGTGACTCAAGAGTGACCTTGAGAAAGCCCTAGAAATGTTCCCACGCCTAAAAGAGCGACGCAATCAGCTGGCGAGTACCTTGTCAGGCGGTGAGCAACAGATGTTGGCTATGGCTCGTGCGGTAATGCTGAACCCAGAAATCATTCTCTTAGATGAGCCATCGATGGGTCTGGCGCCAATTTTGGTTGAGGAAGTATTTAAGATTATTTCGAATCTCAAATCACAAGGCGTCACGATGTTATTGGTGGAGCAATTTGCAGCAGCAGCGCTGAATGTTGCCGACTACGGCTATGTTTTAGAGAACGACAAAATCGCTACCCATGGCCCAGCAGCCAAGCTCAAAGATGACCCAGCGGTGAAAGCCGCCTACCTGGGTGGTGCTGGTGGCCACTAAGTAAGTGCAAGCTAGTTTCAGCAATTAAAAGCCCTTAGTGATAAGGGCTTTTTCTTTGATGGCATTAAGTAGTAATACCTTTGATGAGGAGGCTCACGGCCACAGCAAATGCAGTGATTGCAAATAACTGCTGTAATCTAGGCCCGCTTAGTTTTTTGCCGATCGCTCTTCCCAGTAAGAGTCCAGTTAGAGCTCCAATAGCAAACGGGGCGGCAATCTGTAAATCAAAATTGGACAGTACTGAGAAGAATTTACCGCCGCTGGCAACCATTGCCAATACGCCTAATGAGGTAGTCACAATAGATTTAGTGGGTAAATCGGTATATCGCTTTAAGGCCGGCACAATAATAAAACCGCCTCCAACACCCAGGGGCCCCGAGAGTAAGTCAGCGAGACTTCTTGAGAACATCAATGCTCTCGCACAGGGAATATTCCAGGCCAATTTACCAACAGAGTGATCCAATAAGCAGGGCGGAGGTGATTTATTCTCAAAATCTGCAATGCC
>CAZXSX010000133.1:3459-3792 GCA_964643245.1 uncultured Polynucleobacter sp.
CTTGAATTTCTTGATGGGCTTGCCGATACAGGCGAGTCGACACATAAAACAAAATACAGCTAAAAATAATCAATAGTGGGCTATTTGGAATTTGGTGGCGAGCCATAAGCCGATTGGCGAAAACAGTAAACCAAAAATTGCCATCAAGCCCGCTGCTTTATAGCGGAGAATCTTATTTCTAAATCCCAGTAGTGCGCCAACGCCTGCTGCAAGCGCAATCGCGCATAAGGAAATCGGAGCCGCTTGCGCAACGGGAAGGTGTAAGGCAAAACTAGCAAGGGCACAGACAAAATCCCGCCACCAGCACCGGTTAGGCCCATCAGAATGCCCACT
>CAZXSX010000134.1:0-3744 GCA_964643245.1 uncultured Polynucleobacter sp.
AAATTATTGCTCTTGCGCATCTTGGCAGAAATAAATCGTTCGTAGTGACCCAAGTCCAAATCTGCTTCAGCACCATCTTCAGTAACAAAGACTTCACCATGTTGCAGAGGGCTCATGGTGCCCGGGTCAACGTTGATATAAGGGTCTAATTTTAGGAGGGTGACTTTCAGGCCGCGGGATTCAAGAATCGCGGCAAGCGAGGCAGCTGCAATTCCTTTCCCTAAAGAAGAAACCACACCACCAGTGACAAAAACGTATTTGGTCATCGCTTAAGCTCCGTTGGAAAAGGTAATTATAATGACAGCAATGGCTTTTTTGAAAAATGAAACGGGGCAATATGCCCTCTATTGATAAAAAAATGCTTTTTCCCTCCAGCAGGCTTTCTCGTTACCCCAAGACTCGGAGCGACGCAAACCTGGGTTTTGGAGTCCTAACCCCATGCGCCTGCTCTTTTCAATCCTGGCCATACTTCTCTCGCTGTTTTATTTCCTTCCTTTTGCCCTTGCATTTAACAAGAGGCTGGCCAATACCGCTGCAATCATTGCCCTAAACCTCTTTTTGGGCTGGTCGCTAATTGGCTGGGTCGTTGCCCTTGTCTGGGCACTTAAAGAAGAAAGTGTTGTTTAGAGCCCCCTAAATGACTATTTTGACCCTGAGAATGCTTAGGATTTAAACTCCTATATAAGACTTAAATTAGTAACCATAATGAGTCAAATCGGGTGAAAATCCCAATTTGGCCTTTCTATTGATCACTTTTACCCCATAGGAAACACTATAACACTATGTTAGATGTCTATAACGCCCAAGTTGCTGAACGTGCTGCTCTTGGCATTCCAGCCCTCCCCCTGACAAAAGATCAGACCGCGGAATTAGTGAAGTTGCTAAAGAATCCTCCAGCAGGTAAAGAAGCTGAATTGGTAGAGCTCATTACCAATCGCGTGCCCGCTGGCGTTGATGAGGCGGCAAAGGTAAAAGCGGAATTTTTGGATGCTATTGCTAAAGGCACTGAAAAATCTCCCCTGATTTCTCGCGTTAAAGCAACTGAACTTCTCGGCACGATGCTTGGTGGTTACAACATCAAACCACTGGTCGAATTGCTTTCCGATGCTGAGTGTGGCGCTGCAGCGGCTGAGGCATTGAAGAAAACCTTGTTGATGTTTGATTACTTCCATGACGTTCAAGAGCTTGCTGAAAAAGGCAACGCCAATGCGAAAGCAGTCTTGCAGAGTTGGGCTGACGCTGAGTGGTTTACTAGCCGCCCCGCAGTTCCAGAGAGTATGAAGCTCACCGTATTTAAGGTAACTGGTGAGACCAATACGGACGACTTGTCCCCTGCGCCAGATGCGTGGAGTCGTCCTGATATTCCATTGCACGCTACTGTAATGTTGAAAAACCCACGCCCAGGTATTGAGCCTGATGAAGTAGGTGTGCGCGGTCCAATGAAGCAAATTGAAGCCTTGCAAAAGAAAGGCAATCAAATTGCGTATGTTGGTGACGTGGTTGGTACAGGCTCTTCAAGAAAGTCTGCAACAAACTCTGTGTTGTGGTGGACTGGTGAAGACATTCCATTTGTCCCAAACAAGCGTTATGGCGGTGTTTGCTTAGGCTCAAAAATTGCCCCTATCTTCTTCAATACCATGGAAGATGCAGGCGCATTACCAATTGAGCTTGATGTTTCCCAAATGAACATGGGTGATGAGATTGAACTACGTCCATATGAAGGCAAAGCTTTCAAAGACGGTAAAGAGATTGCTACTTTCTCATTAAAGTCACCAGTGATTTTTGATGAGGTACGCGCAGGCGGTCGTATTCCATTGATCGTTGGCCAAGACTTAACTGCAAAAGCGCGTGCCGCATTGGGATTACCTGCATCTACAGAATTCCGCGTACCAGTAAGCCCACCCGATAACAAAAAGGGCTTTAGCTTGGCACAGAAGATGGTTGGTCGTGCGTGTGGCAAGCCAGAAGGTCAAGGCGTTCGACCTGGAACTTATTGCGAGCCACACATGACTACAGTCGGCTCACAAGACACGACTGGTCCAATGACTCGTGATGAATTGAAAGACCTGGCATGCTTAGGTTTCTCAGCAGATTTGGTAATGCAATCTTTCTGCCATACCTCTGCATATCCAAAACCAGTTGATATTCGCACACATCATGAATTGCCAGCATTTATGACCAATCGTGGTGGCGTAGCATTACGTCCAGGCGATGGTGTTATTCATAGTTGGTTAAACCGCTTATTGTTGCCAGATACTTGTGGCACTGGTGGTGATAGCCATACCCGCTTCCCGATTGGCATCTCCTTCCCCGCCGGCTCTGGCCTAGTGGCTTTTGCTGCCGCAACAGGCGTGATGCCTTTAGACATGCCGGAGTCTGTCTTGGTGCGCTTCAAAGGCAAAATGCAGCCCGGCATCACCTTGCGCGATTTGGTAAATGCTATTCCGTTGTATGCCATCAAAAAAGGTCTCTTAACTGTTGAGAAGCAAGGTAAGAAGAATATTTTCTCTGGCCGCATACTTGAAATCGAAGGTTTGCCTGACCTCAAGGTTGAGCAAGCGTTTGAATTATCGGATGCCTCTGCTGAGCGTTCTGCTGGCGGTTGCGCAGTTCAATTGAACAAAGAGCCGATTATCGAATACATGCAGTCCAACATCACCTTGATGAAGTGGATGATTGCAAATGGCTACGAAGACAAGCGCACATTGGGTCTTCGTATTAAGGCAATGAAAGCTTGGATCGCAAACCCACAACTCCTCAAGGCCGATGAAAACGCTGACTATGTTGAGATCATTGAAATTGACATGAATGAGATCAAAGAACCGATCTTGGCATGCCCTAATGATCCAGATGATGTGAAGTTCCTTTCTGAAGTTGCTGGCGAAAAAATCGATGAAGTATTTATCGGTTCATGCATGACCAATATTGGCCACTTCCGTGCAGCCGGTAAAATACTTGAAGGTAAATCGAATATCCCAACTCGTTTGTGGATTGCACCTCCAACAAAGATGGACCAAATGGTGCTAACCGAAGAGGGTTACTATGGCATTTTGGGTCGTACTGGAGCCCGCATGGAAACCCCAGGATGCTCACTCTGCATGGGTAACCAAGCACAGATTCGCAAAGGGTCAACTGCAGTTTCTACCTCAACTCGTAACTTCCCGAATCGTTTAGGCATTGATACTCGTGTGTATTTAGCTTCTGCTGAATTAGCTTCTGTGGCAGCACTCTTGGGTCGCTTGCCATCGCCAAAGAAA
Source organism: uncultured Polynucleobacter sp. (assembly GCA_964643245.1). Lineage (GTDB taxonomy): Bacteria > Pseudomonadota > Gammaproteobacteria > Burkholderiales > Burkholderiaceae > Polynucleobacter. The sequence continues at coordinate 3,258 of CAZXSX010000134.1, forward strand.
TACCTTGAGCAAGTAGAGTCACTCAATGCGAAGTCTGCTGAAGTCTATCGTTACATGAATTTTGACAAGATCAAGTCGTTCAGCGAAGTGGCTGATACTGTCACGGTTTAAACGAGGTTCCCCCCCCTTAGTAAACACTATCAGGGATTAAAGCTAGAGGCGCAGTGGGGCGATGTTGCCAAACGCGCAAAGATAATTTCTACTAAGACCGGCCTAAAAACCAATTCTTGGGCTGCTGGTCTGAGTCGTGCTAATGCACGACAAGAAGATCACCTGTCAATCTAGAAGAGATAAGCAAAGAAAAAGGCGATCGATTGATCGCCTTTTATCTTTAGACCTTTAAAAGCAATTGCAACAACGTTGCAATCATGTGATTCAGGGAAAAGCAAAACGCGATTATCAAATGCATCGCAGATATTCTTTAAGTTAATGTCAAAACTCTTGTGACGTGAAAATAGGTTGACAGTCATTACTCCAGGAGCCTTTA
>CAZXSX010000135.1:0-2347 GCA_964643245.1 uncultured Polynucleobacter sp.
AATCCACACAAATCAGGTTTTCATCTGACGAAAACCTTTCAAAATCAAGGCATATTTGTCATATTGGGGCGTTTTTATGAAAAAAAAGGGTTTTTCCTAGTGATATTCAGTCATATTTCCTTGACACCCCCTCAAAAAGGGCAAACAATCAATCTTGTGGTGTTTTTCTCGTTTGAGATTTACCTGCATTAGGCGTGTTGCGGAGTAAGACTGATCAAAAGGTATTTCCCCTCTTCACGGTTGTCTTTAGATTTTTGTAATGGAGTTCGCATGGCGACCGGAATTGTTAAGTGGTTCAATGATGCAAAAGGTTTTGGCTTTATCAAACCTGATGATGGTGAAGAAGAATTGTTTGCGCATTTCAGCGCAATCACAATGCCTGGGTTCAAGACCCTCAAGGAAAACCAAAAAGTAACTTTTGATGTTACTCAAGGTCCTAAAGGCAAACAAGCTACCAATATCCAAGCGGCTTAATAGTCCTTAGATCATTATGGAAAACCCAGGATTTGTTCCTGGGTTTTTTTCGTCCGCATTTTGCCTCACTTAAAATCACACCCATGTCTACCTACAAAATTTTTATCTACAAAGTCTTAACGGCCATCTTGGCCCTATACCCCGCAGTCAATTTGGCCCAAGTCAATGTTGGTCTTCCGATCATTGAACTCAAAACGGGGATCTACCGCATTCAAGCGGAATTGGCCAATACACCAAAGGCGAGAGAAGTGGGTCTGATGAATCGCACTAGCATGCCAATCAATTCAGGGATGTTGTTTGTTTTTGAACAAAAGGCAGGACATTGCTTTTGGATGAACAACACGAAGATCCCTCTATCCATTGCATTTATTGCCGATGATGGCAAGATTGTAAATATCGAAGAGATGCAGGCAGAAACAACGAATAATCACTGCCCCAAAGCAGCTGTGCGCTATGCCTTAGAAATGAATAAGCAATGGTTTTCAGAAAGGGTAATTGCACCAGGCAGCGCGATCACTGGCTTACCCAGACGGTAACACTCAGATCAAGCAATAAAAAAGCAGACCTTGGTCTGCTTTTTTATTGAGAGTCTATTTACTTACTCAAAGTGACAAACATAATGCACTGGCTGTTCAGCACGAATAATGAAGTAGCCGCCCTTTTCCACTTCCCAGCTTTGACCGGCCTTGTACTCTAGCTCAGGAGCACCATTAATGCTTACAAAAGCTGTGCCATCAACCACTTCCATCACTTCTTTGGTGCTAAGGCCAAAGCGCAATGTACTTGGCAACACAACGCCTACCGATTTGCGTATGCCATTAGGCAAAGTCACCGTGTGGAACACACATTTACCATCAAAGAACACATTCGCTTTTTTTGCCGACAGATACTTGATCAAATTGCATTGAATTGCTTTCTATCTAGATTCGATTGAATAGGGTTATTTATTTGAGCGTTTACGCTTCGCAGTTTCAGCAATCCGCATACGCAGTGCGTTGAGCTTAATAAAGCCACCTGCATCTGCCTGGTTGTACGCACCACCATCATCATCAAACGTAGCAATGATTTGATCAAACAGGGTATTGGCGGAATCGCGTGAGATTACCGATACTGAACCTTTGTAGAGCTTGAGCCGTACAACACCATCTACCATCTGTTGCGTGTGATCGATCAGGGTTTGCAAAGCAATACGCTCTGGAGACCACCACAAGCCGTTATAAATCAAACTGGCGTAGCGTGGCATGAGATCATCTTTCAAGTGCGCCACTTCACGGTCCAGCGTAATGCTTTCAATTCCACGATGGGCTTTTAGCAGGATGGTGCCCCCAGGAGTTTCATAGCAGCCACGGCTCTTCATGCCAACAAAACGATTTTCAACTAAGTCAAGCCGGCCAATTCCATGTTTTCCGCCTAAGCGATTGAGCTCTACTAATAATTCATGTGGCTTATAAGCCTTGCCATTGATTGCGACTGGATCGCCAGACTTAAATTCGATCTCAATAATTTCTGGAGCATCTGGAGCCTTCTCTGGGGAAACCGTCCAGCGCCACATAGATTCTTCAGCCTCTGCATTAGGATCCTCAAGATGACGGCCCTCATAACTGATGTGCAACAAGTTGGCATCCATCGAGTATGGGGAACCGCCTTGTTTATGTTTCATCTCAACCGGGATGCCATGTTTCTCTGCATAAACCATTAATTTCTCGCGCGAGAGTAGATCCCATTCGCGCCAAGGAGCAATCACTTTGATGCCCGGCTCAAGTGCGTAATAACCCAACTCGAAACGAACTTGATCATTGCCTTTACCAGTGGCACCATGCGATACAGAGTCGGCACCGGTTAAGCGGGCAATTTCAATTTGACGCTTCGCAAT
>CAZXSX010000135.1:2357-3730 GCA_964643245.1 uncultured Polynucleobacter sp.
CCAAAAGATATTCGCCTTCATAAATCGTATTCGCGTGGAACATTGGGAACACGAAGTCACGCACTAACTCTTCACGCAAATCATCAATAAAAATGTTTTCTGGCTTGATACCAAATTGCAAAGCCTTAGCGCGTGCTGGCTCTAACTCTTCGCCCTGACCTAGGTCAGCAGTAAAGGTCACTATCTCACAACCATAAGTGTCTTGAAGCCACTTCAAGATCACACTGGTATCGAGTCCACCTGAATAGGCTAGTACGGCTTTTTTAATATCAGACATGATTTCTTATTCAACCAAAAATAATTAAAACGAATTACACCAAATTAGTCCAAGCGACCACAGAGCAAATATTCCATTAAGGCCTTTTGCACATGCAAACGGTTTTCAGCCTCCTCCCAAACGGTACTTTGTGGACCATCAATTACCCCTGCCGACACTTCTTCACCACGGTGCGCAGGCAGACAGTGCATAAAGAGCGCATCTGGTTTAGCAACAGCCATCAACTCTTCATCAACCATCCAGTCTTTAAAAGCATTCATACGGGAATTATTTTCTGCCTCATAACCCATACTGGTCCACACATCGGTAGTCACCAAGTCAGCGCCCTTGCAGGCATCTTTAGGGTCCGCACAAACAGTTAGATGATTTTTAGCATTTTTGCTTAGGCGAGCAGGATCTAATTGATAGCCCTCGGGCGCAGAGAAACGCAATTGAAAATCTAAGCGCTCTGCCGCCTGAATCCAGGTATAGGCCATATTGTTAGCATCACCAACCCACGCCACCGTCTTGCCTTGAATCGGGCCGCGTGCCTCGACGAATGTAAAGATATCTGCCAAAACTTGGCATGGATGATATTCATTCGTTAAGCCATTAATAACTGGTGCGCGAGAGTTTGCAGCAAAGCGCTCGATAATCTCCTGACCAAATGTGCGAATCATGATGATGTCAGTCATTCTAGAAATGACTTGTGCGGCATCTTCTACTGGCTCACCACGACCTAATTGAGTATCACGTGTATTGAGATAGACAGCGTGGCCACCTAGCTGATGAATGCCCGCCTCAAATGAAAGGCGAGTTCGTGTAGAGTGCTTTTCAAAAATCATTGCCAAAGTGCGGTCATGTAAAGGATGCCAAGTTTCATAACTTTTGAACTTGGCTTTTAACCATGCCGATCTTTTCAGCAAGTAGTCATATTCCTCACGAGTGAGATCAGCAAACTGCAGGTAGTGCTTTACCTGACCAGGCACTTGAGGCTTTGCCAGCAATGTCATAGTTGAGCTATCTACTAAAGTTTTGACTTGCATTTTCTTCTTAAAACTTTCAACTGCACGAAAACAGAACATGAAGCCATCTTACGGCCACCTCAGGCTATTAA
>CAZXSX010000136.1:0-3685 GCA_964643245.1 uncultured Polynucleobacter sp.
TGTGTTGCTAATTATGGCGCGAATTTGCATCTACCTCTATACAGAACTAGCAAGCAAATATAAGCGCGCTCGTTCAGCTTTCACTTACCTTTGGACTGCTTTCCCTATTGGCGGTAGGAGGGGGTACTGCTGTACTCCCTGAAATGCAAACCCTGTTAGCGCATCAGTTCCAAATCACGCATACTCAGTTTGTCCATATCTATAGTATTGGACAGGTAGCGCCTGACCCCAATATGCTGATGGTTCTGATCATTGGCTTTAAGATCGCTGGAATCATAGGGGCAGGTATCGTTTTGTTAGCATTTTTGTGCCATCCAGTATTTTGTGCTTCTATGCAGGTCGTATATAGAACCGTTTTGCAGATAGTCCTTGGAGACGCTCTGTACAAAGATGCCTTGGAGCCGATTTCAATTGGCCTGATGGACTCCGGCGTCTATGCAGTGGCAAAAGCATCGATTGTGAGCCCAACAACTTTTGTACTTGCCATTACGGCTCTTTACCTAATAATGAGAACCAAAATTAACCCGGTATTCGTTATCCTAGGATCGGATCTATTGTTTTACTTTGTAACTAATTATCTGCAGTTACATTAAAACGTCCCACGCAATCCAATCATCAAACTTCTACCAGGTTGAGGTGCATATAGCCTCACAGCCATTGGCGTTGTTGCATAGCGATTTTGCTCATTCAGTAAATTCTTTAGATTCATGAATAGAGTCCAATTCACATCCTTGACCCGTTCTGTATAAGCAATGCCTGCATTAAGCAAGTTGTAACTTGGGGTTGGACCTTGTTCCCAGTTCGCAAACCGATTTTGCTGAAAACTATATGTGTAGGTGGCATTCGTTAACCAACCTTTTTTTTCGTGAGTAAGCTCTATGCCTAACCGCGGAGCGGGCTGCAAGGGGAGGTTGCCGCCAGCATCAAAGGTGCCTTGCGAAGCATCGCCAAAAACACGTCCCCCTAGACCGCTTTCACGCCAGTTATAGGTAAGTTCACCTTCGATTCCCTTGATCGTGGCAGCAGCTTGCTGGGCAGTGACAACATTAAAGCCATTCGCTTCGCCACCGTTGATATAACTGCCTGTGTAATAGCCATAGATATAGTTATTAAATCGATTTGCATACACACTGGCCTTAGCGCGCATTAAGCCAGTGGTCTTTTGAAGGTTGAACTCTAAGTTATGAGAAACCTCTTTGTTTAGATTGGGGTTACCAATATCAAAGGTTGCAGTCGATTCATGAGCGCCATAGGAATAAAGCTCTTGGGCATTAGGTGCACGTTGTGAAACGGTATAAGCAATACCAATTCCATGGCCTTGCATAAAATTCCAAAGACCACCCGCTGAATACGAAAGCAAATTAAAGTTGCGGTTCTGTAATGTAATGAGTGGGTTAGTGCCGACAGGATCAATCGTTGACTGTGGCTCGAGCACGGTTCCTAAATTTGGATTTTGCGAAACATTGTTGTAGCGTAAGCCCAGACTACCTTGCAAAGCGTTCCATTGGCCCTCTTCAATCCAAAAAAGAGCACTGGAATTCGTTTTGGTTGGCGGAACAATTGCGTAACTACCTGTACCCACCTCAGTGGCATTGAGAGAGGATGCGGTAACCTGAGCGCCAATGGTGCCTTTCCAGCCGGCTATAGGTTTATGAATCAATTCAAAGCGCGCTTCATTGGCAATATTTTTCCAAACGGATGCTGCTTCGCCTGCATTTGTAAATTCCGTGTGGTCGTAGTTGGTATTGGCAGCACTAAATTTAAATGCTGAAAACCCTTCAAATGGATCACGAGTTTGATGAAGTAAGTCGTAGCGATTTTGCGATTGATTAATCGAGCCACCCCCAGGAGTTGGAATGCCGTAGTTATTATTTAATCGCTCTACAGACACACCGGTGTAGCTATTTTGACTAATGTACGAAACGCCAACGCCTAAATTATTTTGATTGCTAAAGGTGTTGGGAAGTTTGCCAGTGTAGTTATTTCCACCATTACCCTCAGGAGGCACTGTCCAACCACCTGTAGGCTCTCCTTGAGATTGAGTTGAGCTGCCAGGGATGCTGTAGTTATTGGCATTGTTGATTGCGGTGTCTATGTGCACCGCAACTGAACCGAATGCACTGTCTAACTCTAAAGATGCAGCACGTCTATTATTCACGGTTTCATAGCTCGTATTGATTGCACCCGTAGGTCGGTCTGGAAGATTGGTCAAAATGCGATCGTTCACAACGTTCACCAAACCACCGCTCGAACCAGATCCATACAGTAGTGCAGCAGCGCCGCGTAAAATTTCAACTTGATGGGCGTTTTGAAGATTATTTCCAACTGCGTGATCCTGAGAGATATTGGAAACATCGCCGACCGATAAACCATTTTGCAAAATCTGCACTCGTGAACCTTCAAGACCTCGAATTACAGGACGCGAAGAGCCTGCACCATACCCTGTGGCAGAGACGCCCAGCTCATTGGCCAATGTTGCGCCCAATGTGGTTCCCAACTTATTCAGTAACTCATCGCCTTGCAAAATTTTGGTTGGCGTCAAAATACTTTGTGTAGCCTCTTGACTGCCGGTTGCCGTAATTTCTAGGCTGGGCGCTTGAGATTGGGCTATTGCATTGTGCGTGCATATGCTTGAGACGACGACGAAACGTAAACACTGTTTCAGTAATGGTTGCTTCCTGTAACTCATGGAAATCCCTACACTTCATTGACCCAACCATGGGTCGACCTAAAAAAAGACAAAGCGTGGCGCCAAGCCAATAAACGGTTTATGGAAGCGGAATTGGGGGAGCGTGAGGCTGGTATGCCAACAGCTCAGTCTGCGGGATCAGAGCTGAAGAATTTTTAGATGGGAGTTCGCTTGCCGCAGATCCTGTGGGTACGTCTGTATTTGTTTCGGGTATAAATCCCGCCAAGGAAAGTGCATCAAACAAATGACAAACATCAGAACCGTGATTAAAAACGGCGATGGCATCGGCAGAAGAAGTTTGGGCAGTTGAATGTTGCTGATTGTTGGAGTGCGAAATGCTATGTGCATAGCCAAACCACTGGGATCCTATTACGCAGCTCCAAAGCAAAATAACTGCTAACGCAGTTTTTATATGTTTGATTAATTTGTTGGGAAAATAGGAAACCATGGCCCGAATCTTACAGGATTTGCCTGAAATACCCCTATCGGTGTAGAATGTTGCTTCTTTCGGAGTGTAGCGCAGCCTGGTAGCGCACCTGCTTTGGGAGCAGGGGGTCCAAGGTTCGAATCCTTGTACTCCGACCATTTTCCCTATTTGTTCTATAGGTATGATATAGACCCAGCCAATATCTGCCCATAGCTCAGCTGGATAGAGCAACGGCCTTCTAAGCCGTAGGTCGCAGGTTCGACTCCTGCTGGGCAGGCCAAGTTTTGCCTCATACCAAGCATCTAAAATTTGGGGCTTCAACATCTTGGGCGCCCTTAAATTTCTGGACCAAAAAGTGACCATGTGTGAGTCTGAACAAATGTGCTATTTGCACTCTTAACTAGTGAATTAATTGATTTTTCACAAATTTCAATTGTGATTAATTCTAATATTTATTTGAATTTTTTATAAAAAATCTTAGGAATTATTCAAATCGATATAAATAGAATTAATTAAGTATAATTCTTAGAATCTAGCATGAAAAACGTGGGTTCGTACATCTAAATGGA
>CAZXSX010000137.1:0-3623 GCA_964643245.1 uncultured Polynucleobacter sp.
ACTTATTTGAGATTAGTCACTCTGATGTCCGTAAATGGACCTTGGCCTATCAAGCTATAACGACCTCAAAAGTGACTCTCAGTCAGGCTCCACAAGCCTTGGCAGGCCATTTTGCTACTTATGAACTCAAGCTTCTCAGCCATCGGATTTCGGCTGGATTTCCGAGTCCAGCAGCCGATTATGCTGAAGACGGCCTAGACCTAAATTACTATCTCGTACAAAACAAGCCGGCCACCTTCATGTTCACCGTAAAGGGGGATTCCATGTTGGGTGCGGGCATTTGTGATGGTGACAAAGTGGTCGTTGATAAAGCGCTCAAACCCAAACACAAAGACATTATTGTCGCGGTAGTGGATGGCGAGTACACCATTAAGCGTCTTTATCAATTGCGCGGTCATATTGAATTGCAACCCGAGAATCCTAACTACCAACCCATTACGTTTGGCGAAGGAAACGAATTGCAAATTTGGGGTGGTGCGAAAGTACAGCAGCGCTAGTGCAAGATACAGAAAAAAAGGGGGGGAGCAGTGAGCGCACCAGTTTCTCATGCTTTATTCGCTTTGGTGGACGTGAATAATTTTTACGTTTCGTGTGAGCGCGTGTTCTAGCCAAAGTTGGGGAACGTGCCCATGGTGGTGTTATCCAATAATGATGGTTGTGCTGTAGCGCGTAGTGCTGAAGTCAAAGCGCTGGGGGTAAAAATGGGGACACCCTGGTTTCAGGTTCAGGATCCGGCTAAGCAGTATGGTATTGCCGCTTACTCCTCAAACTACACCCTATATGGGGATATGAGTAATCGGGTCGTCCAGGTGTTACGGGGCTTTACGCCCAACTTAGAGGTTTACAGTATCGACGAAAGCTTTCTGTAAATTGAGAGTGTCTTAAAGCAATATCGTGACACGATTGAGTTAGGCCAACGCCTGAAGCAAGAGGTGAAAGAGACTACTGGCTTACCCGTGTGTGTCGGTATTGGTGCTAGCAAAACCTTAGCAAAGTTTGCTAACCACTTGGCCAAAAAACACAAATCGTTTGCTGGGGTGTGCGACGTGAACGCCATGAGCAAGGAAGCGCTCTATCAGTGGATGAGCGAGACGGAAGTTGATGAGGTCTGGGGTGTTGGTAGACGCATCGCTAAAAAAACTCAGAGCACAACAGATTCACAGCGTATTGGATTTATTGCAAGCCTCGCCACAAGCTATGCGTCAGCAGTTTAGTGTTGTGATGGAGCGCCTTTGCTATGAATTGCGTGGCGTTTCGTGTTTGAGATTAGAAGAAGTGGCGCCAGCCAAACAACAAATCATTGCCTCCCGTAGTTTTGGCAAACTCGTGACCAGCCAGGCGGAGCTTGCCCAGTCAGTCGCCACCCATGCGGCACGGGCAGCCGAAAAGCTCAGAAATCAAGACAGTGTGACGGGCGCACTCACGGTATTTATTCAGACCAATCCGTTTAAGCAAAGCGAGCCACAACATCATCAGAGCATCACTGTTCCATTGGCCGACGCTACTGATAACACGCTCACACTCACCAATGCAGCACTCGCAGGTTTAAAGCAAATTTTCCAACCAAACTTTCGGTATAAGAAAGCGGGCGTCATTCTGAATCTCATTAGCGATAAACCCACTATTCAGGAATCGCTCTTTGAAGACGTCGATACCAAAGGCAAATCTGCCAAGTTGATGAAAGCGGTTGATGCCATTAATACCCGTTTTGGAAATGCCGTGATTCGGTCAGCAGCAACGGGCACCAACAACACAAAGCAAGCATGGCAAATGCGCTCGAACAACCGGTCACCGAACTACACCACGAAGTGGGATGAACTGCCAGTGGCCAGGTAAGAAAAGGGGAATGAAACACAGATGAAAACCACCAATTACCCACGATTTTTGACGAGCTCATTTCGTGAGCTTTTGACCCACTAATCTGAATTCAACGTCGTAAATAAATCAAGCAAAGTAACCGAAGGAGAAAACCATGAACACATTGCACCACGCTATTAACAACTTTAACGGCATCTCATTGTTGGCCATCATGATCCTGTCCTATTGCGCAGTACTAAAGAGTACACAGCGCAATACGCAAGGAAACACGCAGCGTCATCAAAGTGCCACAAAATAGGCATTAAATCCCAATTCCCACTTTAGGAATCGTTAAAAGAATAATGGTTGTAGCAGGTTTTTACTGGGGGAATAAGGAAATCACGGACTCCTTATTCCTCATTTTTTTTGTAGAGAAGCTTGCTGGCATTCACAGCAGTTAACTGAGGGAAATGTATAAATCCCTAATATTGATAGTGATTTATATAGCGTCATGAAAACTCGTTAACATTCGAGCATGAGCCAAGATAAACAAACTTACTTAGACAAAAAATTAAGACCATTGCCTCGCTGGATTTTTATGTCCCGCTGGTTGCAGGCGCCCCTGTATATTGGTTTGATTGTGGCTCAGGGCGTTTATGTCTGGCAGTTCTGGGTTGAGCTGATTCATTTAATACAGATGATGGCCAACAAGAGCATGACAGAGACTGCACTGATGTTAGTGGTCTTGGGTCTGATCGATGTGGTCATGATTTCCAATCTATTGGTCATGGTCATTGTTGGTGGATGGGAGACCTTTGTGTCGAGGCTCGAGCTTGAGAATCATCCTGACCAGCCAGAGTGGTTGTCTCATGTGAATGCAGGGGTATTAAAGGTCAAGCTAGCCACCGCAATTATTGGAATTTCATCGATTCATTTGCTCAAAACCTTTATTAACGCAGCATCGTATGATGAAAAAGCCTTGATGTGGCAAACGCTCATCCATATTACTTTTGTGCTCTCCGCGCTAGCGATTGCCTATACCGAAAAGATCGTGACGGCAGCCCACAAACCTCATTAATTGGCGCCGCGAACCCGTTGATGCAATGTGACTAGAACTCAAAGTCACAGGCATCATCGTAAAACGATATTCCAATTGAATGTCTTTGCGCGCTTTGTGCTGCCAGTGCAAGCGGTCTTTTAGGATTTCGTATTTAATGGTATCGGCATACTCATTAAAGTAATCGTCATCCTCAGACTGATAGTGATGAATCCGCATCATAAGCTCCTAGCGTAGTTAGGTTTTTGACCCAAAGACTGAGGAGCAATCTAAATAAAGCAGTAAACAAATAGGTATTTCGCTCCGCAGATCTAATGCTTGAGCGAAGTCTGAGTAAACTATGATGACATGTCTATCAAAGTGTGAGATAAATTCAAAAAATTGCAGAAAAGATTGCTAAAAAACCACAGCAACGACGCTCATCACCAATCTACCCGATGAATCAGAAAGTGCATTACCAAACGGACAACCCCTGTTTTGACTGCGGTCAGTGTTGCCAACATTTCCGAGTCAGTTTTTATCATGGTGAAATTGAGGGTAACGGCACTGGCATCGTGCCAGCAGAACTGACTACCAAACTAACGGATCACTTGGCCTGCATGCGGGGCACCGAGAAGGGTGGCGCACCGTGTATTGCCTTAAGGCATACGCAAGAAGAGGGATGGCGCTGCGCTATCTATGAAAACCGTCCGAGCCCTTGCCGAGAATTTAATATATTGAATGAAGACGGCACACCAAATCCGGATTGCCAAAGGCTACAAGAGATAGC
>CAZXSX010000138.1:0-574 GCA_964643245.1 uncultured Polynucleobacter sp.
AAATGAGTGGCGCGTTTTTTTCAAAACCAGCTGATGAATCGAGTTAGACAGAACTTATTTAGACTTCTTTTTGCCCATCAAAGAAGCTAGCAAAGGATTGGCCTCTGCTAGCTCTTTCTTGGATTTTGCTTTGGCTTCAGAGGCTCCCGGTTTTGGGGTCTTCGCCGCATTCTTCATGCGTTGAGCAGTGGCTAATGCCAGGTTCTTATACAGATCCGTTTTCTTCATTGCCATAACAACTGCTCTTTGCTAAGTAGGGGTTATATTTCGTGAGCGACTTAGCCGCAAATCCTAAAAACAGCAAAGACCAACCTTGCAGCAACAATTCAATAGCAATCAATAGACCAGGTAACCACAGGCTGGATGATGGAAAGCTATTCATAATAAGCACGCCCATCAAGATTGAAATTGCTGCAGATAACGCCAGCCAAAACCACTCCGCAAAATGACGGTGCTGAAAAGCGGCAACCAAGCGCAAAAAGCCCGTGACAAAAAAGATCGCTGCCAACCATAGAGTGATCGCCTCTAAAGCAGGAATCGGAAACGCCCAAACATAAATTGCCGCAGCAATATA
>CAZXSX010000138.1:584-3564 GCA_964643245.1 uncultured Polynucleobacter sp.
CACGGCTAAGATCAGTCGCACGCTCACACTTTTCCAACCCGTAGACTTACAGGCATGTATCACCTGCAGCACACCACCATCAAACAAGAAAATTCCCAATACATTTACGGAAACGAGAGAGAACAACACTTGGCCTGCAATGCCAATCATGCCCAAAATGATGAACAAAATGCCTGGTTGGGGAACATGGGGATGCAGTGGCTTTCTATTGGCAATTTATGACAAGGGCTATTTTAAGCGTGCTAGATGATGGCTCGAATATCGTTTCTGAGCATTACTTCCTTTGGGAAAACCTCAATAAATAGACAGATAGTCCGACAAAACGACTCAACATATGGAAAATTAACCTCAAATTTAGGTCACTTCAGCCAGAAAATCAGGGTTCGAAACATAAAGGGCCAAAAATGAATAGTTCAATAATATTAAAAACTATAATAATCCCATGACTAGTCTGATTGTCGCTTTTTTTACTTCTTTTTTGATCACCATTTTGGTGATTCGCACCCAAAAGTTTCATGGGGGCATCAGCGGCGATTTAGATCTTTCGGGCCCGCAAAAATTTCATTCAAAAGTAGTTCCCAGAATTGGGGGTGTCAGCATTGCCGTTGCCATGTGCATTGCTATTTTCTCTCATCTAGATGACGACGTCCCTAGCCTAGAAGAGCTATTCTTTTTAATAGCTGCCATCCCTGTTTTTGGTATTGGCATTGCTGAAGACATCACTAAAAAGATTAGCGTTCGCCTGCGCCTCATATTTACTGCTTTTGGGGCGTGGATTGCCACAATTTTGTTAAATGTCAGCATAACGCATTTGGACATTATCGGTCTTGATTACTTGATGGCCATTCCTGCGATTGCCATCCTATTTACTATTTTTGCAATTACTGGACTCGCAAATGCCTACAACATTATTGATGGCTTTAATGGCTTGTCCAGCATGGTCGGCATGATCACATTGATTGCGCTCGGATACATGGGTATTCATCTGGGTAATGTTGTAGTTGTATATTTAAGCTTCACAATGATTGGCGCTATTCTTGGTTTTTTTATTTGGAATTACCCAAAAGGACTGATTTTTTTGGGTGATGGCGGCGCTTATTTGATTGGGTTCTGGGTGGCGACACTCAGTGTATTCATTGTCAGCAGTCACGCCGAAGTCTCACCCTGGTTTGCTGTCATGGTCAATGCATATCCGATCTTAGAGACGCTCTTTACGATCTATCGCAGAAAGTTTCATCAAGGCAAGAGCCCTGGCCATCCAGATGGCATTCATTTTCATTCGCTGATCTTTCGTCGAATTCTAAATCAATCCCATATTAGCAATGAACTCGATTGGTTTAATGCGAATGCCAAAACATCACCCTATCTTTGGGTTCTGTGTACACTCGCCGTTATTCCAGCAATCCTGTTTTGGAACTCAACGCCCATCTTGTTGGCATTTTTAGCGCTCTTCACCATCAGCTACGTCTGGCTCTACAACAGAATTGTGAAATTCAAGACCCCTAAGTGGATGCATCTATAAGTTTGTAGTTTGGGGGTGAGGTTGATAGATATGCTTATCAAGCCTAAATTAGGCTAAATCTAGAGCTGTTCACCCACCCTTCCAAATGAGAATTAGTCCGTTTTGTAAGATTGAAAAACTATTCGTCTTTAGGAGTGATATCGATGAGTTGTTGTCTTTGTCGCCAAGCCTGATGCTTGCGCAACTCCGTGAGTGTTCGGTAAAACTCACGGCTTAAATCGTCTCGCGCTCTAGCCGCAGTAGGCACTTCCATCAGAGCAAGCAAGCGCTGATCTTTAATCATCTGAATCTCTTCTTCAATTTGAGTTCAGCTTCTGTGATCTTGTCTTGGGAACAAGAAGAGCAATTTCGCGAATTAGAATCCAGCTTCATTAATGACTTTAGGCCAGTAGATACTGCAGAGGCAGCAATGGTTCATGACCTTGCTGTCTTGACTTGGAAGAAACTGCGTCTCGATAAATTAGAACAGCGAGTCATTCTGGAGAAGCTCAATCGACCTATTACTATTTTTGAGACCAGTCATTCAAAACTACTAAGTCAATTTTCCTTTGAAACCTATCAAAAGCACTACAGAGACTTATCTGATGAATAAATAGAGTCATATAAGAAGTCATATAAATACACCCAGGCGCTTTATCAAAAAATAGTTATTGTTCATAAAGATGTAGAACTCATCGAGTCAGATCATCCATACCTGCTTGAGACTATTCAAGAATTAATTGAAGAGCACTCTCTCACAAACCCCACGATTGAGAATGTTATTCGTCTAGAGATCTGGGTCGATAATGAAAAGTCCCATTTCTAAAACATTACTTGAAAACCTTCATAGAAGAATCCCAACCCATTATTTGGTATGCAGAGCATTGAATATGCACCGGTCTTCAAAGCATTTTTAGATGATGCAATTTTTCCTGCCTGAGTTTTAGGTCCACCTGTGCGTTTTCCTCGAGCCATACCAGCACCCTACTTCTTGAGACGCACACCTGGACGGTCACCGGGAGTGCCTATGAATTCGATACCTAGATCTGCAAAAGCTTTTTCTAATTGATCCAAAGTTCTAGCATGCGCAGGCGGTACACCAGATGTAGCTTCGATCCTTTTTATTGTTGCAATTCCAACCCCAGAACCCTCTGAAAGATCAGCGACAGACAAACGTAATAGCGCCCTAGCCGCTCTGATTTGATCACTTGTAATTGATGCCATTAGATTATATAATGATGCTATTAGCATCATTTAGTGTTCTTGAGGCACTAATATGAGTAATTCTACTAAAACCCATACAAGGTACCGACTTAACTTGCAAAAAACAATTGAAAAAATTGATGGGGCTTATGCTGAATCAACTATTCGAGCCTATCGAGTTGATTTTGAACAATTCATCAATTTCTGCGAAGAGCATCAAGAGTCTCCACTACCTGCACGCCCAGAAACCATTTGTCGATATATCCAGAAATTAAT
>CAZXSX010000139.1:0-3439 GCA_964643245.1 uncultured Polynucleobacter sp.
CATTCTTTTGAAATGGCAAAGTAATCCTCCAAATCCAACATACTTTCACCACCGCAGGTAACTACTGAAGCGCCTGGACTTAACTCAGCAAATTCTCTTAGAATTTCTTGTTTTCTCGTCCAGGACAAATAGTTATTTCTATCATCGTCATTTAATTGCCAAGAATTACAATGTTGACATTTTAGATTACATCGTTTGTTAACGTGAATGAATAAGAATTGAGGTTTCATTTCCATTTCGTTCCTTCGTTTTTGTTACGACACGCAACTCAAGTCTATATACCCATCGTTCGATGCAAGATTTTGGACTTCATTTCTTCCCAAAGACTTTCAAAGTCTTCGACCTTTTCATCCGATAAGGTAACTGGATCATATAAATGACCAAACACAATCGAATTGCGCTTTACTAAGGTCTTTTCAAATTCAGTTAAGCCTATGGGCTTATCCTCAACATCGCGTGTGAGCCCTGCTGAGCACACGATTGCTTGCTCATCATCTTTATCCACGACTGCAAACTCAATAAATTGTTGAGCCTTGTCCACAATTACCAAGGTACCGCGAGCATAAGTGATGGCATCATGCTCTTGAACGATATAAGCCAGAAACTGATCCTCTTCTGCTCTCTCCATCTGTAAATCATCAATGAAAAAGAGATATTGGTCACCCTCTCCATTCACCATCGTAAATACTTTTGGAGTCGCCCCGTGGCCAAGGACAATATTGCGGTAGTAGTTGGCGACTTCTACAGCCAGATTTTCAGAAAAGAGATGCATAGATTCTTAAGGCTTACTTAACTGTAGATCTTTTTCAAAAAATCCATTGTTCTTTCCCAAGCCAGCTTAGCTGCGGCCTCGTTATAGGCCAACGGTGGCAGGCCTCGGGTGTCCGACTTTGGATTAGCAAAGGCATGTTTTGCATCGTATCGATAGAACTCGTGTGCAGCGCCAACCTCATTCAGTTTGGCATCTAGCTGATCTACCCCCGAGATTGCAAAAAAATCATCGTGCATGGCCCAGTGAGCCATCATGGGTTTTGTAATTGCCTTGGCATCGACATATTCCAATGGAGGATAGCCATACCAAACCACCGTGCCATCGAGCTCAGGGACATTGCAGGCTGAGAGAACGGTAAGCCGCGCCGCCCATACAAAAACCTGTCACCGCAACCTTTCTACTACCAGTAGCTTTGAGGTATTGCACGGCTCCACGAATGTCTTGGCTCGCGGCATCACCAAAGTTTAAGTCACCCATCAAGTGCTCCGCTTCTTGTGCCTCGAGCGCCAATTTTCCACGATACAGGTCTGGCACCAGCGCACGATACCCTGCTTTAGCCAATCGATCGGCAACAGACTTTACTTCATCGTCTAAGCCCCACCACTCTTGAATTACCACCACACCAGGGGCGCCTGGCTGTGCAGGCTCAGCCAAATACCCCTTAATGGCATTACCGTCAGGTCTTTTGTATTCGATCATTGCTACTCCCATTTGTTGTGCTCCTCTTTCCTTAACGCATTCTTGTATTTTTTACTTCTTGGCATCCGAATGAATATATCCTACCAGCCAGAATGTGAGTAAGCCACAGAACGCTGCTCCATACCCAACTATGTTGTAATGCTCCATCTTACCGTCTGCGGTGATCGTAACAATTACACCCGCTAGCACAGAAGCAATACCAGAAGCCAACATCTGAATAGAGCCCACTAAGCTCATAAAGGTTCCCCGGATTTTAGGCTCAACAAACTGACTAGCAATGGCCATTGCCGGAATCATTCGGCCAGAAATTAGAATAAAAAACGCAGTGGAATTGATTAAGACTACCCAGAGCGGAACAGGCTCTAAATTGGTAGTCACAATCAGCGGGATCAAACTCACAATCGCCAATACGCGAAATATCTTTACCTTGCCATACTGATCTGCCATGTGGCCAATAAATCGTGAACTCAGCAGCGTAGCCACCCCTCCGCAAAGATATATCAGCGAGATATATGAATTTGCAATGCCAACATTCGAGGTAAGGTATAGAGCAATATATGGAATGACGGAGAAGCCAGTAATCATGATGAGCCCCATGAATACAAAAGCTCGCAAATGGTGATGGGCAATCAATATCTCGTAGATTTGCCTAAAACGACTTCCTTCTTGCGGATGATGTAAGTGCCCTGAGATTTTTGGAATATTGCGGTAACCGATATAGAGAATCAGTCCTGAAATTAACCCGATAAACAGAAAAGGTGCACGCCAACCTAATGATTCAATACGGTTGGCCAAAAAGAGGCTAAGGGGAACTCCTGCAACCGTGGATACCGAAAATGCCGCCATCACAGTGCCAAGCGCCTTACCTCTGCGCTCAAACGGAATGGAGTCCGCAATAATGGTCTGAACGAGTGACCCCAATATGCCACCAAATGCACCAGCGCAAGCTCGGGCAACAAACAGTAAATGGTAGTTGGGAGCAAATCCGCAAGCGACTGTGGCAATCATGAAAAAGACATACAGGCGCAACAATAAATCTCTACGTTCAAATCGATCAACATAGTAAGTGGCAAAAACTCCAGCAATGGCAGCTGCAAATGTATATGCTGATAACAATAATCCAAACTCATGCGCATTGATGGAGAGCGCCTTAATGAACTGAAGCCCCAGTGGCATCATGATCATGAAATCCAGAATGTGGGTGAACTGAATACCCGCTAATGCCAAGAGAAAAAAACGCTCTCGACTAGGAGATTCAAATAGATTAGAAGGCTGGCTCAAGGTCTACTTTGCAGGTGCAGGTCAATATGACATTATCGCCGTTGACAACCATCCTTGCAGAGACAGAATATGGCCGACATCACCACCTCTTTAGATAATGCCGCAGTGCTTGGCATACCGTTTGTACCCCTTGTGACTAACATCTTCTTTGGGATATTGGGCATGGTTATTGTTCTGATTTTCCATGGCACTGCAATCAACCACATCATCATGCGGTTTGATACCAAAACCATTGCCAATCTAAAAAAGGGGGAATACAACTGGGTTTTTACCCATTTTTATGCTTCTTTCTTTTTTATAGCCCTTGTACATATTTGCGAAATTATTTTGTAGAGCTTTTTCTTGCTCGGGCTTGGCCTTATGAATGATGGCGTACAAGCTTTACTGCTTGCAGGCAGTTGTTACATACAGTTGGTTTTATCTCGGGCACACTACCCATTGATTGGAAGAGTCTAGCCTTCTTTATTGCATTCACCGGCCTATTTTCTTTAGCATGGACGACCTCCGTCATGATTGGCATGACCAACGCCTACAAGGCGGCTTGGAATCTCAAATACAAAAAGTAAGACGCATGAATTCTTAAAGAAATTTAGTGTCGTTTGATGTAGTAACCATACACACAGCGTTTTCTACCTCGAGAGGGGTTATGTGTATCAAAGATCACCCCATCGACAACAGCGGTTAGGT
>CAZXSX010000140.1:0-3390 GCA_964643245.1 uncultured Polynucleobacter sp.
GCACCTAACCCACACCAGCAGAACAAATAGTGATCCCAGCAAAATTAATCCAAGGGTTGCAGAGATAGCACCCCCAATACCGAGCAAGTGATCTCCGGCTAGTACTGCGAGGTTTACAGAATTAAGGCCTGGCATTGTTTGGCTTATTGCAAGATAGGCCATAAACTCATCGGCAGTCAGCCACTTACGCTTATCGATCAGAAGAATACGTTCGTAAGCAACGATACCGCCACCAAAGCTAACCGCACCAATTATCAAAAATTGCAAAAAGAGATCGTACAGCGATGCCTTTTGAGGTTCATCCACCCCCCTGAGATCGCTCATTCTGGCTTTCCGTAGATCAACGCAGTCTTGGTGCTACCAATTTCCAACCAATCCGAAAGCTCAACTTGCAGCTTTTTGAAGAATTTATCTGCGCGCTTATGAGCTTTAGTCTCTGCACGATTTTCATCGTTAACGCGATAGGAGAATGCCAATTCACCTACGATAGGTTCGCCTGCCGTTCTAAACCAGATTGCAATATCGCAATGTGCTTGGCACCATCTCCAAAAACGAGGTTTCCGAGGGGTAAGCACGCTTCCAAAATCTTATTGGTGCTACCGCCCACGATTCGCAGAGGGGATTTCTTATCAATCTTCAGTATTGCGAGACCTGGAAAAAATTTAGAAGCGCTACTCAAGCTGCAATCAAACAAATCATCAATAGGTACTGCATCCAAGATTGCATTGTTATAATAAATTTGGCGATGTGAGCCGATCTCGTAAGATTTCCTCTTTAAAACGTAGGCGCGCTTTAATCTTTTTTATGGCTCTGGATTAAACCCGGATGCATGATCCATATCATGAGTGCGACACTTGAGAGTTACTTCAGCAAAATCATCCACCCTTACCTGCTGAGTCACGACCCTCAAATAGAACGGCCACCTTGACATTATTGGCTACGACCCAATCTTGTAGCTTTACTAATTCGCCCTGGAGTCTAAATAACTCTCTAAAGTAGACATTACGGGGAACCTGAGATTTACCATCTCCATCAGGAGAAAGACGGTCATCGTCGAGCTCCATTTCGAGCTCTCCGTCCATGCTATCCAGAATCTCTTCTTGAGCACGTTGGTACCACTCCGCCATCTCTTTATGCTTGGAAGTCATATCTTTTCCAGTGAACAAGTTCCAGTTTACGCCTGAACTAATGACATATTTACTACATGCTATTCGGGTTTTGACCTAGCTAAGTAGGTTGATATTTGTTCATAACTATGAAGGGCCAACCATTTACGATCCCGGGGAAGATGAGGCGTAGATCCTGGGGGCGAAAAAAGGTTAGCTCAACCATTAAACACGATTCTTCAGAATATTACTCATGGATTCTAAAAGGCCCATATCACCAATAAATGCGGGGGACTTTCGAATGCATCCCGGTGCTCTTAGAAAGATAGCGAATGGCTAGTGTATAGACAGGGGCATCAGCACTCACAGCTGACTCGAATAGGTTCGGTTTAAATGGCCGAACCGACTCACCATCGGTTGAGGTTCCTTCGGGAAAGATGCAAATCGATTCCTTCTTTAAAACTTCGCCCATTTCCCCCACTACAAAATGAGCATGGCGGGAGCTATCGCGACGAATAAAAACGGTACCTAACTGTTTTGCCATCCATCCGAAGATTAGCCACTTCTCTACTTCAGACTTGGCAACAAATCGAATGGGTTGAAAAGCATTAATTGCATGAATATCCATCCAAGAAATATGATTGGAAGACAATAGATATGATCTTGCGGGAAGTGCGCTAGCGTTTTTTACACATAATTGGATGCCAAAAACCTGCAAGAGACGCGCTGACCACCTCTGAACATGCGCCCTTTTGGAGCTGCTACTAGCAAACGGGAAAATCAGCAGCAACGTAAAAACACCGGATAACATGTGAAGCCAGATGGCAATCCAAAGAAAAACGGTTCAAAAACGGCGTCCTAGGAGTCGCCGTAGCTATAAGTTTGTTCATATACAACAGCAATATATATGAAATTGTAAAAATCCCATACGTCATAAAACTGACTTAAAAATGCCATGATGCTTACATAGAGGCTAGGCTTAATGTGGTTTCATGACGCATTACAGAGCCATCTGGATCTCAGACGTGCACCTCGGAACATTAGGGTGTCAGGCGAACTACCTCCTCGATTTTTTAAAGCATAACGAAGCCGATAAATTTTATTTAGTCGGCGACATTATCGATGGTTGGAGACTGAAAAAGTCGTTTTACTGGCCCCAAGCGCATAACGATGTTGTCCAAAAATTACTGCGTAAAGCCCGAAAAGGCGCTGAAGTCATTTATGCTCCAGGAAACCATGACGAAAGCGCCCGTCAATTTTTTGGACTGTCATTTGGCGACGTCAAAGTTGTTGAGGAAGTCATCCACACCACCTTGGATGGCAAGAAACTGTGGGTTACTCATGGCGACTTATTTGATGGCGTGATGCAGTACGCAAAGTGGCTAGCATATGTCGGCGACACTCTCTATTCATTCATTTTGTACATCAACCGGTATTTCAATATGTTGCGTGTCAAGATGGGCATGCAATATTGGTCTTTGTCTCAATATTTGAAGCATCAAGTAAAGAACGCTGTTAGCTATATTGCTGACTTTGAGCACATTATGGCCAGAGAAGCACGTCTTCGCGGTTGCGATGGCGTAGTCTGCGGCCATATTCATAAGGCAGAAATTCGTGAAATTGATGGGCTTCTCTATTGCAATGACGGCGACTGGGTAGAGAGCCTTACTGCCCTAGTTGAGACCCATACCGGTGAGCTAAAAATTGTTCACTGGCCCTACATCAAGGGCGAGCCAGTTGAAACACCTGAGATTACTTTCCAACCTGCTGTTGAAACCTTAATAAAAGAGGCTGCGCTATGAAAATTATGATCATTACCGATGCTTGGGATCCACAGGTCAATGGCGTTGTGCGTACACTAAAACAAACGCGCGCTGAACTTACAGCAATGGGTCATGTTTAGCCTATTTCAAAACGCCGACCTCCCCAGCTTCGCAACCCTCTTCAACGAGATTAATGCCGACATGGGCAACGGACAGATTTGGGTCATGTTAATTTCTGCATGCTTAATGCTAGCTGTGCATGCAGTTGCCGTGTTGGGGATTGCTGGAGCTTTCCATGCCATTGATGACGTCATGACAAGACGTCGCATCTACGGTGCTAGCCTCCTATCGTATTTCATAGCCATTTTGCTGGTGATCGCGATTCACTTGGCTGAAATTGTTGTTTGGGCCTATGTTTGCGTTGCTCTCAAAGTATTTCCAACAAATCCACAAACCTTCTAACTAGGTCATAACAACCAGAATCAAAATCCCAAGTCTCATTCTGACTTTTAGTCGCTGCT
>CAZXSX010000141.1:0-3389 GCA_964643245.1 uncultured Polynucleobacter sp.
GAGTAGGACTCCTATGGCACATGCATAAACGACAGCAATTGCAACAACAAGAATCTTCTAAATTACTCTCTTCAAAAGAACTTGCTGAAAAGGTAAATGCGGCTAAAACTTCATTTCTTGCCACCATGAACCACGAGATTCGTACCCCCAACGCTATCTTAGGTGTTCAAGAACTGCTATTAAAAAGCCAGCACTCCCCCCTCATGAAAAGTCACTCCTCAAAAGCGCCAATACCTCAACGAAATCGCTTCTAGGGATTCTGAATCAAGCATTGAATCTTTTCAAAATCGAAGCCGGCAAGCTCACTTTAAATTTGGAGCCTTGCTGCTTACATTCATTGATTTAGGATATCAATCCTGCGTTTTCAGATGTAGCCACAAAGCAGAATTTAATTCTGCATATCGCCAAAGATCCGTGCATTGCTGAAGTACTAATGGTCGATGCACTTCGTTTACACCAAATTCTTCAAAACTTGATCAGCAATGCCATTAAATTTACTAAACAACAAGGTGAAATTTATTTTTCTATTAGCGTGCTAGCTGATGATCACGCAGGCCAATTAATTAGGTTTCGAGTTATTGATACTGGCGTAGGTATGAATGTGCATGAGATTGAATTGGCGCTGCAGGCTTTTGAGCAAATTCCCGGCAAAGGGGATCACGAAAATGGCGCCGGCCTAGGCCTGACTATTACCAATCATCTAGTCACCTCGATGAATAGCCAACTGTATTTTGAGAGCGCACCAGGTTTTGGCAGCAATATTCATTTTTGCATTGCCCTACCTAGCACGTCTATTGCCCCCACTAAAAATGATCGCACCCCTTCTGCATGCGTAACCTCAACAAGACTTATCTCCAAGGTTACCCATAAAAAGAATCAGGCATTAAGAGCGCTCCTTGTCGAAGATCATCCCGCCAGCCGACAGATCATTTCTTTACAACTCCAGTCTTTAGGCATTAAGGTCGCTGTGACTGAAAACGCCAATACAGCGTTATAGATGATGACAAAAATCATTTCGATCTGCTCATTACAGACCAATCCATACCGGGGATGCAAGGCCCAGAATTAGCTCGGCGTGTTCGAGCATTGGGTTTCAAGGATGTTGTGATTATTGCTGTAACCGCCGATATTTACGCTCTAGAATCTCGACATCAGTTTATAGCTGCAAGTATGAACGATGTTCTGATAAAACCCCTGAGCTTAATGACTCTTGAAAATGAACTTGTGCGGCACTTTCAATCCGAAGCGCTTTTAGATATTAATGGGCCCTCCAAGGAGGAATATCAATTTGATGCTTTTTCCCATCTAATCCAGGAAAATCCAAAAAATATAAGCACCATTTTGGGTGAAATTAAAAAAGTTCATGACGAGACCTTATTCACATTGCATCAAGGAGCAGTTGATGAGCCAACTCTGACGAGTTTGATTCATAAAGTAAAGGGTGAGGCTCAGCTACTCAATGCGAGACGATTTGTGCAAGCCTGTGACGCTTTAGAAAAAGAGGGGAATTTGAAAAGCAAGGCCGCTATTTTTGAGGCGCTTCTTGAAGAAAAGAATCGTGCAATAACAAGGTATCAAGAAAAATATACCGACCTATAATTATCAGAAAATTTTGTCTTATCGTGCCGTAGGTTTATTCTATTGTGAATGAAACATATCGTTCACCGCTATTTAAGGTATACACAACAATTTTTAACGCTCATTTGGGTTGCCTATTGGTGCGCATTGAACAATGCTAGCGCACAAGATCTTGTCATCCCGACTACCTATTAGCAATAGCCTAAAGCGGGGTCAAATTCCTTTATATGCAAGCAGGCATTTCTGTTTCCGAGATTGAGCCCGGCAAACAGGGTAAGCATACAGCTAAGCCAATCTTAGATTGGCAAGCATCGGAAGCGATGAATCCCGCTTCGACGATGAAAATTCTGGCAACATTGGCTGGCTTAGATATTTTGGGGCCGCAGTATCGATGGCGGACTAGAATTTTTACCGATGGCACGATTCGTCTAGGCATTCTGAAAGGCGATCTCTATCTTCAAGGAAGTCGCGATCCCAAGCTTATTCCCAATACTTGCAAAAATCATGAAAGATTTGCAAGTATTGGGAATTCAGAAAATTGACGGTAATTTATTTTTTGATCGAAGTGCATATGTCCCAAGTGTTATGGAACACAACACGATTGATGGTGAATCTTTACGTGCTTATAACGTGCCTCCTGATCCACTACTTTATGCATTTAGAACACTTTCATTTCAGATAGGTAAGTCACGAACTGCATACTTTATCGATATCACTTATACGCCAACTCTGTCATAGTTACAAGTACTTAACCAAATACAACCGGTAGATCGCGGTTGTGAGAATTGGAAATCGAATATCCGATTTAATTTAGATCCCGAATCAGGTGCGAATACCAATCAACCGCTCATTGCGCAGTTTTCAGACACATTCCCTAGTGGTTGCAAGGGAGTAAATTACATCGTCGTGGCACTAGATACTAGATGCCAACACCTTCCTAACGGCAAGGCTTTGCCGCTGTCTGGGAACAATCTGGCGGAACCTAGACAAATCCACCCACAGGCAAAGACGGCACTGTTCCACTAGCAGCCGCAAAACTCCTTTTGCAATTTGAAGGCATTAGTCCTTGCTAATGACGTTCAAGACATTAATAAGTATTCCAATAAGTCATGGCTCGCCAGCTATTACTAACGCTCGCGCTTGAGAAAATGGGTCAGCCCACCACAACCTCTAACGGAGAATTGGTTATTCAAGGTTGGCTTAAACAAAATGGCCTGGTTTTTCCAGGTCTAGTCATTGAAAATGGGTCCGGTCCGGACTGTCTCGTAACGAAGCAATCTCTAATGGGCAGATGAATCCACTGCTGTTGACTGCGCGCAATCTCTCGGTCGGAGAAGTCTTCTACAACAGCCTTCCTATTGCCGGCGCAGATGGAACCATACGCAATCGCTTAATGTCACAGCTGCGTAAGTTTTTACATCTCAAGAAAAGCCGGAAGCAAAAATTAAGACTGGTTCGCTTGCGGATGTCAGGGCAATCTCTGGATATATAGTCAGCAAATCTGGGAAAAGCTATATGCAGTGAGCTCCTTTATCAACCTCCCCAATGCTTGGGGAGGTCTAGAGGCGCATGATCAACTGCTTTCGTGGTTACTCGAAGATAGTCCCGAACCAAAACATGCGCGTTGAAGACGATCTCTCACCCCATCCCATTCTTCGCCGAATGGCGGCTCCGGAAACATAATTAAATCCCACCCCTGCGCATCTAAATCTCGCATGGTACGATAAAGCCGACCAGCAAAAGCAATGGGATCGCTTGAAACAATGACCTCCTGAACATCAATCGATGGATGATCATTTAATACTAGGGAT
>CAZXSX010000142.1:0-1143 GCA_964643245.1 uncultured Polynucleobacter sp.
GGTCTGCTGACATTGATCATGATTTAGAGGTATGGATATGAAATAGTGATGAATCCAAATATCATATCTGAATAGCAATCAAGCTAAATAGGAAATTTAAGACCAAACGAGGGAAGAAATGAATTCTGTAGCTAAAGCCATTGAATCCAGAATGTCGGTGCGAGCATTTACAAAAGAATCGGTTTCTCGAGATATGGTGTTAAGTTTGCTTAATCTTGCTGCAAGAGCCCCCTCGGGTACTAACACGCAGCCATGGAAGACATATGTATTAGGGGGTGAGAAGTTGCAAGATTTATGCAACCAGGTCTGCAATGCCTACGATAACCTTGCAAAGAATCCAGGGTTAGAAAAAGAATTTCAAGCCAGCTACGACTACTACCCAAGTAAATGGTTTAGTCCTTATATTGATCGGTGCCGTGAGAATGGTTGGGGCCTGTACGGCTTACTTGGTATCACCAAGGGCGATAAAGATAGGATGCATTCCCAGCATCGCAAGAACTTTGAATTCTTTGGTGCTCCTGTGGGGATTTTTTTCACAATTGATAAAAATCTAGGTAGGGGCTCGCTGCTTGATTACGGCATGTTTCTGCAAAACTTCATGATTGCCGCAAGGGGCGAAGGCTTAGATACTTGTCCGCAAGCCGCTTGGAATCACTATTCAAAAATCATTTTGCCGTTTATTGGCGCCCAAGGAAATGAGATGCTGGTGTGCGGTATGGCGCTTGGGTATGCCGATAAAGATCATATCGTGAATACATTTAGAACCCCACGTGTAAGTGCTGAAGAATTTACGATATGGGTTAAGTAGTATGACCATGCAGGTGCTTATGTTTACTGTCGATTAAAAATTAAAAGAAAGTTTTCCGTATATCGACCAGTCGTACTGGTTGTAAGTTTGGACAACTTGTTTGCTTGCGCCAAGTGCAAATAAAAAATTCTTGGTCACCCGATGGGTAACCATTGCATCAATCGGCACAAACCATCCTCCGCCAGCAGAGTTGTATACAACCCCGTTCTCATCCCACATGTGCAATTGTGTATTTGGCGCCAATTGAAATCCAAATGCAGGATAGAGCTGAAGGTTACGCAGAAGTGGTGGTTGGTTTGGATTTACTTGCAAGGAGTTATCTTTGGTATCAAACC
>CAZXSX010000142.1:1243-3360 GCA_964643245.1 uncultured Polynucleobacter sp.
ACCATATGACGCTACATACGATGTATCGAGTCGAATCGTGCCGCGGAAGCGTTCAATATCTAGCGGGTGATAGATGCGCAGCTTAATGGTGTCGTTGTAGCTCTGGTTGCCTTGGTAATCGTGGTATCACCAAAGCTCGAGAATTTTATCTCTAGAGTAGTCTCCGGAAACATTTTCAAAATAGGCTGAAAATTTGTCTTCATCTTCAATTGCCCAAGCTTGAGTGATCGGAATGCCGGCTAATAGTATCGCTAGGATGACTAATCTTAGTGTGTAAAAAAAGAAGCTACTGGATTCAAAATCTTGTCTCTTTGTAGATATTTGATTTTGTAGAGATTATGTCATGCCTTGAATTGGCTCTAGAAGCTTAGTCACGTGAAAACCAATATAAGGAGCCCAAAAGGGTTGTAATTTACATTAATAAAATTTTGTTAAACTGAATTTGCATTAAATAATGCCTTTAATTGCTATGAAAAATATCTTAAAAAACTCATACTGTGTTCTATTAGCTTGTCTGCCAACATCAGTTTGGCGCAAGCTGCAAGCGAACCTTCGCCAATACCCAAAATTTCTAATGAATGGCGCTTTGAGGTGACTCCCTATCTTTGGGGTGCAGGCATCAAAGGCACGCTCAATTTTGATAATGGTCTTGCAAGAACTGCTGACATGAGTACTAGCAATGTTCTTGGCGATTTAAAGTCTGGCGGCATGATTGCTGCTGAAGCACATTACGGAAATTGGGGGGTATGGGCGACCTAATCTCTGCAACCTTGCAAAATTCTGGTTCAGTACCGATTTATGGTGGTGTTGCTAAGCTCGCTGACAAGGTGACATTGCAGCAAACAATTCTCACCGGAGCTGCAACTTATACCTTGGCCAATACCAAGGAAGCATATGTAGATGCGTTGCTAGGTGTCCGAGGAATTGATGTCACTGCCACCCTGAACGGCAATTTGGATGGCACATCTTTATCCAAAACGACCTCCACGGCAGATCCAATAATTGGCGCTAAGGGGCGCATCGCATTGCCGAATCGAGGTGGTATATCCCCGCATATGCGGATATTGGCAGTGGTGGCGGCACAACCAATTTAACATGGCAGGTGGCTGATGGTGTTGGAAAAACATTTAACAGCCTCATTGACGCTTCGTTAACCTATCGCGCTCTCTACTACGATATGAAGTCAGGCGGCGTTTACAAAAAACTACTATGCAAGGCGCTCAGCTTTCTGTCACTTTTAAGTTCTAAGTTCTTAAGCTGTCGATCAGCATCCTATTACGGGTTGCAATGAGAGCATCTGGAGGGATCTGCAAAGCGGAGTACTTTCATGCCCTCTACATCCTCATATCCACATTTGCTGCAACCCCATACTTTGGCAATCTCTTGATCGGTTGGTAAGCCACAAGCATTGCAAGGTAGTCCACGCTTAATATCCTTGATCCAAAAGCCTGGCCTGCTGCATTTTGGGCATAAGGATTTCATTTTTCGAATGAGATCAGTCGTGGCATTGCGAATATTTTCCATTCTTGTAGGGTTGGCAAAAGCACGCAAATCATTTTCTACATGGATAACGCCGTTAGAAGAAAGTTTTTTGCCCATTCAAATGCTTCTTGAAGCATGGCTCGATCTCTGATCCCTTTGAATGACTTTGGATGATATTCATCGGTTGGTTTAATAACTAAATAATGATCTGGGAATAGAGCGGACTCGGCAAATCTTAATAGGTCCTCCTAGCGACCAATGGAAGCGCTATCGTTTTGAGCACGGGCGCCAGAGAAGCCGGTAATTTCGAGGTCTTGCTGTTGATCAATTAGGATGACAAGTTCGTTATTCCAAGCCGTTATTCCAGAGTAAGGATCACTTACAAATGCACCCTCGTTCGCTATCCCCAGATCTAAATGCAGAAGCTCCATGCCAAGCTTAGCTTTTTTGCGAGCGGCATCCAGTTGTGTGCCATACCGAGCAATTTCGTTTGTGAAGGTTCCTAAACGATCGGTGTCGTAGGCGTCCGTATGAATCACTCGGCATTCAAGCTCTTCAGACAGTAATGGGCCGATAATCGCTTCTTTGCCATGCTTTGTCAGAAGGCTCGCAGAACGATTTGCAAAAATGTTCAT
>CAZXSX010000143.1:0-1875 GCA_964643245.1 uncultured Polynucleobacter sp.
ACACAATCTTTTAAGTGTTAGTTGACTTAAGAAGCGTCAACTGAGCACTGGTTTGATAGCCTTGTTTACTCAATGAATGCGTTGCGGTTTTGACATACCAGTCTTGCGGAATGTCTTCACGCAAGCCTTTGATTTTAATTGGAACGCCCGCAATGATGTCAGGATTGCCCACGGTCGTGATGTTAATCGAATCAGTATCAAGCGAGTAACCATCTAATACTTTTCTAGCCATGGCTTTAGCTTCCGTCTCGTTGGTGTAAGTGTATGACAACAAAAACTCAGGCTGTCCAATGCCTGCGGTCACCTTTTTAGTTTCAGCACTATCAACGTCATGATATTTTGCACTCACACTTCTGAACTTGACTTCCTTCTTGCTGCTGTAGCTTAGCTGCGACATTTCTTTTAAATCTAACGTGACACCTGGCATCTCTTCATCTTTGGCGTTTTTGCCTTTTTCATCAAGCACGACCAATTTCGTGTGTGTCGGCTTCAACGTACCACCATATTGCCGCACAACCCGATACAGAAAACCAATATTGCCTTCATCCGTTTGGTCGATGTGCTCAATTTTAATCTTCCCAATTTCAGGCGCTACCGATGATTCTAAGCCATGTTCTTTGGCAATCGCGCTTACCAAGTCTGATATTATAATATCATCAAAGGAGCGCGTCTGCTGCGTCTGCATTGCTTTATAAGTATTTGATGCGGCAAAGGGCACGCTGTTGGCATTTAAACTCAACAGGCTTGGTGGGTAGCTGTAGCTCATCGTATCAACAAAGAAAAAACCAAAGTCGTGCAGATTGTCTTGGTAACCTAGATGCACGCTTAGCTTTGCGCTGGACTCAGGAAATTTGATCGAATCCGTATAATCTGCTAAACGCAGACTTAAGCCATCGGCATGGTCGCCTGTGGTGTCCGTAATGGTCAAGCTTACCAGTGCCGCTTTTATTTTCTCGGTGATGTCTTTATCATCGGCTAAGATTTGAAAATCAATCACCATAGCGTCACCTTACGTTTTGCCGTGGGCTTCTCAATCTCGGGCAATTCAATCGTGACGCCCGATGGCAGTACCGCACCTAGTTTCGCCAACTCACGATTCGCCTCAAGCACTTTGTTGGTAAGCTCGGTGGTGCCGTAATATTTGTAGCAGATATGATCGAGCATATCACCATTTTTAGTGATGTATTTAGCCATTAGTCGCTCCTTTTACATACGCCTTCGCCTGGTCAATTGCTGTGGTTTCTGGATAGCGTGCCAGGCTTACCGTATAGCTTGTGTTGCTGTTGTTGGTGTTCTCCTGCTGAATATGGGTAATTGCCCATTTGCCATAGATAAACCCATCTAAATCAAACAGGAAATTACTATCTTGACTGGTAGCCAACTCACGCAGTACCATTAGTGCACCTTTTGATCCCGCGCTATCATGCGGGAAAGTCACCCCTGAGATAGTCATCGTCTCCGACTGATCACCCGTGTTTTGCAGCGCGGGACTATTATTAATCCGCTCCTGCGTTGCCCAATTGCTTGAATAGCTTTTGCTTATTTTGTTATAGGTTGCGGTATTTACACTAAAAGGCAAGGTACCTAGCACTAAGGGAATAAACGCCATCTACACACCACCCAGATTAAAATCATAGAGTGCTTTCTGGGTGGCTTGTTCAACCCCTTGCATCAGCGTGTTTTTGTCACCATTCCCCTGAACTGTCACTTGGTTGGTAATGGTCACATTATTGGTTTTATTGCTGTTGTTGATTTGCTGGTTAGCTGCTTTAACTTGCTGTTGTAACTGACTAAAATTTTCCGTTTGCAACGGCTTAGAGTTATCCCAACTGATTTTGTTCTCCGAACGTGAATTAACACCTATGTTATTAGCAA
>CAZXSX010000143.1:1975-3236 GCA_964643245.1 uncultured Polynucleobacter sp.
TTTAAAGGCATTATCCAACCCCATGGTTGACTGCATAAAGCGCACAACTGCTTTTACCCCACTAAATACCGAGCTAATCATACTACTGAACGATTTTACCCATTCCCCAATTTGTCCACGATTAGCGGCAATCCACTCAGTTACCTGTGTGTATAGAATGGTCATTTTAGGCATCAATTCATTGCCAATGGCAAAGGCTAGGCTCTGCAGGCTGATTTTCATCCTGGAATAGGCATCCGCATTCACCTCTGCCGCACGCAATGATTTCCCACCAAGCACTGCCCCTACTTTGTGCGCTTCTTTACCCATTTCTTTTAAGCCTTGCGACCCATCCTTAAGCATATTGACCATGCCTGCGCCTTCGCGCCCAAAGATACGCGTGGCAACTCTTAAGCGTTCCTGGTCATTGGTGACACCGTTCATAGCGTCAGCAATGAGTCCCAATGCCTGGTCTGGCTTTATGGATTTCAGTTCCTCAGCACTTAACCCCAGCTGATTTAACGCCTCTTTTGCCTCCCCTGTGCCATCAGCTGCATCAACCACATTTTTTTGCATGAACTCCAGTGATTTATCAAACTTTTCATTCGACACTCCCGCAAGGTCTGCGGCATAGCGGAGTTCCTGCAAGGCGTCTGTACTCAGATTGAGTTTATCTGCGGTTTTGGCAATATTGTCCGCATGGTCAGCAAAGCTATTGACTGATTTCATGGCGGCAGCTCCTATTGCACCAATCGCGGCTGTAGCACCTAAAGCGAGATATTTAAGCTTACTTATACCACCACCAAGCGCCGATAAGGCTTGCCCCTTAACCTTGGCTCGCTTTTGGGTTTTCTCTAATTGCATTTGCAAGCGTTTTTCTTCTGACGTTAAATTGGCGGTGCTCATCCCTGCTTTGTTTAAATCTCCCCGCAGCCCTTTTAAACTCTTTCTTTGCTCATTTAGCGTGGTATTGGTTTTAGCTATTTGTTGCCGTTTTTTAGCTAGTTTTGCCGATAACTTAGTGTCTGCACTTCCTGTTGCAATATATGATCGCTGTAATGCTTTAAGCTCAGTCACTTGTGATTTTAAACTTGCCCGCGTCTTATCTATTTGCTCCTTGTCGGCTTTGAACTTACCAACCAGTGCTTGACTGTCTTTCAACGATTTTTCTCTTTTGCCTAAAAAATCCAGGCTCCTGGCAGCACTGTCGGTTACTTTACTAAAGCTTGGGTTAATACTGCCACCTAGCTCAAGACTGACTTTTTTGTTCCAGTTTGCCATC
>CAZXSX010000144.1:0-3189 GCA_964643245.1 uncultured Polynucleobacter sp.
CTGGTGCCGATGCTTTAATTATGTCTAACCATGGTGGCCGCCAACTTGATGGTGCAATTTCCAGCATTAAAGCCTTATCTGGAATTGTGAATGCCGTTGGTAACGACATCGAGGTATGGATGGATGGCGGCATTCGGTCCGGCCAAGATGTTTTGAAAGCTTGGGCATCGGGCGCGCGCGGCACCATGATCGGTCGCCCATTTTTGTATGGCTTAGGCGCCATGGGAGAAGCAGGTGTGACCAAGTGCCTTGAATTGATTCACAATGAATTGGATATCACCATGGCGTTTACTGGGCATCGTGATATTCAGAATGTCACTAAAGACATCTTATATCCAGGGACCTTCTAAATTTCTTACCTTCTTAACCACCCCGCATTAGTCTTTGGAATTTCATTCCTCGGCTTTTCTTTGGCTGTTTGGTTTGGCAACGCCTTTCTTAGCCGCTACCGCACGAAAGATACTGAGACCTCAGAAGACTTGGGAATTATTCAAACGGCCACGTTGACGTTATTGGCACTCATCATTGGCTTCACCTTCTCAATGGCAATAGATCGCCATGACAACCGTGAGATTTTGGAGGAAAGCGAAGCGAACGCCATTGGCGCAGAGTATTTTCGCGCAGACCTGCTTCCTGAGAATGCTTCAGCGAAAACGAAAGAGCTCTTACGGCAATATCTTGATCAACGTATTTTGTTTTACTCCAAACAGAGCAGAGAGAAAGTTCAAGAAATTCACCAAAAAAACCGATGAGCTGCAAGATGCGCTCTGGAATGCAGTTCTGCCAACCGCCCGCTCTCAGCCAAGCCCCTCGATAGCTTTGGTGGTATCGGGCATGAATGATGTCTTAAATTCTCAAGGGTATGTACAGGCCGCATGGTGGAATCGCATTCCCTATCCCACTTGGGCTCTCATGGCAGCAATTGCGCTCTGTGCCAATGTGTTGGTTGGATTTGGTATGCGCAACTTCAAGAAGAACGTTGGCTTATTCATGATCTTCCCCTTTGTAACCTCCATCTCATTCTTTTTGATTGCAGATATTGATAGCCCACGAGGCGGTGTCATTCGAATTGAAGCGCGCAATTTAATTACTCTTCAACAAAACATCTCCCTTAAGTCGAGCTCTGTCAGTTCGTCCTCCAAAAATTAAGCAGCCATACCCCAAGGGCGGTACCCATGAAACGTATAGTGGATGTCTTTAAGAACCGTGGACGGGACTTAGTTTGGACATATGTCATCGACCTTCGTAATGACGCCGTATTTCATCCCGGGCAAGTCGATTTTGAGATTGAGGCTCTGGGACTATCGCAACTTGATAAAAGAGGCCCTGTTAGCGAATTAAGCGCTAAAGTCAGGCTAAATTGAGTCTCTAATAGGCCTTTTGGGGTGTTTGACCCTATAGTTGTAATTGTTAATGAGATTCATTATCATTTATAGCAAATCATTCTTTTCGAGATCTTGCTATGTCAACTGCCCGCTATCACCCTGCCTCCATCGTTCTTCATTGGCTGGTATTCCTGCTGGTTATAGCAGCGTTCATCACTATCGAATTAAAGGGGCAATTTCCTAAGGGGAGCGAACCTCGGGAATTGTGCAAACAAATTCATGGCGTATTCGGTCAGCTGATTTTTATAGCGATGGCGATTCGACTATTCATTCGTTTTAGGTATGGAGTCCCCACCCCTACAAACCCAATTCCACTATTTACCAATCTAGCAAAAGCGATGCATTGGTTGCTATACGCGCTGCTATTAATTTCCCCAATTTTCGGCATTTTGTATTTTCAATATGCAGGCAAAGAGATTCACTTCTTTGGTTTAGTATGGCCTCAATTTGTAACCCCAAACGTCGAGTCTAAAAAATTGGTAGAGAGTATTCATGAATTTTTTAGGAAATTCACTCTACTTTTAAATAGGTATCCACGCCTTGGCTGGCTTGTGGCAACATTATGTTATTAAAGACGATACCCTTCGTCGCATGTTGAATAAAGTAAAAGCGCACGCCTAAGGATTGATGCCCATGAAACCCTTATCCAAAAAAGCCAAGATGGCTGTAGGCTGGACGGTTCTAATGACCGTTGTGGATACT
The DNA here is from genome assembly GCA_964643245.1 of uncultured Polynucleobacter sp. Classification (GTDB taxonomy): domain Bacteria; phylum Pseudomonadota; class Gammaproteobacteria; order Burkholderiales; family Burkholderiaceae; genus Polynucleobacter. Next base: position 2,088 of record CAZXSX010000144.1, read on the forward strand.
GCCATGTTGCATCAATGGGAATTTTTTGCTGTGGGTTGCACTTCGTTAGCGCTGCTGTTAGTGGCCAACCATTACGATCTTCTAAAAGACCCAGAAGATAAGAAATAAACTATTACATAAGTTTTTTTGGCGTTGAGACTCACTTCGCTCTCTTCAAGCTCACGCCAAATTGATCTCGAATACATTTTGATAAAGCCGCAAACTCTGCAGCATGCGCAGTGGATGATCGTGCCACTAAAGCAATAATTCTTTTGGGCGCTGGTGCAGACGACGCTTTTGCAACCCAATCACTGTTGTTTAGTAGGCTGCTTTTCACTGCCATCTCAGGTAACAAGGCAATACCAAAACCTAACTCCACCATTTGCAAGAGTGTTAATAAACTCGTCGCTTCTACGCCATCATCTTTTCGAATATCCGCTTTTTTTACACGCCTGTAAACTGTGTTCTCGTAAGCAGTGACCTTCTTCCAGAAGCAACAACCTCTCAGCCATCTTGGCTGGCAGAGTCACCTCCTTACCTTTCAGGGCTGGGTCGCCTTCTCGCGCTACCAACCAAAACGGATCATCAAATAACTCCTCCACTAGAAGTCCACTTACATCATATGGCAAAGCAATTAGTGCGAAATCCAATTTATGTTCAGCGAGCCTTGCTAATAGATTGGCAGTTAGGTCCTCCCGCAAAGTAATTTTGAGATTAGGGAACCGTTTACGAGTTTCTGGCAAAACACTGGGGAGCAAGAACGGTGCAATGGTTGGAATGACTCCTAGACGAATAGTTGCCGTCATTGGTTTGCTTGAGGCGCTCGCATACTCTACTAAATCTTCCAATGCCGTCAAAATTGTTTTGGCACGCGCTAGCACTTCAAATCCCGCTGGAGTAATTGATACATTTTGCCGATCACGCTCTACCAGCTGAATCCCCAAACCCTCCTCCAACCCCTTTAGGCCAGCACTTGGGGTGGATTGCCCCACAAAACATGCCTCAGCCGCCCGAGTGAAATTGAGCTCCTTAGCCAGAGCAACCAAATAGCTGAGTTGCTTTAATGACGGTAAATAGGCCATTCCGCCTCCTTATCGAATATTTGAATAAATAGTACCATTAT
>CAZXSX010000145.1:0-3093 GCA_964643245.1 uncultured Polynucleobacter sp.
TGATCCAACACGTACACAATAAACGCGATGTGGTGGTACAGCTCCTGGAGGCCGAAGCGGCATCATCAACAAGGGAGGTGGTCAAATGAATAAACCCTTAGATATTCCAGAAATGCTGATAGATCAAGCATTGCTCGCGAAGCGCTTACGCCAAGAAACTTCAGGCGAAGTGATGATCGACAGCGCTAGTCGTGGTCGCTACGCAACCGATGCCTCCATTTATCAAATCATGTCGGTAGCTGTATTTGTTCCCAAGACTGCTGAAGATACTGCGACTGCTATTTAGATTGCCGCCGAGCTTCGTGTTCCAGTCTTGCCTCGTGGAGGCGGTACTAGTCAGTGCGGCCAGACTACTGGTGCAGCGCTAGTGATTGATAACAGCAAATACTTTCAAAAATTCTGAATCTCGATATTGAAAAAGGTTATGCGGAAGTCGAGCCAGGTCTCGTGCTGGATCATCTAAATGGATCTCTCAAGCAACATGGAGTTTGGTATCCCATGGATGTGTCTACTGGTGCACAAGCCACCATTGGTGGCATAGCTGGCAATAATTCATGCGGTAGCCGCTCGATTGCCTACGGCAATATGGTGCATAACGTTTTAGAGATTGATGCTTAGTTGGCCAATGGTCAAATCGCACAATTCGGTAACTATGCCAATAGCTCAGGAGCCGCTAAGCAATTAGGTGACTTTGTTAAACATCTGGCAAACACTCTCCAACCTGAAATCGAGGCACGTTTTCCGAAGGTATTAAGACGGGTTGCGGGCTATAACCTAGATATTTTTCATCCGCAAAGCGAACTGCCCTATACCCAAGATGGCAGCGTGAACTTGGCTCACCTATTAGTAGGCAGCGAAGGCACTCTAGCCTACTTTAAATCCCTCAAACTCAAGTTGGCACCATTACCAAAACATAAAGTGCTCGGCATTGTGAATTTCGCCAGCTTTTATAAGGCAATGGATAGTGCTCAGCATATTGTGAAGCTGGGCCCCACTGCCGTGGAATTGGTTGATCGCACCATGATTGATTTGGCGCGCAGCAATCCTAGCTTTCAAAAAACCATTGAGACTGCACTAATTGATCCTGCTGCCAAAACCCCAGATGCGATTCTGTTGGTCGAGTTTTCAGGCGAAGAACATGCACCACTCCTCGAAAAACTCACTGCATTACAAGAGTTGATGGGCGACCTCGGTCTGCCCGGCTCTGTTGTAACCATGCCAGACGCCACTTTGCAAAAGAATTTATGGGAAGTGCGCAAAGCTGGACTGAACATCATGATGAGCCTCAAGGATGATGGCAAGCCCGTGAGTTTTTTGAGGATTGCGCAGTGCCGCTCGAGAACTTGGCGGAGTATACGCAGGCGTTAACCGATGTTTTTGCCAAATACGGATCGCGCGGCACTTGGTATACTCATGCATCTGTCGGCACGCGGCATGTACGACCTATATTGGATATGCGCAGGAACGGTGCACAGAAGATACGTGCCGTTGCCGAAGAAGCATCAGCATTGGTGCGCAAATATAAAGGCGCCTATAGCGGTGAGCATGGTGATGGCTTATGCCGAGGCGAGTGGATTTCCTAGCAGTTTGGGTCCACGATCACGCAAGCCCTTGCCGAAATTAAACATGCATTTGACCCTCAAGCACTGTTTAACCCTGGCAAGATTATTGATCCTCCCAAAATGGATGATGCGCGTAACTTTCGGTTTCCACCGAGCTACAAAATCATTCCTTTACAGCCCGTTCTGGATTGGTCAGCATGGAATATACAAAACAATCCCGTTACCGAAGAGACCACAGCACCCGGCACTGGCGGTGACCCTGCTATGGGTTTAGCCAAAGTAGTAGAGATGTGCAATAACAATGGGCACTGTCGCAAATTTGATGCAGAAGTAATGTGCCCTAGCTATCGTGTGACTCGCGATGAAAAACATCTGACTCGCGGCAGAGCTAACACCTTGCGCTTGGCGCTATCAAATCAACTCAATATTCAAGATGAATCTTCACCTTTGGGTAGCAATGCGATTAAAGAAGTAATGGAGTTGTGCGTTAGTTGTAAAGCCTGTAGACGTGAATGCTCTACTGGTGTAGACATGGCCAAAATGAAGATTGAGTTCTTATCAGCGTATAAAAACGGGTTGGGCACTCTCTGAGAGATTTGGCAGTGGCCTATCTTCCAAATTACGCAGGCATGATTAGCAAAATTCCTCTTTTGCCCGCCCTACTCAATCTGAGAAATCGCATTAAACTAATTGCCAAGCTACAAGAGTGGATCATGGGCATCTCCGCTCAGCGTAGTTTGCCGACTTGGAGGGGGATTAACTTCTGGAGTAATTATGAATCGATTTCCCCATATCAATACGGCCCAGAAACCCTAGCGGCTAAAAAGGGTGTAGTGCTTTTGGCGGACACATTCAATGCCTATTTTGAAGATGAAAACCTGAAAGCGGCAATCCGCGTTCTTCAAGCCGCTGGATACGCCATTCACATTCCCCACAAAAGCCAGGGCACCGGAAAGACCAAACAGCAAAGCGCGTGTTCAAAAGAGTTTTGTTGCGGCAGAACGTATTTGGCGGCAGGTATGGTCGATAAAGCCAAAGAAACTCTGGGCGAACTAGTCGACCATTTAGCGCCATATGCTCAACAAAATATTCCCATTATTGGACTAGAGCCTTCTTGTTTGTTCACATTGGAAGATAAGGCACTCGTTATGGGCTTTGGCGAACACGCAGTATTAGTATCCAAACATGCACAGCTCTTAGAAGAATTTTTAGCACAACAGGTTAAATCTGGAAAAGTTACCTTAAATCTTCAACCCTCAAACAAGCCTGTGTTATTTCATGGACATTGCCATCAAAAGTCCTTTGCCGCAGTGACCCCAGCGCTGGAACTACTCAAACTTATTCCGAATGCCAATCCAAAACTGATTGAATCTTCATGCTGCAGTATGGTGGGTAACTTTGGTTATGAGGCCGAGCATATTGAAATCTCAAAACCAAATGGCAGAAGCAAGCTTATTGCCTACTATTCGTAATGCGCCTGATACTTGGGTGGTGGCGGATGGTACAAGTTGTCGCCATCAAATTACAGATG
>CAZXSX010000146.1:0-3033 GCA_964643245.1 uncultured Polynucleobacter sp.
TCGCTGTGACATTGATACTGTTAGGCTGTTTGTGGGGAGTGCATACCTCGTCCCTGGCGTGCTTTGGGTCCCCGCTATTGGTGACCATCTGCTTGCCCTGAAGTGTGTATGGCTAGCGTGGTTGTGGCGCTAAGTAGTGACAATTGAGATTGAAACAAAGGACTAGTTAAGAGATGTCTAGCGAAGTACACCAAGCCCATGAGGCAGCTGAGCAAATGACGCCAACAGCGTACATTTCTGAGCACTTACAAAACCTCACCAGTTCTGGCGGCCCTCAGTCGTCGATTATTGATTTCAGCATTGTGAATTTAGATACCGTGTTTTGGGCCTCACTCATGGGCTTTATCGCGGTATTTATTTTGTTGATTGCTGCGCGTCGCGCAACACCAGGTGTTCCAGGTCGCTTCCAGTGTTTAGTGGAGATGGTTGTGGAGATGGTGGATACACAGGCTAAGAGCATTGTTCATGGCAATCGTACGTTCATTGCCCCTCTCGCCCTCTTTGTTTTCTTTTGGGTAATTCTTTTAAATACGCTTGACTTGATTCCAGTGGATTGGGTTTTGGGAGTAAATCATTTCATCGAGAGTTTTGGTGTCCATGTTCCCCATCACAGATTAGTTCCAACAACTGATTTGAATGCCACGATGGGAATGTCCCTTTCCGTTTTGATTTTGGTGTTTTTCTACAGCTTCAAAATTAAGGGCTTTGGCGGTTTCTTGCACGAATTGATTTCTGCCCCGTTTGGCGCGAAATGGTATTTGGCGCCTTTCAACTTGGCATTGAACATTATTGAATATTTGGCAAAAGGCGTTTCTTTAGGAATGCGACTTTTCGGAAATATGTACGCTGGCGAGCTGGTCTTTTTGTTGATCGCGTTGCTCGGAAGCGTCTGGGCATTCAACCTCGATTTATCCCTGTTTGGAGTGGTGGGCCACGTTATTGCTGGATCAGTTTGGGCTATCTTCCACATTTTGGTTATTTTGTTGCAAGCCTTCATTTTTATGATGTTGACTTTGGTTTACATCGGGCAAGCACATAGCCATCACTAAGATTTTATTTTTAACCTCCCTCTTTTAACTTCAGGAGTCAGCAACATGCAACAATTTCTCGCAAACATTCAAGGTTTCACAGCGATCTGTATCGGTATCATCATTGGCCTCGGCGCAATCGGTGCTTGCTTGGGTATCGCATGGATGGGTGGTAAGTACATTGAAGCATGTGCGCGTCAACCAGAATTGATGGAGCCACTCCAAACTAAGATGTTCCTCTTGGCTGGTTTGATCGACGCTGCGTTCTTGATCGGCGTTGGTGTTGCAATGTTGTTTGCTTTCGCAAACCCACTGCTCGCAGTTATTAAGTAATTGTTTTGGCGTGGATGACCATCGGGTCATCCAATTGTTCTCAACAATACTGAAAGGAATATCGTGAATCTGAACGCGACCCTATTCGCGCAAATGATCGTCTTCTTCGTCTTATGGTGGGTAGTTGCACGTTTTGTGTGGCCACCTCTAGTGAAGGCGCTAGATGAGCGTTCAAGCAAAATTGCTGACGGCTTGGCCGCTGCAGAGCGTGGTAAGGAAGCTCTTGCATTGGCTAGCAATGAAGCAGAGCAAGAATTAAATAAAGCACGCCAAGAAGGTGTTCAACGCGTAGCTGAAGCAGAAAAACGTGCACAAATGTCAGCAGAAGAAATTCGCACTAACGCACAAGCCGAAGCCGCTCGAATCATTTCTCAAGCGAAGCAAGATGCGGATCAACAAATTACACGCGCTCGTGAAGTGTTGCGTGCCGAAGTTGCCTTGCTTGCTGTTAAAGGTGCCGAGCAAATTTTGCGTCGTGAAGTTGACGCAAAAGCGCATGGCCAATTACTTGATCAATTAAAGGCAGAACTTTGATATGGCTGATTTAGCCACTATTGCACGACCTTATGCTGAAGCGCTTTTCCAAAGCGCTAAGCCAGCTGAGCTTGCTGGTTGGTTGGAGCAGTTAAATGAATTGGCACAGCTTGCCGCTATGCCAGAAATTGCCGCCCTTTCAAACAACCCAAAAGTTTCTGCTGATGATTTAAGCAAGCTACTGTCTGGCATGGTGAAAACTAAGCTCGATCCCAAAGTGGCAAGCTTTTTAAATCTTGTGAATCAAAACCACCGCTTAGCAGCTGTTCCTGAAATTGTGCATCAATTTGAAGCAATGAAGAACAAGAGCGAAGGTGCAGCAGAAGTAATGATTACCAGCGCGTTCCCTTTAGAGGGTTCTGCACTAACTGATTTGTTGTCAAGTTTGAAGAAGCGCTTTGGGGGTAAAGAATTGCGCCCAACTATTCAGGTTGACCCAGCATTGATTGGTGGTGTTCGCATTCAAGTTGGTGATGAAGTAATGGATAGTTCTGTGAAGGCACAGTTAGCTCAAATGCAAGCAAGTCTTGGCGCATAAGTTATCCCCATTAAGAACATACGAAATAAGACCCAGGAGTAAGTAATGCAACTCAACCCTTCCGAGATCAGCGAACTGATCAAAAGCCGAATTAGCGAATTGGGTGTTGACTCCCAAGTACGCAATGAAGGTACTGTAATTTCAGTAACCGACGGCATTTGTCGCGTACACGGTTTGTCTGGTGTGATGCAGGGCGAAATGTTGGAATTTCCAAACAATACGATTGGCCTCGCACTGAACCTTGAGCGCGATTCTGTTGGTGCCGTTGTCTTGGGTGAATATACCACCGTAAAAGAAGGCGACCCCGTTAAATGTACCGGCCGCATTTTGGAGGTTCCGGTAGGTCCAGAGTTGCTTGGACGCGTAGTTAACGCGCTTGGCCAACCGATTGATGGCAAAGGCCCAATCAATACCAAACTAACTGACTTTATTGAAAAAGTTGCTCCTAGCGTTATCGCACGTCAATCCGTTAGCCAGCCAGTTCAAACAGGTTTGAAGGCGATTGATGCGATGGTTCCAATTGGCCGTGGTCAGCGTGAGTTGATCATTGGCGACCGCCAGACTGGTAAGACAGCCGTTGCCGTTGATGCAATCATCAAC
>CAZXSX010000147.1:0-3026 GCA_964643245.1 uncultured Polynucleobacter sp.
ATTTTAGGAAATACTATGGCTAGATATCAATCTGAATTCACTCAGTTCTTAAATGAACTCAAATCCGAGAAGCCCCATCTGGAAGCAGACCAACAAGCGGGTCGCGCCCTCCTCTGGGACAAAGAGCCTCTGTCTGTGGAAGATCAATATCGCGCCAAAGCAGCTAAATTAAAACAACGCGCCTACGTTTACTCGAATGACTGAGCCAAGCACTCAGCCGATACCCGATTTACTAGATAGCACCCCATCCGTTACCGATGGGATGTCGGAGGCGTTCGCCAAGCTGTATGGCGAACCTCTCTTTAAGTTACCAACTGATTTATACATTCCTCCGGACGCGTTAGAAGTTTTTCTAGAGGCATTCGAAGGTCCGCTTGATCTTCTGTTGTATTTGATTCGTAAACAGAACTTCAATGTTCTCGACATTCCAATGGCTCAGGTGACACAACAGTATCTGAGCTACATCGATCAGATTCGTCATCACAATCTCGAACTGGCTGCAGAGTACTTGTTGATGGCTGCCATGTTGATTGAAATTAAATCATGCATGCTACTGCCGATGAAGAAAGCCGATAGCGAGGAAGGGGTAGAAGATCCGCGTGCAGAGCTTGTCCGTCGTCTCTTAGAGTACGAGCGCATGAAACTGGCAGCGCAAGAGCTTGATCAAATTCCACAACAAGGCCGTGACTTCCAGGTTGCGCATGGATTTGTGGATACTACCGTAGCCATTACTTGGACTGAAGTAAATCTAGAAGACCTCCAAATGGCATGGCGAGATGTGCTCCATCGTGCCAAACTAAACCAGCACCACACCATTACCCGCGAAGAATTATCCGTGCGTGACTTTATGACCCGTATTTTGCGTCGCCTTCAGAATGCAAAGTTTGTTGAGTTTGGCGAACTGTTTGAAGATGCCATCAAATCAGGTAAGGGTATTCCGGTAGTAATTGTGAACTTTATTGCCATGTTGGAACTCTCGCGAGAGGCGTTAGTTGAAATTACACAAGCAGAACCTTACGCGCCAATTTATGTGCGCCTTGCATACACACCCGTTACATGAAAATCATTAGCAACATCCAAGAGTTGCGCGATCATTTGCGCGGACAAAACCGCGCGTCTTTTGTTCCGACCATGGGCAACCTGCACAAGGGCCACCTCTCACTAATGCGATTAGCACGGCAGCATGGCGATCCCGTTGTTGCCAGCATCTTTGTTAATCGCTTGCAATTTGGACCTAATGAGGACTTTGATAGCTATCCTCGCACTATGCAGGCGGATATTGAGAAGCTTGAAAAAGAAGGTGTCTATATTCTGTTTGCGCCCACCGAGCGCGATCTTTATCCGCAACCACAGGAATATCGCATTGACCCCCCTCAACAGCTAGGAGACATCCTGGAAGGCGAATTTCGCCCAGGTTTTTTTAAGGGTGTTTGCACCGTAGTGCTAAAACTTTTTTCCTGTGTTCAGCCCAAGGTTACTGTATTTGGCAAAAAAGATTACCAGCAGCTCATAATCATTCGACAGATGGCTAAACAATTTGCTTTACCAGTGGATATTGTCCCAGGTGAAACGATACGTGCAGATGATGGTTTAGCGCTCTCCTCGCGCAATGGCTATCTCTCGGTAGAAGAACGCACTGAAGCGCCTGAACTACAAAAAGCTCTTCAAGTAGTTCGCGAACAAGTGCTACAACTACAAGATCGCAATGCAATTGCTTTATCTGAAATTGAGAAGTTAGCAACAGCAAAATTAGCGGAGCGCGGCTGGAAACCAGATTACATCGCGATTCGCAAGCAAAGCGATTTAGCTCCCGCCTCCAATGAAAGTTTGCAAGCTGGCGAACCGCTTGTCATTCTGACCGCTGCCAAACTTGGTAAAACACGACTGATTGATAACTTAGAGATTTAATCTCTGGCGACCAATATTTGATTATTTGATCTCTGTAGCGCGATTGCTGCAATAAATAATCCTGAAGAAAAAGCAAATACTAAACCTGTATTTAGAATTGAATTGTTCGGGTAAAAATTAATCGCTCCATAATTCGGCCCCAATAAAGTGATCGCCATTGGGTAAATCAAGGTATAGAGATATCCAGCAGCCCCCATAAAACCAAAAGCGCATCAATGCTGCCATATCCAATTGCCATCTCAAGGGTTCCAGGGCAATACCCCAGCATCCCGACACCTACCCCAAATAGCAAACCTCCGATCACTACGCCCACCAAATAAAATGGCTTTACATTAATCTCTGCATATCCCAAGCTGTATTCAACATAGAAAGCGAGGCTTAAGATGGATAGAGCAAAAAGTAAAACCTATATTGCTTCAAAATTCTTCAAAATCCCTACAGACAAAATTTGATCTGCGCAAAATAAATTGGATTTATAAGCTAAGAACGAAAAAATTAATCCCGCAATAAGGGCCAATATCATTTCAACTCTTCTTGTAGAAAAATTTTGTGAATCTAAAATACGCTAACGCCACACAAATAGTGAATACGAAACTACTTACTGCCATTTCCATATTTCCAGACAAAATGTGGCCACTTGCGCATCCATCAGCGATACGCGCACCCATAATTAAAATAAATCCGCCTAAGAATGAGAAGATTAATCTTTTTGCAGTAGATTTACTTTGATATTTTCCCCATAGATCAGGGACGGCATGCATCTTGAATTTTTTAGTCCAAATAGCGATACACAAAGAGCCAATAAAGCCTCCGAGCACAAACCACATCTCCCAAGTGCCTGCTATATCAATCACCTTGAAATAGGTTGAGCTTTGTAAATCAAACAACAGCCCTGAAATATAGGGATAGGAAGTTGATGCGCCAATAGGCCTATTGGATACAAAAATGTTCGTGATTATTACATTGAGGAGTCCGATTGCGCCCCCAATCCATAGTGCGCGCTTGGTAATACGATTCAATTTCATCCCCCCAACCTAAAGAACGAAGAATTGCCCTACCTGGAGATTTAATTCTTTTGCGAGTTCAGCGCCAGTCACTTTGCCTGCACTACCTTTTGC
>CAZXSX010000148.1:0-3024 GCA_964643245.1 uncultured Polynucleobacter sp.
ATGGGAAAAAACCTGATAGTGACAACTATTCGTCTTGACCAAAAAGATTATGATCGAATTAGCCAGTTTGCTAAAGAACGAAAAATTCCTATAGGCGCTCTTTTAAGAGGAATGATTAAAGATGGCCTGTCAGGAATAGATCGCAAGCAAGAGGCATTACTGCAAGCCAATGAAAATCTAAAAGATCAGATGATGGAATTACTTCAAGAAATGAGAAGTTGTACCCAAATGGCTGCTGCGGGAATTGCAATTACATCAGAAATAGGGGCTAATCTATTGGCTAGACCAACACCAAATGAACCTGCTGAGTCTGCAAAAGCAAAGCATGATGAGTTCAAATCTAAAATTATTACCAAGTCATTTCGAGGTGCAAGCGATATTTCAGCGGCCTATGAGAATGGCATGCTTGAAAACCGAAAGGTACGCTAAGTATGTTTCTACCTATTGATATTGATTCAATGAATTCTCCAAATTTGCTGCTGTCTGGAAAGTACGGGGCTCAGTGTCAAGTCTATAAATCTAAAATAAGCGAATCATTTGCTCATTTATATCAATACACATTATGTGGTTCTAATGAAGTTATTGCTTATGATCTTCTTGTTCAAAATTCTGACCAAAGCCAGATTTTTGTCGACTACGCCAAATTTCCTGATGGCTTATGGATGGACTCATACGGGTTGAAAAGTGACTCTATAGAAAATTTAATACCAGTTGATATATTGGATTATTTGCTGATCAATGAATATTTTGCTGGCTATATTCATGTAGAAGGAGAGACAAATGGAGAATAACGTAGTTACTGATGCTGGTGTTGGTAAGGCTCTATTTTCGAATAGGCTGATGTTTACTTTAGATGTAATTTTCTTCTGCCTTGTGCTTTCCATTGCTAGTTTTTGCATACCTACCATTAGATGGCTATATTTTAGTAGTCCACAGTCCTATGATCTCGTTAAGCTTGATTTTCTTGCCAGCCACTTAGACCAAGATAAAACAAAAATTTGGAGAATTCGGGATTCCACTGGAAGTCGATCTATTGTGACTGCCAAGCTCTCTAATGGGAAATTAGTTCAAGCCCTAAACCCAGAAAAGTCAAAATTGCACTTAAAAGCGCCTATAAACCCGTAGAGCAATTTAAGAGCGTCACAACATTTTCCTATTTTTTAGCATTTTTTGTATTTATTGCGACCTATTTATTGATAGCTAAAAATGGTAGGGAGAGCAAGCAAAATCAATGGCTCAGAGGCGCACTTCCCATTGTTTCCAGTGAAAAATTAAATAAACTGGTTCGCAAAAAAGGCCAGTCTGCGTATACATTGGCAACAGTATTAATACCAAAAAGTGCATTAAACACAGGAATTTTGGTCTCTGGTGCCCAAGGCTCAGGAAAGTCATTGGCTATCCATGACCTCATGACTCAAGTATTCGCAAAAAAGAAGAAGACGGTTATTTACGATCCTACCGGGGAGTTTTACAGCGCCTATTTCCGTCCAGGAAAGGATTTTTTCTTTAATCCCGCATTTGAAGGTTCGGTGCCATGGTTTATTTTTTCAGAAATGCAATATAACTATGACGCTGATACATTAGCCCAGGCATTTTTACCACCAAAACAATCGGTGTCTTCTGGCCCAAATGGGTTTTTTGAGGATGCTGCGAGAGCCTTGTTTTCAGTTATTTTGCTAAGACTGACAGAGATGGGGAGCATGAATACATCCGATATTGCAGACGCTTTTTTAAGCTTGCCTGATGAAGAAGTTGCGCACTTGGTTAAACATTCGGTAGCAGATTCGGCTGTTGGAGGAGATTCAAAAGGCCAGCGCCAGGGTGTAATTAGCTCGATCTCTATCTATCTAAATGGCATTGCGTCTGTTAAGCATAGCTCTTGGACTATTACAGATTTTCTTAAGGCTGATGACGATGCCAGATTTTTCATTTATGGCGCGGACGATACCAAAGCCATGTTCACCCCCTTATACCGACTACTCATTGCTGTGGCCTTTGCGATGATCGCCTCAAAGCAAGAGATAGTTCATGGAGAGGCTAAATACTGGTTTTTCTTAGATGAAATTCATACGTTGGGCGATATTAAGCTGGATGAGCACTTGGCAACACTGCGCAAGTTTGGTGTTGCCATCGTGGCAGGGATTCAATCAGAAAGTCAATTTAGTACCTCTATGGGTGACAAGAGGGCTGAAACTGCCCTGAATTGCTTCAATACCCTTTTGCAGCTTCGTGTGAAAGAATCTGGAATGATGGAACGTGCGTCTCAACGTCTTGGACGAGCTGAAATTAAGGCCGTTGCTTCCAATACCGCTCTTGGCGTGGCAAAGATGCGCGATGGCGTTGGCCTTTCTTCCAGTGAGCAGGAAAGAGCACTTGTTATGCCTTCGGAAATCGGATCACTCCCAGATTGCCAGGGCTACTTAAAGTTGCCAGGGAGCTATCCCATTGCCAAGGTTGATTATTCCAATTGGGTCAAGGAAGCACTATTGGGAGGAAAGCGAGCTGATCGCTTTAGGGAGGTCATGCCAAGCCCCGATTGAGATCCAACATTTATTGTTGATCGCAAATTGAGCATTTCTTCTGATCAGCAGTACAACATGCGCGAAACAATTAAAGCGCAGATGGCAAGTACGTCAGCGCAAGAGCAGGTAAGCATTGGTCTTGATGGTGAATTACCCCCACTAGAGCCTTGCGAAGATGGCTCTAAGGATGATGGCGGCACTCTCTTTTTTAGACCTTAAGAAGTCACTATGAGAAAGCTGAAGTTATTAGTGATATGGGGGGTGATAGCCCTTGGAGTGGGCGCATATTTATTCTTCAATGAAGCTCAGGAATGGGTAAAGGACGGATATGTCGAGTTTGTCTCCGGTTCTACGGCTTTAGCCACCAAAGAAGATACGCCTTTAATTATTGGATTTGTTTTAGAGCCAGAAAAGAATAATGCCCGGCTGATCCAAGTTAACAACCTGACCTTTGGAAGTCGAGGCGATCGGCAAATGAGCATTGCCTTTGAGCTAGTAAATA
>CAZXSX010000149.1:0-3010 GCA_964643245.1 uncultured Polynucleobacter sp.
GTGGTATTGTGGTTGGTAAGTTGGGAACGGCTACCGTAACTTCAGAGGAACTTCAGTGACTATTACCGTAACCGGCGCTGCCGGCTTTATTGGTGCCAATATTGTTCAAGCGCTGAATGCTCGTGGCGAGAAAAATGTTATTGCAGTGGATGATTTACGTCCTGCCGATAAATATCGTAATCTCGCCGATCTAGACATCATTGACTATCTTGATAAAGGAGAATTTCTAGAGGCATTTCGAAGCGGTCGCTTTGGTAAGGTCAAGGCGGTATTTCATGAGGGCGCTTGCTCTGACACCATGGAAACGGACGGCATCTTCATGATGGCCAACAACTATCGCTACACCATGGATTTGCTGGATATCTGCACCGCACAAAAGGTTCAGTTCTTATATGCCTCTTCTGCTGCTACTTATGGCGGCTCCGATGTGTTTGTTGAAAGTCGTGAGCATGAGAAGCCACTGAATATCTATGGCTACTCGAAGTTTTTGTTCGATCAAGTCATGCGCAAGCGTTTTGCTGAAAATGCAAATACTGCGCAGGTTGTAGGCTTTCGCTATTTCAATGTATATGGTCCACGAGAGTCGCATAAGGGCCGTATGGCTTCAGTAGCATTTCATCAATACCATCAATACAAGGCCAATGGTCATGTAAAGCTCTTTGGTGAATACGGTGGATACGGACCAGGCGAACAGAGCCGTGACTTTGTTTCTGTGGAGGATGTGGTGAAAGTAAACCTCTTTTTCTTGGATCATCCAGAGATTAGCGGCATTTTCAATTTAGGTACCGGTCGCGCCCAGCCCTTTAATGATGTTGCGCATGCTGTAGCGAATGCTATGCGCAAGCTAGATAAAGCACAGCCAGCAACACTTCAAGAATTGGTCAAAGAAAAGGCAATCGAATACATTCCGTTTCCGGATGCGCTAAAGGGTAAATATCAATGTTTTACTCAAGCTGACCTGACACAGCTTCGTGCAGCTGGTTATACAGAACCCTTCTTAAATGTTGAGCAGGGCGTCAGTCACTATATCGAGTGGTTGGAGGCCAATTCTGGATTTTTAGCCAATCCGCTTGGTAGCAAATAATTGTCTATGTTCAGACTGGTTTTAGTAGCAATTTTTTGTTTCATTTCGAATTATGGGATTGCTCAAGTTTTTGATGTTTCTTATGAGCAAGATGTGCCAACAAGAACCCTTTTAATTCCATCATTAAAACCAAGAGCTTTAGTGCTTCTTTTCCCTGGTGGGGGAGGGGCTTATGCGTCTTCAAGATGATGGAAGTACTCAAAATCGACATACTTTTGTTCGTTCCGCCAACCTTTGGTCCCAATATCAAATCGATGCGGTACTGGTTGACACCCCATACGATCTTGGTGATTTGCGCAGGGGTAATTTACGCGAACGAAAGGATCATATGAGCAGGGTTAACGAAGTGGTTCAGTACTACAAGAATAGTACCAACCTACCTATTTGGATTTTTGGACATAGCATGGGAAGTTCTACAGCAACTTATTATTCGAATGAAATGGCAAGATCTAAAGGGAAGCTAGCAGGTGTAATTATTGCTGGCACGATTAGAACAGCATCTCTTAATGACGATGTAAGCCTTCCAGTGCTTGGCATTCATCACCAAGATGATGGCTGCGCTGGAACCCCGGTATCGGCAACCCGAAGAATTATCGAGGGTAGGCCAAAAGAGTATGTTTCTCGGCTAGAAATGATCGAGGGTGGTATTAGCGAGGCAACGCATGCGATTCCTTCGCCTATCATGGCTTTAATCAAGCTGAGCCCGAGCTAATTAAGCGGGCAGCTCAATTTATTCTCAGCAACTAAGGTGTCAGTTATTACTGCTTTATTTGTAGTGTCAAAATTTAGTCAACCATCCAGCCCATATCTCGTTGTACTTAATCCACGTCCACTTTGTGCTCGTGGATTTTTTATTTACTTCGGAGAATATATGACAAAAAGTTTTCATTCCAAAAGCATGGGTTTCATGAGATCCGCCTTAGTTTCAGCGGTGTTGGCGATTTCATTTTTAGGGATTGCGAGTGCATCACCGATAAATGTCAATACTGCAACTCAATCAGAATTGGAAAGCATCAAAGGTATTGGACCTTCTAAAGCTAAAACGATTATTGCCGAGCGTACAGATGGTGGTCACTTTCAGGATGCTAATGATTTGCAAAAGCGAGTGCGTGGCATTGGTACGCGTTCGGTTGAAAAAATGGCGGATAACGGTTTAACCATTGAGGCGCCAAGCTCATTTCGGGAGCCCAATGGGCGTACCAAAAAGGAGGAAGGGGCTTCTGGCAGACGTAATTCGCGTCATCAAACTAATAATCGCCATCAAGCAGAGCGTTCAACACCACATCGTCGAAATTAAACTTTTTAGGGTATAGCTCTGCTTGTGGCTAAAATGGGGTCATGAGCAAACCTTCCTACCTGACGATCTCGCAGACTGTTGGTAATACACCATTGGTGCGACTGCAACGCATTCCCGGTTTAGAAAACGAGAAGCGTAATAACGTGATTCTGGGTAAGTTGGAAGGCAATAATCCAGCCGGGTCGGTTAAGGACCGACCTGCGCTGTCGATGATCCTGCGTGCTCAAGAGCGCGGTGAAATTAAACCTGGCGATACCCTCATTGAGGCTACGAGTGGCAATACTGGAATTGCATTAGCGATGACGGCTGCGATGTTGGGTTACAAAATGATTTTGGTAATGCCAGAGAATCAAAGTATTGAGCGACGCCAAAGTATGGCAGCTTATGGCGCAGAACTGATTCTGACGGCTGCCTCTGGGGGCATGGAGTTTGCAAGGGATTACGCCTTGCAACTACAACGTGAAGGTCGCGGCCATTTGCTGGATCAATTTGCCAATCCTGACAACCCAAGAGCGCATATTGAGACTACAGGTCCTGATATTTGGCGTGACACGGATGGTCAAATTACTCACTTTGTTTCTGCAATGGGAACTACGGGGACAATTACAGGTGTATCTACGTACTTGAAG
>CAZXSX010000150.1:0-2969 GCA_964643245.1 uncultured Polynucleobacter sp.
AAAATGCTTTAATTAGACAAAACACCCTTGGAGACGTCAAAAATGCATAGAAATTACCTTGTTTTAGCTTTTACTGGCCTTCTCCCAATAAGCCCATTACCTTCATCAACCCCTTTCCTCCCGGTGGTGCAGTTGACGCTTTTGGACGCCCTTTGGCCAAGCAGTTATCTGTTCAACTAAATGATTCCATCATAGTAGATAACCGTGGTGGCGCAGGTGGGACTGTCGGCGCCGCAGCTGCAGCAAAGATGGCGCCAGATGGATATACCTGGTTACTGGGCGCAGTGCATCACTCTATTGCACCGAGCATGTACTCCAATCTCAGTTATGACATTACAAAAGACTTTGAACCGATTGCAATTATTGGCAGCGTTCCGAATGTCATCGTAGTCAATCCCAATAAGTTTCCCAAGAATGATCTCAAATCCATCATAGAAGAAATTCGTAAGCATCCGGGGAAATACAACTACGCATCCACTGGCAATGGCACTTCACAACACTTAACCGGTGAATTATTCAAGATGCAAAACAAATTGTTCATTACGTATATCCCCTATCGTGGTACAGGCCCAGCATTACAAGATGTGGTTGCCGGACAAGTGGATATGATGTTTGATACCCTGGCTGGCGCAGCACCATTTATTAAGAGCGGTCAGCTTATCGCGGTAGCGGTTGCCAGCAATCAACGCAGCCCAGCCTTTCCGAATGTACCTACCGCCCAAGAACTCGGTATGAAGGACTTTGTTGTTTCCAGTTGGTATGCAATGTGGGCTATCAAAGAAACTCCAAAGGAAATTGTCGATAAGATGAGCGTTGAAGTGCAAACCGCACTCGCTGCCCCTGATATCAAAGAACGCTGGGCAAACATAGGCGCTACCGTTCCCAAAATGAGTCACACTGAATTAGCAAACTACATTAATCAAGAAACCTCACGCTGGAGTGAGGTAGTTAAAAAATCCGGTGCCAAGTTAGATTAACAAAAAATAAATTGACAACACAGAGACGGCATGAGCATTTCTAAGAAAAACTACTCTTTTGTTCGCAACAAACTTTTAAATAAAGAAGAGATTGCTTTTTTAGATGTCCGCGAAGAGGGCTCTCATGCTCGTGAACATCCATTATTTGCTGCTAATCTACCGCTCTCCCGCATCGAGATCGGTGCATACGGCAAGCTACCCAAGAGAACCGTTCCAATTGTGACGTTGGATGATGGAGAAGGCTATGCAGAATTGGCTGCGCAGCGACTAACCGCACTGGGCTTTATGGATGCTCCGTTTTTGAAGGCGGCGTGCAAGGCTGGAAAGCCGCTGGCGGCGAAGTCTTCAAAGACGTGAATGTGCCAAGCAAATCGTTTGGAGAGCTCGTCGAGTCAAAGCGTCATACCCCCTCTTTATCTGCTCAGGAAGTTAAAAAACTCATTGATGATCAAGAAGATGTGGTTGTAGTCGATGTGCACCGATTTGATGAGTACAACACGATGAGCATTCCGACGGGGATTAGCGTGCCGGGTGCGGAATTAGTGTTGCGCCTTCCGGAATTGGCACCCAATCCAAAGACAAAGATCATTGTAAATTGTGCGGGTAGAACGCGTAGCATTATCGGCACCCAATCATTAATCAATACTGGCATTCCAAATGAGGTGAATGCCCTGCGTAATGGCACAATCGGCTGGACTCTGGCCGGTCAAACGCTCGATAAAGGGCAAACGCGCAAATTTAAAGAAGTTGGTCAGGAAACCACCGCTACTGCTGCGCAGCGCGCTCGGAATGTTGCGGATCGTGCAGGAGTTAAGCGTGCCTCATTGGCAGAGGTTGACCAATGGAAATCTCAAAGCGATCGAACAACTTATTTTTTGATACTCGCACTCCTGAGGAATACGAATCAGGACACCTTGCTGGCTTTCGTTCTGTACCCGGCGGGTAACTCGTTCAAGAAACCGAAATGGTTGCACCAGTACGGGGTGCTCGCATTGTGCTGGTTGATCCTAGCGGTGGTAGCGTACGCGCCAATATGCCAGCATCCTGGTTAGCTCAAATGGCTTGGGAAGTGTATGTGCTGGATGATGTCACGCCAGATTGTCTTACTGAAAAAGGATCCTGGAAAGCGCCATTACCCAAATTGCCAACCACTGAAACCGTAGATGCTAATACGCTATCGAATTGGCTCAAGACCGATAGCAACACGATTGCGGTGGATTTCAGTACTTATGCTAATTATGTGAAGGGTCACATACCAGGCAGCTGGTATGCCCTACGCTCGCAATTGAGTGATGCGCTCACCAAACTTCCCAAAGTTGATCGCTATGTATTAACTAGCACACCAGCCGAACTGAGTAAATTCGTTGTCGCAGAGTTGCAAGCGCTAACTGAGGCAGAGGTTGTGGTTCTTGAAGGTGGCAATGCCGCATGGATCAATGCAGGCTTAGATCTGGAGAAAGGTCCGAGCCATTTAGCCTCTGCTCCTTTAGATCGTTACAAGCGCCTCTATGAAGGAACGAACGTTGACCTTGCAGCCGCAGGCATATCTCGACTGGGAGTTTGGTTTGGTAGAGCGGCTGAGCAAGGACGGAACCCATCACTTCTGGGTTCTGTAAGCCAGAGCTCGTCCTTGCTGCTTTTTTCTTAAGCGATTTTGTTGCGAATGATGCCAATACCAGTGATTTGAGTTTCCATCACATCGCCTGGCTTTAAAAACTCTGGTGGCTTTCTGCTATACCCCACTCCCGATGGAGTGCCGGTAGCAATAATATCTCCTGGCATCAGAGTCAAACTGCGAGAGAGTTCTGCTATCACTACCGGGATTTTGAAAAAACATTTACTTGTAACTTGCATTTTGCTTTTCTACACCATTCACACGACAAATGATGCGAGTGTCATCCAAATTTACCCTGCCAGCAGTTACGATCCACGGTCCCCTAAGACGCCTGCAGAGAAAGAGGCAGCTAAGCAAGCGCTGCTGCACAGCGAATA
>CAZXSX010000151.1:0-2944 GCA_964643245.1 uncultured Polynucleobacter sp.
TCTTATGACCACTTTTCTTAATGCTGATAAGAGTGAGTATAACTGCACCATTGAAGCACCAATTCAAAATTTTCCAAGCGACGATCCCGAAAAAGATACTGCTCGCCTAAATCAATACATCGAGGAGCTTGTTCGCAAGAGACCAGCAGAGTACTATTGGGTTCATAAATGCTTTAAACATCGCCCTCCCGGTGAACCCAGCCTTTACGATTAGAGATATCTTGAGCACCCATCAAAACAATATTGGACGCAAACTACGCTTCACTAAAATGCATGGTGCTGGCAACGATTTCATTGTGCTCAATGGTATTGATCAGGACTTAAACGGAATTACACAAGAGCAATGGCAAGCCTTGGCCCATCGTCTATTTGGAATTGGCGCCGATCAAATTTTGCTAGTTGAAAAAGCCACCAGGGCTGATGCTGACTTTAAATATCGAATTTTTAATGCCGATGGTGGAGAGGTAGAGCAATGTGGCAATGGCTCACGTTGTTTTGTGCGCTTTGTTCTCGATCAAGGCTTATCCAATAAAAATCCTTTGCGCGTTGAAGTTGCACACACTGTTCTCACGCTTAAGGCGCATCCCGATGGTCAAGTTGAAGTTGATATGGGAACCCCTATTTTCGAGCACGACCAAATTCCGTTTAATGCGAATGGATTGGCTAGTATGCAAGAGTTTCGCGAGACTCTGTATGCTTTACCGCTTGACGATCCAGCGACTCACGATAGTTTTGTTGGTGTTCTTTCGATGGGCAACCCCCATGCTGTCCAGGTGGTAAACGATGTCGCCAGTGCGCCCGTTCTACAAGAGGGCCCAGCAATTGAGAAGCACCCAGCATTTCCTAAGCGAGTAAATGCTGGCTATATGCAAATCGTCAACCGTAATGAAATTCAATTGCGCGTGTATGAGCGCGGCGCCGGCGAAACCTTTGCCTGCGGTACAGGCGCGTGCGCAGCAGTGGTATCAGGCATTCGCAGAGGTCTACTGGACTCACCAGTCATGGTGCACACCCGCGGGGGCAATCTTCAACTCGCCTGGGGAGGAGTCATTAACGGTGTTACACAAAACGTCATCATGACGGGCCCAGCTGTCACCGTTTTTGAAGGTGAAACGGTAATCTAAAATTTAAATGCCATATTTATCGCGATACGCTTTTACCGCTGGCAAATAATGATTGAGCTGAGTATCACTGGATGCAGTCAAGAACGACATCAAGCCCGCTAAGTTTGCAATCGATATTACTGGTAACCCAAATTCGTGCTCAACCGCCTGAACTGCTGACTTATCACCAATATCCGTTGTGGTTCCCGATCTTTCCATCCGATCGAGCACAATCAATACCGCCGCAGGCTCAGCGCCCGCCTTGCGAATTAAATCAACAGACTCCCTAACTGAAGTCCCAGCAGAAATAACGTCATCAATAATCACAACTTTGCCCTTGACTGGCGCGCCAACCAATGCGCCCCCTTCACCATGATCTTTTGCTTCTTTGCGGTTGTAGGCATAAGGCACATTGATTCCGTTGTCAGCCAATGCGATTGCAGTGGCGGCTGCCAGCGTAATACCTTTATAAGCAGGTCCATACAACATATCAAATTTCAGATTGGATTCTTGTAAGGCTTTAGCGTAATATCGACCCAACGCTCCCAAACGAGCGCCGTCATCAAATCCGCCAGCATTAAAAAAGTAAGGCGAAAGTCTGCCAGCTTTAGTTTTAAACTCCCCAAAGGACAAAACCTTTGCCTCCAAAGCAAAGCGAATGAAATTATCTTGATTAGAATTATTTGAGCTCATAGACCCACATGTTACGCATCATTTCCGCGAACCTCAACGGTATTCGATCCGCCGTTAAAAAGGACTTTTTACCTTGGGCAATGAAACAAAAAGCTGACTTCATTTGTTTACAAGAACTCAAGGCACATCGCGATGATTTAGAAGATGCCATCCTGAACCCCGATGGCATGCATGGGTTCTTTCATCATGCCGAGAAAAAAGGGTACAGCGGCTGTGGCATCTATACCCCTCACAAGCCTGACGAAGTTCTCTATGGCTATGGCAACCCCGAATTTGATGCTGAAGGCCGATATGTAGAGGCCCGTTTTAAAGGGCTCACCGTAATTTCCGTTTATATGCCCTCAGGCTCAAGCTCACCGGAGCGACAGGAAGCTAAATACCGCTACCTCGATAGCTTCTTGCCACACCTCATTAATCTGAAAAAGTCTGGTCGCGAAATCGTATTGTGTGGCGATATCAATATTGCTCATCACGAAATTGATCTAAAGAACTGGAAGGGAAACGTCAAAAATTCAGGCTTTCTGCCCGAGGAACGCGCTTGGCTAACGAATCTTTTTGATAAGGTTGGTTACGTAGACGTATATCGAAAACTAGAACCTGAAGCTAGTGATTCCTGTTACACCTGGTGGAGTAATCGCGGCCAAGCGTATGCCAAAAACGTGGGGTGGCGCATTGACTATCACATCAGCACTCCGGGCATTGCAGCAAGCTCAAAGAAAGCCGCTGTATACAAAAAAGAAAAATTCTCCGATCATGCGCCACTTACGATCGATTATGACTGGAAGCTTTAGACAACTATCTGGGGAAAATTATTCGCCTTCATTTTTGATCTGAAGGATCTTGAAATGCATTGTTGCCCAAATCAATAAAAGGACTGGGGCGCCAATAATAGCGGTGCCGAAGAAAAAAGCTGGATATCCGAAGTGGTCGACAAACACACCCGAAAATCCTGCAAGCCACTTGGGCAATAACAACATCATGGAGCTAAATAGGGCATATTGAGTTGCCGAATAGCGAATGTTCGTGAGCGATGATAAAAAACGATAAAAGCCGCGCTGGCTATACCGGAGCTTAGGTTATCAGCCGAGATTACCCAAATCAAACCGTGTAAATCATGGCCTTGGTTTGCTAACCAAGCAAATAATAAA
>CAZXSX010000152.1:0-2865 GCA_964643245.1 uncultured Polynucleobacter sp.
TCCGATGAGGAAGAGGCGCCTTGGTGTAAAGATAGTGCCCTTCTGAAAACGAATCGGCTTCTCAATAAATTTGTATGTGAGCCATGCCAATCCAATTGCCAGCATAACCATACTAATGCGGAGCCAACTGGGAGGTTGGCGTCCACCGTCTAAAATTCTGGCAAAGGTGAGCAAAGGCCAGTGCCACAAGTACAGTGGTAACTAATCAATCCAAACCACACTAAAACCCTGCTTCCTAGAATATGCTGATTAAACCAAGCTGAATTTCTAGCTGAGATAAGCAGAGCTGCGCTCAAAGTTGGTAGTAAAGCCCACCAACCGGGGAAGGGGCTGCGATCATTAATCACAATATTGGCCATCACCAACAGGCCGAAACCCAGCCAGGCATTGAGGTTGGCTGAGCCCCAAAATACTAGAGACTTGTCTTGGATTACCACTCTATACGCTAATGCAGCACCGATGAGTAGCTCCTAAACACGGGTAAAGCGCAAATAGAAGGTGGCGTTGGATTGCTGTGGATCAAAGCTACATTGAGAAGAAAAGACGCTGCCAGTAGAACCCAAAGCAGCATTCCAATAGTGCGTTTGATGCGACATAGCAGAATCAGAAGCAAAGGCCAAAAGATATAAAACTGCTCTTCAATCCCGAGTGACCAGAGATGCAATAAGATCTTGGTGTGGAATACGCTATCAAAATAGCCACTTTCTCCAAGAAGCACCAGGTTGGAGATAAAGGCTAACCTTGCGGCAATATGTTTGTTAAGGGAAGCAAATTCATCGGCGAGAAGGAGTGAACCAGCCCAATGCAAAACAGAACGATAAAACCACCAGCAGGGCGGGAAAGATCCGTTTAATGCGCCGCCGATAAAAATCAACAATGCTGAGCCGATTGTTCTGAAAATCCGTAAATAGGATCGAGGAGATTAAATATCCAGAAATCACAAAGAAGATATCTACCCCAATAAACCCAGTAGCCACCTCAAACGCATGAAAACCAACCACCAATAGAACTGCAATGGCACGCAATCCATCGATATCGGGGCGGTATTTAGGGTGGAAGCTCATTGTAGTTTGGTTCGGTTTCAATGGCGATGATACTGATGAATGAGCTGCTCGTTAATGAAGTTGCTAAAAATGCTCTCGAACCCGTAAAAGAATCTTGATAAGTGATAGTAGATTTAAAATTAAATGGTATTGGAATTCAAAATTCCTTAATACTAATTATGTATAATCAATAGAATTTATTTAACGAAAAGAAGAGAAGAATTTGTTGGCCTCACATCAACTTAAGCCGGTCATACCGAATTGGCTAATTTGGATTCAGTGCATCGCTTTTGTGGTGCTCTATGCCGTTTGGATACTTCCAGAAATTGTAGGCTTTCGCAATACCGCTCTTGTTGTGGGTGCACTAGCCGGACTTTATCCAATCTATCAGTATCGTAGTCAGTTATTCCAACGAAGAGCAATACCAGTTTGGTTAATAGTTGCTCTATTTGCCTGGGCAACTTTTCACTTGCTATATCTCTCTCAAGATTACGCAGCACAACTACGCGAGTACAAGCGGATATGGAAGTATGCGGCGATAGGTGCCATCTTTGCTTTTGGGCTCGGACTCTCGTTAATGAGTGCTGCAGTAAATAACAGTGCGCAGCACCAAGCTCCTGATAGCAGAGATTCGCAAAAGCGATCCGGTAGCGCTCCATTTTGGCGGATTATTTTCTTTGGTTTATATACACCGGTACTGATCTACTTGCTTAAGTACACACTTACGATATACGGTGCCTGCTGGGGGATCGTCGCGCTACCATATCTGCAAATCTATTTTGGCTCTCAGCCCTACTATGTACCCAAAACTGATTACGTTGCGTTTTGTTTGCCTCCACTAGCAATTGCGTTAGGTCAGATACAAGTTGTTCTTACTTCCCATGAAAAGACCATCCGTCAAATCGGAGCAATTGTTTTATATATGTTCCTCATAGCAAGCACTTTATTTTTATTTGATATCCAGAACATTAAAAATGGGATGGCGTATGCAGCGGCATGTTTAGGCCTTTTTGTTTTTATTCTATTTTTTCGGGCAAGCGCTCAAAATTGGTGGAAAAAACTTATTGTTGCATTATTGGCCTTTAGTTTTTTTGGTGCGTCACTCTATATTCATTTGAAAAAAAATGATTCATGGAGAACCTTAGTAGCGGATACCAAGGTTGCACTGCAATTAGATCAATATCAGCAGTGGAAATATGCCGGAGAAAAGGGCTACCCAAATAATGAGTTCGGGAAGATGGTTTCTATTACGAACTATGAGCGGGCTGCTTGGTTCAAAGTGGGATTACAACTGGCAGGGCAAACCCCTCTGGGTTATGGGCTGGTGGAGGACTCATTTAAAAGAATGGCTAAAGAGACATGGCCAGAAGTCAGCCCGAATTTGTCTCATAGCCACAGCGGTTGGTTGGATGTTGTCTTAGCAATTGGCATACCAGGGTTTACCCTAATAATTGTCGCTATGTTGCTGGCCATGAAGCAATCTAAACAAGCACCAGAACCCTGGAAATCGCTCGTCTTTTGGGCCCTATTTGCGCTTGGTATTTTGTGGATTACCACTGAGGTCTCGGCTACAGTTACCTTTGCTGCCCTCATTTTTTGGGTTGGCTGGGCAGCAGGATTAACGTTGCTGCCGATAAATTCAAACGCTGCTACAAAAGACTTATAAACGTAATATTACTAAAGTAGTCTACTAGGTTAATGAGTTCGTTCTAGAGTAGATTGAAGCCTTCTGCGGGTCCCAGCTAGTGCTGGCGTGGACAAGGTTATAATCCATTATAAAACTTGTATAAATTGAAAGTTCAGCCTTGAATAATTCCCCAGT
>CAZXSX010000153.1:0-2853 GCA_964643245.1 uncultured Polynucleobacter sp.
TGTGGATAACCGCAATAGTCTGGTCTTTTAGACCGCGATTTATACGCTTCAGACCATTTTCTTGTCGGTTCATCGCTTGGTGCTAGAGGCAGTGGCTGGGTTTCGATACAGTGCGTTTGTGGCTGAAGCCGTGACCTTAGTTACAGCGAGTTCAGCACCTGATTAACTTCTTTTGGAAACTTACTATGCGTACTATTTTTGCTCTGTGTTCTATTCTCGCCTTTTCAGGTTGTGCCATCATTATCGCGCCGGATGGGAACGATGCCCGTTTCGAATCTTCTTGGAGTAGCAATGCCGTTAAGGGCAATGGCGATTTACAGTTAGATAAACGTCAAGTCAATGGCGTTTCTGCTTTGAACGTCAGTGGTCCTATGCAAGTGGAAGTGCGCGTTGGTAGCGCTGCTGGTTTGGAAATTAGTGGCGATAGTAATTTGCTTAATTTGGTACAAACACAAGTGAATGGTGATACGCAAAAAATCTGGATTGATGAAAAGTTTAATAGTAGCAACCCGATTCGCGTGGTGTACACGGTGCCTGCATTAACAGAGGTGACATCCAATGGTTCTGGCCGTATGATGATTAGCGGTTTAAACGGCGGTAACTTGGCAGTAAAGAATTATGGTTCGCGTAGCGTGAACTTAGATGGCCGTGTGACACGTCTCGACATCGTCAATAGTGGTTCAGGCAGCATTAACGCGCTTGGTTTGATGAGCACCGATGCGAGAGTCAATGTGCAAGGCTCTGGTTCTTTGAGTTTGGGTGCTGTTAATGGTAACGAGTTAGCCGTTTCGGTAAATGGCTCTGGCTCCGTCAATGCGAGTGGTAATGTCCGTAATTTGGTCGCCAATACGCATGGATCAGGTTCTGCACAATTGTCTTCTGTGAAAAGTTTGAGTGCGGATTTAAGTAGCTACGGCTCCGGTTCTGTGTATGCAGCAGTGTCACAAAACGTCAACGCACAAAGTAATGGCTCAGGCAGCGTTACCGTGTACGGTAATCCTGCGCAACGCAATGTGAATGGTCGTCGGGTGAATTTTGTGAATTGATTATTACAGATTTAAAAAAATTTTCTAGAAAATGGCGGCAGAAATTTCTGTCGCCATTTTTGTTTGTTGACTACAACATAAGAAAATATCGTTATAGAGTTCGAGTAAGATAGTGATTATCTAATTCATTTCGGACTGATGTTTATGAACACTTCTTGGCAACCTTTGGATGCATCGCGTTGGGCTCGCGTTAAGGCTTTGTTTGAGACGTGCGCTGAGTTGAGCCCAAGTGAGGCAGAAGCACAATTATTGTATTCGGAAAGTGATCCAAGCGTGGTTGCCGAGGTGCGAAAGTTACTTGCTAGCCTGGTTAATGATGATGGAGGAAAGCTGAAAGATTTACTTACTCGTGCCCCCGAATGGTCGGCATCCTTATTGACGCATGTAAATTTTTCACAGCAAGCGGAAAGCAATAGGTCCCGAGAAGGTGAGCGATTGGGGCCATGGGAATTGCAACAACGTATCGGTTCTGGGGGAATGGGCGAGGTGTTTCAGGCACGGCGCGCAGATGGTCGGTACCAAGGATTAGCGGCGGTCAAATTACTTAAAGTCGGTAGTGGCAGTAATGATATTCTTCAGAGATTCTCACAAGAGCAACAAGCATTGGCGCGCTTGAATCATCCGCATATTGCTCGCCTAATTGATGCTGGTCAGAGCACAGAAGCTCAGCCCTATTTTGTGATGGAATTGGTGCAAGGTCGACCAATTGATCAAGCTTGTTTCGGTATGGATGTTCCAAAGCGATTGGAGATTTTTTTGCAATTGTGTGATGCTGTTGCGCATGCGCATCGACAACTATTAGTGCATAGAGATCTAAAACCAAGCAATGTGTTAGTGGATCAGGAGGGGCAGGTAAAGCTACTTGACTTTGGTATTGCGAAAGCACTCGATCCAGTCGAGACATTAGAATTAGATCAAACACAGGTCGGCCAAAGACCATACACCCCTAATTTTGCCAGCCCTGAACAAATTCGTGGAGAGCCTGTTGGAACTTCGACCGACATTTACAGCTTGGGTGTACTTTTATATGTACTGTTGACTGGCGCTCGTCCGTACGGTCGGCAAGCGAATACACCGATAGAGGCAGCACGTAGCGCGTTGGAAGAAGCACCGACAAAACCGAGTAGCCTATCGTCAGAGCAGGTGCGTGATCCTGATTGGTTGAGTACGCGTAAAAAACTGAAAGGTGATCTAGACAATATTTTGCTTAAGACCTTGGAGAAAGACCCTGCGCAGCGTTATACCAGTGTTGATGCATTGATGGCTGATATTCGCGCTCACCAGTCTGGTTATCCGGTATCTGCACATGCTCCGCGATTCAGCTATCTTGCTAAGAAATTCTTTATACGCAATCGTCTTCCAGTTGCTCTTAGTGCGGTTGCGGTAACGGCTTTAGTGCTAGGTGTTAGTGCGGCATTGTGGCAGGGACACCAGGCGACGCTAGCCCGCGATAACGCGCAGGCGCATTTGCAAAGAATTCGTACAATCACGCGTGATTTGGTATTGCGTTATGGTGATGCGATTACGAATGTTCCTGGTGGATTGCAGATTAAAGAAGACTTACTAAAGGACTTGATTAAACATTTGGAAGAGCTATCAGCAGAAGCTGGTACTGATTCAGCGTGGTTGGCGCAATTAGCAAGCGTATATGCTCGTTTGGCTGAGATTGATGGGGATGATACAGGAGCTTCATTAAACAAAACGCAAGAGGGGCGTGCATTTGCTGAGCGTGCAATTAGTATTGCCGAAAAAGTTTGGGCGCAGCAAAAACAAGATGCAAACTTTGTTGGTTGGTATATGCAAGCCT
>CAZXSX010000154.1:0-2835 GCA_964643245.1 uncultured Polynucleobacter sp.
TGCCAAGGTTGAGGTCGCGAGTTCGAGCCTCGTTTCCCGCTCCAAATTTGATGGGAAGCCCTAAAAAGCTTCCCATTTTGGTTCTAGAGTTTGGCACGTTGGCCGAGTGGTTAGGCAGGAGCCTGCAAAGCTTCGTACGGGGGTTCGATTCCCTCACGCGCCTCCAGTAATTTCGCTTGACGAAATAGGTCTAAGACCTAAAATATTTTCTGAATCTACTAGCAGTTGACATCCATTCTTTAAAGCGAAATATGATCACCAATCACACCTTCAAATTCAGCGCTCTTGCAATATTCTAATTGCTTTGTTGAGCGCATGCGCAAGCTCTGGTGATTCCCCAACAGGCACGCCACAAGAGGTGCAAGAGATTCAATCACAACTCTTGGGGGATATGCCCCTACCAGCTGCATCCAAAATTATTGGCGCGGATTCGTTGATCATTGGTCGTGGTGATAACTGGGTAGGCCGTGTTGTGTTGTCGGGTGTTCAGTCGCCTACCGATATTTATGCATTCTTCCAGTCTGAATTATCCTCGCGCTGGTTGGACAACCTTAGCGCTGTGAAATCAAAAGTCAGTATCTTGGTTTTTACCAAGGGTGATCGCACCGCTACCGTGGAATTAAATAAGGGCTCGTTAACTGGACCTAAAACACTCATAACGATTACCTCCTCTCCAAAAAATGCCAACGTGGTTGCGCCAAGCAAGAGGTAACTGAAGGTAACTGAAAAATAGATTGCAGTAAAAAGACCTCCATTGGAGGCCTTTTTGTTTGCTCATCACAATATCAACGGGGCGCTATAGCCCCTCTGCTCGGATTAGCCCTACAGCTTGTCCTTCAATAGCAAAGTTCGGTTGACGGCTATCAACCACAATGTTTTTAAAGTCAGGATTCTCAGCTTGCAATTCAACCACTAAACCATTTGCCGTTTTTTTCTGATGCCAGCGCTTCACAGTAACCTCATCGTCTAAGCGTGCAACAACAATATCGCCATTGCGCACATCGGTTGTTTTTCTGACGGCTAAATAATCGCCGTCCAAAATTCCTGCGTCACGCATGCTCATGCCTTTTACTTTTAATAAGTAATCAGCACCTTTACTAAATAAGCTCGGATCAATTGGGACTTGTTTTTCAATATGTTCAACTGCCATGATGGGCGAACCCGCAGCAACGCGACCAATGAGCGGAAGTGTCAATTGTTGAAGGGCGCCAGAAGGTAATGACAATTGACGATACTTGTTAGCATGTTGTGTTTGGTTAAATCGCTGTGGAATCCGAATGCCGCGAGAAGTGCCGGGCGTTAACTCGATGTAACCTTTTTTCGCGAGTGCGCGCAAATGTTCTTCAGCAGCATTGGCAGAGGCAAATCCAAGTTGCGTTGCAATTTCTGCGCGCGTGGGAGGTAGACCGCTCTCATCGATGGCTTTGGTAATCAAATCCAAAATCTCACTTTGACGTGCGGTGAGTTTGGGGAGGGCTGTAAGCCCCTCAGAAAAATCGACTGTATTTATGTCCATACTGGGATTGTATACAGCACTTTTGGAGAATTCAAGTCATTTACGGGTGATAATGGAGTATGATAACACAAAGCAACCCTGAAAACACCCCGCACATTCTAGTTTTGGGGATTGGCGGCACGATTGCGGGCTTGGCGCAAGGCCCATCCAGGCCAACTGCTTATAAAGCGGGGCAAGTAGAGATTGAGGTCCTTCTGGAACGTATTGGGGCGGATACTTTAGGTTCGCTAAATTTAGTGTCTCGACAGCTGGCGAACATAGATAGCAGAGATCTTAGTGAGGAGCTGCTAACCCAGATGGGTAAAGCCGTCCGAGATGCCTTGCTAAATCCGCTCACAGTTGGGATCGTGATCACTCATGGCACTGATACGGTCGAGGAGGCGGGGTTTTTCTTGGACAGCACCTGCGGCAAGCTTGCTCAAAAATTCGGCAAAAGAGTAGTTTTTACCGGAGCAATGTTGCCTTCAAATGCCGCAAGAGCTGATGGCCCACAAAACTTCCTGGATGCTCTCAAATGGGCCTCCTCTGCGTCTGAAAATTGCCCTGGTTGGGGTTTGCGGTTTTTGCTGGCAAGGCTTGCATGGCGCGCGATTTGGCAAAGCGCCACACTTGTGCCATCAATGCCCCATTAATCGATTCGCCGTCTAGCCCAGTAGGGTTGATTAATCCATCTTGGGTCTCCCGGGTTAGGGCAGTTCAAACATCCCCATCTGAGGATTTGCCGATTCCACAGGGTCCTTGGCCATGGGTGGAGATCCTCACAAGCCATCCTGGGGCAAGACCGGGAACTGTGAATGCCCTTGTTCAAGGGGGGGCGTTGAAGGCTTAATTCTTGCAGGAACGGGCTCAGGCGGCATTTATCAGGCCTGGTTAGAACCCCTAAAACAAGCTCACACTCAAGGTGTTGCCTTGGTTAGAGCTTCCAGAACAGGGGCAGGCCCGACGACATCCGTTCAGGACGACTTACTCTGTCAGTCAGCCGAGGGACTAAATCCTCCAAAGGCCAGAATTGCCCTTCAGTTGGCTCTTAATGATGCAAAAGCCAACCCTAAATCCCTGACTTGGCAGGATTTTTTGCTAGAATAGTAGCCTTGCCTGAATTTGGGTAAGGTTTTAAAAGTGTTGGAGCAGTACCTACAATTTGTTACTACCTTGTCACACTGGCGCTAATTTCCAAACCATCAGAAATTAGCAAGACGCCCAGGTGACTTTATCCTTAAGGAGTGTTGATGCGTCATTATGAAATCGTTTTTATCGTCCATCCGGACCAAAGCGAGCAAGTGCCAGCGATGATCGATCGCTACAAAGCTATATTAGCA
>CAZXSX010000155.1:0-2813 GCA_964643245.1 uncultured Polynucleobacter sp.
ACTTGACTCATGTTGAGATGTTCTGCAACTAGCCAAACCAATAATTCAGTATCTTTCTTATCCAGGCCGTGCTCTTTAGCAAACTTGCGCATGTCTGCTTTGCCAAGTTGCGGGTGATCTCCGCCACGTCCTTTGGCAATGTCATGAAAGAGTGCCGCAATGACAATTAGCCATGGCTTCTCAAAGTGCGCAATCAAACTGCTGCAGTAGGGGAATTCATGGGTATGTTCAAGCGTCATAAAGCGACGCACATTCCTTAGTACCATCAATATGTGTTGATCTACGGTATATACGTGGAATAAATCATGCTGCATTTGCCCCACAATTCTTCTGAATGCTGGCAGATAGCGCCCCAGTACGCTACTGCGGTTCATTAGTTGGAAAGCGCGACTAACGCCTTCTGGCTGCTGCAGTATTTCAATAAATAGGGCGCGATTAATCGGGTTGGAGCGCCATTTGGCATTCATTTTTTGACGAGCGTTGTAAAGTGCTCTGAAAATAGTCGCTGAAAGACTCTTCACGCTTGGCGTTTGCGCGAAGACCAAGAAGGTTCGCAAAATTTGCTCAGGATGTTTTTGAAAAAGCTGGGGGTCGGTAATATCCAGTACACTCCGACGCTCAACAAAATGCTCATTACCCTCGCCAGGAATCGGGAGAATAGTTTTCGACTCTTGTGAAAACAGTAATGCTTCGATGTTTTGCAAGAGAACGTCGTTTAGCTGAGTAACCGCTTTGGCAGCCCAGTAATAGCGACGCATGATAGCCTCGCTCGCTTGACGAGATGAGTCGGTTTCGATACCCATAGACTTCGCAAGTGGGGCTTGCAAGTCAAATGCAATCACATCTTGACGTCTTCCCGCTAATAAATGTAGGTTTGCTCTGAGGGTTTCTAGGAAGCGTTGATTGCGATTAAGCTCAGTGAGCTCTCGTTGTGTCACGAGGCGCCTCATTAAGGTCTTTAAAAGTATCCCCCAGGAGCGCCGCCTTACTGACCCATGAGATCACTTGGAGGTCACGTAAGCCACCCGGACTCTCTTTGCAATTAGGCTCTAGAGAGTAGGGCGTATTTTGATACTTGTAGTGACGCTGAATTTGTTCTGTTAGTTTTGTTTGGAAGAATCCCTTGGGATCCATGGCGGCTTCATAGACCGTAGAAAATTCTTTAAAGAGTAATTTTTTTCCACAGAGTAAGCGTGCCTCTAGTAAAGCGGTGCGCACCGTAATATCTTGTTCGGACTCCGAGATGCACTCACTCACGGTTTTAACCGATGAGCCAATTTCAAGGCCCGTATCCCAATAGCGGGCGACAAATTGTTCTACGCGTTTGGATAATGATTCGGTGGTCTTGGTATCAGCTGGTAGCAAGATGAGAATATCAATATCCGAGTATGGAAATAATGCGCCTCCGCCATAACCACCGACAGCAACCAAAGTCGCTTCATTATTGAGATCACATTCTTGCCAAAGATGTGCCAACAACTGATTAGTTAGCTTGCTGAGTTGTTTGGCTAACTTGCCAACCGCTTGCGATGCTTTAAATTCTGCATAGGCTCTCTCTCGCGCAGCTTTTAAGCTCGCTGCATCGGTGATGGCTTGTGCAGTGCTGAACTGACTCATGCGATTACGCGCTCGCGACGGTAGGTCTAAATACCAGTCCTTTTACGCACTCAGGCGGTGGATTGCTGCCCTCAGACCAAGTCAGCACTTCAACACCAGTTTGTGTAACCAATAGAGTGTGCTCCCATTGGGCTGAGAGGCTACGATCTTTGGTTTTTACCGTCCATTGATCCGGCATGGTGTGAATGTCTCGTTTACCAGCATTGATCATAGGTTCGATCGTGAAGGTCATGCCGGCCTCGAGTTTTTCTCCAGTACCTGGTCGACCATAGTGAAGAATTTGGGGGTCTTGGTGAAATACTTTTCCAATCCCATGACCACAGTATTCGCGTACAACAGAGTAGCCAGCTTTTTCGGCATGGGTTTGAATCACGTGACCAATATCGCCCAGAGATGCGCCAGGTTTCATTTGAGCAATACCGAGCCACATACATTCAAAGGTAATTTGAGTGAGGCGTTTTGCCATGACGGAAACATCGCCAACCATAAACATGCGACTGGTATCGCCGTAATAGCCATCTTGCGTAATCACGGTAATGTCGAGGTTGACCACATCACCGCTCTTGAGAACTTTATCGCCTGGAATGCCATGGCAGATCACATCATTGACGGAGGTGCAGATAGATGCAGGAAAGGGTGGGTAGCCTGGAGGCTGGTAGTTCAGTGGGGCAGGGATCGTTTTTTGGACGTCACGCATATATTCATGGCAAATGCGATCCAATTCCCCAGTGGTAACTCCGGCCTTCACATGAGGCGCCACATGATCTAAAACCTCGCTTGCTAAGCGACCAGCCTCTCGCATCCCAAGGATGTCTTTTTCTGCAGTAAATACGCTGTTCATGCTCGGATTATCAACGACTTGGAGTCTTTTGACAGGTGGCATTTGCCTAAAATTTAAGCAATATTGCCTGAGGTGGGCCGGTTCGGGCTGCAATCTCCATCGGGGTCAGCATCTCGGGCTTGTCGTACCAGTCGTCCGGGTAGGGGAACTCGACGATCTCGACGTCGTCGCGGGTCATGCCGTTCATCCGGAGCATGAGCTCGATGCCCTGCTCCTCCTGGATGCGCCACCAGTCGTTCTTGATCGTGTTCAGGCTCTTCGTCAGGCCGATCTTCTTGCCCTTGAGCTCGGCCATCCGGTAGATGTCGTCGCGCGCCCGCACCAGCATGACGCCGCCCTCGTGCGGGGCGTGAGT
>CAZXSX010000156.1:0-2747 GCA_964643245.1 uncultured Polynucleobacter sp.
AAAAAATTTGAGCTAAAGCCAAGTGGGTTATCGAGAGGATTCATGAAGCCTTAATTTTGAGGGAGTAGAAAGCCTATCTTGGCTTGTTTACGAATATTCCACAAGAGATCAATGGCATTGCGCATTTCTTGTGGGTTGGCGCCTCCACTAAAGGCTGCCAAGCGCATCGCTTTGTCGGTGATCTCGGGGCGGGTGAGGGTGTTGCCAGGATCGCCCTTGGGCTCATCTACCCGACCATCCAATACTTGGCCATTGTGTAAGTGAACTTTGACCTTGCCAATCCAGCGCTGCGGATAAGCACGATCAACCTCAGGATCAAGTGTCATGATCACGCGATCTCTAAATAGGCAGATGGCCTCATCGTGGAAGTATTGGTCAAATTCTTGCAAACCAGCAAATTGATAGTGGGCAACTAAGGGCCAACACAGTACCCATAGAAAACTTCGACTGGTGCACGGTAGTGGGATTGGTGACTGGCCCTAAGACATCAATGGCGCCCTGGTGTACAAGTGTTTCGACTTTGGCGATCTCGCTGGGTTGAAGTTGATTGGCGAGCATCACTTGCAAAAGAGCATCGGCGGTAGGGTGAGTATAGCGACACGAGGCGTGATACTTAAAGCTTATTTCCGAGATGGTCCAGTGGGATCCCAAGCGACCAATTAATTAATCGGGATCGGCATCACTAGACATGCCTGCAGCCAACCTTGTTTACCTTCCAAGATATGCTGTGGCCCCGTAAAGCCTGCTTGGGCGAGGTAGGCAGACATCAATCCCGTTGCGGCTGCGTGCGCAGTATGCAGTTGTTTGGAATCGGCGGCATCGCGTAGGAATTCCCAAAGGCCCGCAGATTGGGTGCCGGCAGATCCAAAGGCATGCAGCATTTGCTCGGCGTTCAGTTTGAGCAGTCGACCAACGGCAGCGGCGGCGGCAATTATTCCTGCCGTCCCGGTCGTATGAAACACTTTGTAATGAGAGCGACCCAAAAATTCACCAACCCGGATACCGACTTCGTACCCAACCATTGCGGCTGTGAGCAAATTATCCCCAGACGCGCCAATCGATTGAGCACATGCCAGTGCAGGAGGGAACACAACAGTCGCCGGATGAAAAACCGAGCCGTTATGCACATCATCTTGCTCTGCTACATGGGATGCTGCGGCATTGGCCATAGCTGCTAAAAAGCTGGAGGTATTGCGAGTAATCAGAATCTCTGATGGACCAGAATGTGCAGCATTAAATCCGCCCATATTCTGCGCAAACTGAGTAATAGTCTCTACGGGACGTGAACCTCTCCCAGCAATGGCAGAGCCAAACCAATCCACCAACAAATCTTCTGCCCGAAGAATCACATCGTTTGGAATGTCTCGTATTTGTAGATTTGCTGCAAAGCTTGTCAGCTCTTTTGAAAAATGTTCTGTATTCATGGCTCTTGGTTATGCGAGGACAGCGGTTGCTTGCATCGTTAGCCAGCCCTCATGATCTTGCGCCCAGATTGCAATGGTTTTGCCGGAAGGGTCTTTTGCAATATCCGGCTTAGCGCTGACTTTAAAGATATTGATATCAAAGGTAGGGCGGATGGCACGAAACTCGAAGCTTTTGAGTTTGCAACCTGGAATACTCTGACGAACCAAGTCGACTAGCAGCGTGGCAATTAATGGCCCGTGCACAATCAGGCCTGGATAGCCCTCTACCTCAGTTACGTATTTGCGATCGTAATGAATACGATGACCATTAAATGTTAATGCTGAGTAGCGAAATAAAAGAACATCATCGGGCGTGATGGTCTTACTCCATGTAGCGTCAGTCGGTGCAGGTTTTGGTGCAACTGGTTTGTCATCCGGACCAGGTGCATCGCGATAGACAATGTCATGTTCTTCGATGATGGCCAAGCCAGACGAATTTGAGATTTCATGTTTAACTAAAACAAAAATCAAATCACCACTACGACCTGATTTATGCGTAACGGATTCAATTTTGGAAACACGCGTAATTTCATCACCAACTGCAAGAGGTTTTAACCATTGAACTCGACTGCCCGCCCACATGCGGCAAAGGCAATGGCACCAGTGGTAAAAATCCACCGCGTTTCGGGTGACCATCAGGACCAATTTCGGATTGTCTGGCGTGGGGTAAAAAATAGAGCCAATGCCAAAGTTCTGGCAGGAATGTGCCTTTGGAAGGCTCTGGGTCAGGCCTATCGAGTGTCGCCGATAAAGCGCGCACTGGAGCAGTCGTAACGGTGTCTGATAGCGACTCAGTTTTACCGAGCCATTATTGCAGATGAGTGATGGTTTGAGGTTCGATTCGCATAACATCCATTATGCCAATCTTGAAGAAAAACTTAACCGATCAAAACGGTGGCAAAGTGGAGTAGAAGTCCTGCCAATGCCGAGCCGCCCAGCACTGCCATGACACCTTTTTGATATTTAAAGAGTGCAAGGCCCACCAATCCACAAATGGCGATTGAGATCCAAGAAATAGAGCCGCCAAGACCATGGGGCAAAAACGCATGGTACGCAAAGAATAGACCTAGGTTTGCTATGACGCCAACCACCGCTGCAGTGATAGCCGTTAATGGCCCAGTGAAGCTCATTTTTCCATGCGTGGACTCTACTAAGGGGCCGCCCACCAGAATAAAAAAGAAGGAGGGTAAAAACGTAAACTAGGTAGCGATGACCGCTCCTAGCGCCCCATACCAAAACGGATTGCTATAGCCAATCAGATGTTGAATATGTCCAGCAAGATAT
>CAZXSX010000157.1:0-2743 GCA_964643245.1 uncultured Polynucleobacter sp.
CTAAGACGCCTGCAGAGAAAGAGGCAGCTAAGCAAGCGCTGCTGCACAGCGAATACTACGAGTCTGCACAAGAATTTGGCCGACTCGTTGCCCAATACAACATTACACAACAGCATGCTTCGAATAAGTTGCATATCTGTACAGGGGGTGGCTCTGGGGTGATGGAAGTTGCTAATCGAGGCGCCTTTGAGGTAGGGGATGAGACGATTGGTTTTAATATCAGCTTGCCAAGAGAGCAGCATCCTAATCCGTATATCAGTCTAGGATTAAGCTTTCGATTTCATTACTTTGCTCTGCGAAAAATGCATTTCATGTTACGGGCTCGTGCCATTGTTACTTATCCTGGCGGATTTGGATCTTTTGATGAGCTATTTGAAGTCTTAACGCTCATGCAAACAAAGAAAGTGGTTCAAATTCCTGTGATCCTGATAGGGAAAGGGTTTTGGAATTCGATGGTGAACTTTAAGCAAATGGTTGAGTTTGGAGTCATCGATCAAGATGATATGCAAACGATTCATTTTGTGGATACCGCCAAAGAAGCATGGGGCGTGATCCAAGATTGGTATGAATTGAAGTAATTAAGGTATTCAGACCAGTAAAATACCCAAAAAACAGAAATTAATTAATGAATGCTACTCAAACAAACCTTGCTACAGCCCTAGACTTACCAGGCTATCTACTCGGCGGGATCATGCTGTTAGTCGTAATGGTCTTTCATGGGGCGCTCTTATTGCAGATTGCTAAGCGCTATGAAGTAAAGACCTTTTTGTACCTGGCTGAGAAAAAAATACTCTTCTGTTGCGGTGTGTTTTTATATTAGCGTACTGTATTTGTTTCTGACGCATGTCGCAGAAATTCTGATTGGGGATTTGCATTATTTGGATTCAAGTTAATTCCCGGTCTAGGCCAATGCATTTTGTTTAGTGGTAGCACCTATACCGCGATGGGTTTCATGGAAGATATTCTCCCAGACGGCTGGAAAATGTTAGCCGTGATCATCGTCTTTTCTGGAATGTTTGCGTTTGCGTGGACTGCATCCGTCATGATCTCGATGACAAAGAACTTCCGTCAGGCCTATACCAAGCTCCATATGAGCAAACTCAATATCTCCTCAGAGATCATTGATCGTTTTGAGTAGGGCATGACCAAGAACTGGGATGCCATCATTATTGGCGGGGGAGCCACAGGCCTTTTCTGTGCAGGCATAGCAGGCCAGCTTGGCAAAAGGGTCTTGGTATTGGACTATGCTCCTGTCTTGGGGGAGAAGATTCGGATTAGCGGAGGCGGCCGATGCAATTTCACAAATCTATATAGTGGTCCAGCAAACTTCTTATCGCTAAATCCCCATTTTGTGAAGAGTGCGTTAGCTCGGTACCCATCCTCTGAATTTATTAAGCTTATCAAGTCTTACAAAATTCATTATCACGAAAAGCATCAAGGGCAATTATTTTGCGATGACTCTGCAAAGCAAATTATTGACATGCTGTTTGCTGAATGTACCAAAGGTAAAGTAACGATCCGTAATCCAGTAATCGTAGAATCCATTGCACAAGATGCCAATCAATGGATCGTTCATACGAACGCTAGTACTGAAAAAACGAACGCAGTTGTCATGGCTACTGGTGGTTTACCGGTTCCAGCAATCGGAGCCACGGCATATTCTTTGGATATTGCGAGACAGTTTGGTCTTCAAGTCGTGGATCCGCGACCTGCATTGGTGCCGCTCTCCTTTACTGCGGGACTTTTAGTGAATTAAATACGCTTGCAGGCTTGAGTGTGCCTGTACGCATTGCTGCAGGAGCAAAAGGGAAGCGCTATGGTGCTTGCCGCTTTAACGAAGACCTCTTGTTGACCCATAAAGGCTTGTCTGGCCCCGCCGTATTACAGGCCAGCAGCTATTGGGCAGAGGGTGAGCCGATTGTGGTGGATTGGTTGGCTGATGTTGAAAAATCTGGCATGGACTGCGATGCATTATTCAATGCTGATGAGAATCGTCTTAAGTTGACCGAGAATCTTTTAGCAATGGTGCTTCCACAACGTTTGGCAAAAGCGTTTGCAGAGCAGAGTGGTTTGCTTGGTCGCAAGTGGGCTGAGGTTTCTAAAAAAGGATTGTCAAATTCTTAAGGAACTTATTACCAGTTGGACTGTTAAACCTGCAGGAACTTTAGGTTGGAAAAAAGCCGAAGTGATGTTAGGTGGTGTGGACACAAAAGAGCTCGATAGCCAAACCATGATGTCGCGTAAGCATCCCGGTTTATATTTCATTGGCGAGTGTGTTGATGTAACCGGCCACCTCGGGGGACATAATTTCCAGTGGGCCTGGGCAAGCGGACATGCTTGTGCCCAGTCATTATGATATTTGCCTAATTGGGTTGATTGCGCATCCAATTGGCAGTATTGAAAAGGGATTCTTCCAATTGCTTAGCGACATTCCCTTCAATGCCGCACTC
This sequence comes from uncultured Polynucleobacter sp., assembly GCA_964643245.1. Classification (GTDB taxonomy): domain Bacteria; phylum Pseudomonadota; class Gammaproteobacteria; order Burkholderiales; family Burkholderiaceae; genus Polynucleobacter. The sequence continues at coordinate 2,451 of CAZXSX010000157.1, forward strand.
CTCAAGAGCGCGGTACATGCATGCCAGCCATTGATCGCGCTCGGTGACTCCAATTTTGAAGGGTAAGTGGCAGGCGCGAAGCATCGGATGGCCGTATTTAGGAGAATATACGTCAGGACCCCCCATCCAACCGGTAAGGAAGAATTTAAGCTTCTCACGAGAGGTGCTTAGGTCCTGCGGGTGCATCACCCGAAGTGCCGAAAATTGGGGTTCCAATGACATCAGATCGTAAAAGCGGTTACCAATTCATCGACTTTGTCGATGCCCCCAATGGACTCATAAATACTCTGTCT
>CAZXSX010000158.1:0-2731 GCA_964643245.1 uncultured Polynucleobacter sp.
GCCGATGATCACGGCAACTTTATTCAAGATGGGTTGTTGTACATCTTTACTACGCGCGCTGACACCATTATGGGGGTGACATTTTGTGTAGTTGCTGCTGAGCATCCGTTGGCAACTAAAGCTGCGGCGAATAATCCCGACCTAGCGGCATTTATTGATAAGTGCAAAACCGGAAGCGTGATTGAAGTAGATTTAGCTACCCGAGAAAAAGAAGGGATGTTTACTGGTTTATACGTAACGCATCCATTGACGAATGAGCCGGTACCAGTTTGGGTTGGAAATTATGTATTGATGTCCTATGGGGATGGCGCAGTAATGGGTGTGCCAGCACACGATGAGCGTGATTTTGCCTTTGCTCTCAAATATGCGCTGCCAATCAAACAAGTGATTGCCCTCAAGAGCGAATCACCCCTGTTTAATCCAACACGCTGGGAAGATTGGTATGCTCAAAAAGAGGACGTTGTTTGCTTTAATAGCGGTAAGTACGATGGTCTTTCGCATGAAGCGGCGGTGAGCGCTGTTGCTAAAGATCTTGAAAAGATGGGAATTGGAGAAATCAAGACAACGTACCGTTTGCGTGATTGGGGTATCTCTCGTCAACGGTATTGGGGCACACCGATCCCGATTATTCATTGTGGGGATGAGACAACACCAGGCTGTGGCGCAGTACCAGTACCAGAGGCAGATTTGCCTGTAGTGTTGCCAGAAGATTGCGTTCCTGATGGCAGTGGCAATCCACTTAATAAGCGTGCTGACTTCTTAAATGTGACGTGTCCAAAATGCGGCCGACCTGCAAGACGCGAGACCGATACGATGGATACCTTTGTGGACTCATCTTGGTATTTCATGCGTTATACAGGCCCTAATGCAAAGACTATGGTCGATGAGCGCAATGACTATTGGATGCCAATGGATCAATACATTGGGGGTATTGAGCACGCGATCTTGCATTTACTCTATGCACGCTTCTGGACCAAAGTGATGCGCGATCTGAACTTGATCACTTTTGATGAGCCATTCCAGAATCTCTTGACGCAAGGCATGGTGCTGAACGAAACCTATTATTCAGAAGATGCTTCTGGCAAGAAAAAATGGCTTAATCCTGCCGATGTTGAATTGGATCTTGATGAAAAAGGTCGCCCACAAGGCGCAAAATTAAAAGCAGATGATTCAACCCCAGTCATTATTGGTGGTGTTGAGAAGATGTCTAAGAGTAAGAACAACGGAGTCGATCCGCAAGCCTTGATTGATCAGTATGGTGCGGATACCGCACGTTTATTTGTGATGTTTGCCGCGCCACCTGAGCAACAGTTAGAGTGGTCAGGGGCAGGTGTTGATGGCGCCTCACGTTTCTTGCGTCGGGTATGGATGTATTCAAGCAGTCAAGCGAATGCTATTCGCGATGCGCAGGATGCTATGCCAAGCAACCTCAATGATGCCGAAAAAGAGTTGCGTCGCGAAGTTCACTCGATTCTCAAACAAGCTAATTTTGACTACCAGCGTCGTCAGTACAACACAGTTGTATCAGCAGCGATGAAGATGCTCAATGTGCTTGAGCCAATTAAGTTAGATCAGGGTTCTGATATTAGCGCGCCAGTTCTGCGCGAATGCCTCTCTATTCTGTTGCGTGTACTCTACCCAGTAGTGCCACATTTAACACATGTCCTCTGGAAAGATATGGGTTATGCAGACAGTTTTGGGTCTCTGTTAGATGCGCCTTGGCCTACTGTAGACGAAGCAGCGCTGGTCCAAACCGAGATTACTCTGATGCTGCAAATCAATGGCAAGTTGCGCGGTGATATTAAGGTGTCTGCAGACGCAAGCAAAGAGCAAATTGAAGCTTTTGCATTGCAAAGTGAGCCTGCTGCCAAAGCGCTGAATGGTGGCGCCCCCAAAAAAGTCATTGTGGTGCCTGGACGTTTGGTCAATATCGTTGCATAGTTTTAGACAGTTAAAGCGAGAAATTGAAATCATGCTTGTAAATCCACTTCGTCGAGCAATCTTGGGCTTATTGGTTAGTGCACCAATGGCTGGCCTCCTCGCTTGTGGCTACCGTATGCGCGGTATGGTGGATTTACCATTTAAGGCAATTGCAATTACGGGCAACCCATCGCCACCCCTCCGGGCGGATCTTCAAACATCCATTTTGACGGGTACGGATGTTCAGGGCGCCATAAATCCGAAGGATGCTGATCCCATTTTAGAAATCACGAACGATACTACTGGCCGTGAAATTCTGGCTTATAACGCTGCGGGCCAAGTTTCTGCATATCGTCTAAACATTCGTGTGAGTTTTAGAGCTTACGATCTCTCTGGCGCAGAAATTATTCCAGATAGCGAAATCTATATGACTCGTGATATGGACTTCTCAAATGCAACGGAGCTCGCTACCGATGCCCAGCAGCAACAGTTCTTATCTTTGATGCGCAAAGATTTGGCAGTGCAAATTTTGCGTCGTGTTTCTGCTGCAGCAAAATTACCACGAAGCAAATCGTTTTAAATCTGGCAGAGATTAATATAGGCAGAGGCCCGCATGGTTAAATTTGACACCCTGCAAGCGCATCTCAAATCCTTGGGTTCCGGGGGTGCAATGCTGCCACTCTATGTATTTAGTGGTGATGAGCCACTTCTGATGATGGAGGCCATGGATCAATTGCGTCATGCAGCCAAGAAGCTTGGTTTTACCGAGCGCGAAGTGCTGCTACAAGAGCGCGGTTTTGATTGGAGCGCA
>CAZXSX010000159.1:0-2711 GCA_964643245.1 uncultured Polynucleobacter sp.
CCAGGCGCGCTCCTCTTTATTAGATTTAAAGAATCGCTTGATTGAGCGCAAAGAGGCGACCGAACTATTTGCCAGGGAGCGCGATAACGGCTTAGAAGCGCTATTGGGAAATTTAGACCAAAGCATATTTGGCGAGCCAGCCTACCCGAGTATTGAGAGTAAGGCGGCGCATCTACTGTATTTTGTGATTAAAAATCATCCTTTTGCCGACGGCAATAAACGCAGTGGCGCTTTTCTATTTGTCGATTTTTTATATCTCTATGGGAGTCTTTTTGCTCGGACTGGACAGCCATTCATTAATGATATTGGTTTGTCAGCACTGGCATTACTCGTGGCTGAATCGGATCCAGCGCAAAAAGAAACCATGATCGCCCTCATTATGAATATGCTCTGCGCCTATCCAGGCTCGAAGGAGTTGACATGACTAACAAGGATGCCTCAAATAAGGTGGGGAAGGAATTTGATAGAACGCTACCTGAAGTTCTGGCTTCCTTACTCGTAAGTGATAAGAGTTTTCGGCTTCACACCGCTTCCACCACCCCGCAGGTGAGAGAATTTTTGGACAAGTATCGACCTCAGAATGGCATTCTCGAGAGCGCGTGCCAGTATCTGGACCTGTTGAAAAATCTCGCACCCGATTTAAGAAATGTGGCTTTAGATTTAAGTTATAACGGGTGGTTTATTCCAATCCCCTTATGGTTTTTGGATGAAGATTTATATCGCATCTTTGATCTCCCGGCTGCTGAACGCTATCAATTGATATTGGGGTGGTATAGGAAGAAATTTGAAGAGATTGCGGAAAGCATTTGTCAGTCATTTCCCTGCCGCGCACCTATTATTAGACAGGCAATAGAAGCTTATCGAAATAATCAACATTTTTTAGTGCCCCCATATTTTTTCCCAAGCAGATGACATCTGCAGAGAGCACCTTGGAGGGGAGAAATTAAATGAGCTATTCCAGCAAGGGGGCGGCATAAATAAGTACGCCAAAATTCAAACCTCAAAAACTGTCAACTCAATTGATATATTTCTCAATTTTATTTGGATGCCCTTGGAGGAGAAGCTGGGAATGGCGCTAAATAAAACAGAGAGACGTGAGACTGGGTACCGCGGCCTTAATAGACACACGGTAATGCATGGAGGGTGCACGGATTACGGCACGCAGGAAAACAGCTTAAAAGCATTCTCTCTGCTGTTCCTGATTGTAACGCTGGCTGAACCGTATAAAAAATCTTTATATAAGAAGTATCCAAAATACAAAGACTCTGGTGTGGAGTGGATTGGTGATGTGCCTGAGCATTGGGATGTGGTCCCATATAAATTACACATCGAGAGAAATGATGGTGGAGTTTGGGGTGGTGAGCCAAATGGAATTAATGACACTCCTGTTTTGCGTTCCACCGAACAAACAGTTGATGGTAACTGGTCTATTAGTGAACCTGCATTACGGAAATTAACGGAAACGGAGAAAGCTTCGTTTTTGCTAATTGAAGAAGATCTTTTAATCACAAAATCGAGTGGAAGCTCGTTACATATTGGTAAAACAACATTGGTAAATAAAGAGATTGAACGGCTGGGTTGTTGCTATTCAAATTTCATGCAGCGCATTCGATTAAAGCCATCTTTCAAATCTCGTCTTGCCTGGTTTGTAATGAACAACACTATTACAAGAGAGCAGCTTGACTTGGCATCAAACTCAACGACTGGTCTCGCAAACCTAAATGGCGGGATGATAGGTCAGTTGTGTGTTGCAATCCCACCCATTCAAGAGCAATTTGGAATCATTATTTTCCTCGACCGCGAAACCACTCGCATCGACACGCTAATCGCAAAAACCCAACACAGCATCGACCTTCTAAAAGAACGTCGTTCAGCATTCATTACTGCGGCTGTTACCGGAAAAATTGATTTAAGAGATTCCCATGAGTAACTTATTTACCCCGCTATCCGATGAAGAATTAGATCAATTAGATGATTTTTACTCGATCGCTTTGATGAAGAGTTTGAGTATGCCCATAATGAGGATGAAGAAAGAGACGAAGGTATTTTGAACATCTCTACTTTAGATGGCTTTTTTAACGGCTATTGTCAGCGGCCCTAGCATTACCCCTCCCTCACAATGGCTGCCTCAAATATGGGGCGATTGTGAGCCGGTGTGGGAAAGCCCAAAAGAGTTTGAATATATTCTTTCCTTGCTCATGCGGCACATGAATTCCATTGCGGTAATGCTCATTGAGTACCCAGATGAATTTGAACCATTATTTTTAGAGCGCCAAGTTCAGGGCAAAACCTATCTCATAGTTGATGATTGGTGCGATGGTTACTTGCGAGCAGTGCATATGAATACCGATGCCTGGCTTGATGCCGAGGAGATCGGCAAACACCTAGATGCACTGACGCTTTTCATATCTGAAGAGGGATGGACTAGGCTCGATCGCATGACGGATGAGGAGATGGCTTCTTTTCAGGATCTAATTACCCCGGCAGTACTCCAAATCCATCAATACTGGTTTGATCGGCGCAGTCACGGACTTACTATTACTCGCGCTAGCGCAAAAGTCGGCCGTAATGAACTTTGTCCTTGCGGCTCAGGCGAAAAGTTTAAAAAATGTTGTGGCGCAGGCCCAACTCTGCATTGATTTCAAATTCAATAAAAATCTTACTTTATTAATTTTTTGTACGCCTTCAAGGAAAAGACATGAGTAGCGCGG
>CAZXSX010000160.1:0-2690 GCA_964643245.1 uncultured Polynucleobacter sp.
AAGCTGTAAATGAGGGCCTTCACAAATTTTTCTTATCTGATGATTATGAGTACATCTTGGTTTTAAATCAAGATGCGCTACTGCATGAGTCTTGCTTGGAGCAATTGATACTAGTGATGTCCCAATCACCGACAGTTGGAATAGCGGCGCCGGTTGCGCTCTCTAAAAATAAATCAGTCAATTGGGCAGGCTCTGCTGCCGCATTTCCTTGGGGTCAGCATGTTACCTACGATTTAACAGCATTGCCAAGTCATATTTTCAACCTATTGGGTAAACGGCGCCTGTATGCTCTTGAGAGTGTCGATGATCCGGGAGCTTGGTTTGCTTGATGATGGAATGCGGTTTATATGCTCTGACGCTGATTATTCATTCAGAGCAAGAGCTGCCGGCTGGGATTGTGTAGTTGTGCCGAGCGCTTATGTAGAGCATGAGCCGAGCGGTAGTAGTAATGTTGAAAATCTATTTTTGACTCAAATTAAACTAGAAGACCAACTCTACTTTTCTCGCAAATGGGTAGGCAGTGATATCTTCAAAATGCTTGCATTCGAGGGAAAAAAATAACGCCTGAATATATTCAAGCTCAAATGAATCAAACAATTAGAGAGCTTGAAATCTGTAATAATCTTCTGTTAAAAACTGCGCACCAAATATGAAGATTTTAGTTATTTCTGATGTCCATAGTTTGGACGGCGCTCAGGGTATGCTGCGGTATGCTACTCGCTACTGGAAAAATAAATTGGGTTGGGAGATTGATATTTTTCAGCCACGTGGACTACCTAGTGACCATAGCATACTGACTGAGGCGGGCATGTCGCCTATTTCTCAACTATCGGAATCACTTCCTTACCATGTGGTTTTAGTGAATTCATTTCTTAATATCCATTATCTAAATCAGTTTAAAAAATGCGCCACTTATTTTCTGGGTGCATGAAGCGCGTACAGTGCTATGGGGGCCTCAAATTCCGTTGTCTACGTTAATGAGCCTATTCGCAATACCCAATGTAACCATTTTTCAAACACCTTATCAGTTAAACTCCGTTTTTCGTAGCCTTACCTTTGATCTGCCCATCGATCGATTTGCCATCATTCCCAATGGCTTTGAGCCTTATGATGACCCAATGATTGAGGAGAAGGTTGATCGCTTTAAGGTATCTTGGCTAGGAAATGTCATTCCTAGAAAAAGACCGAATGATTTTGTAAATGCCATCATCAAATTGCAAAATCTCTTGCCGGTCCAGGCGCAACTTATTGGCTCGTTAAACGATACCGAGAGCCTTGGTCAAGATTTTATGAGCTTTGCTCGCAATCCCCCGGAATTCATATCTTTTTTGGGTGAATTGCCTAGGCCTCATGCATTGTATATCGTCAAGAATTCCGATATTTACTGCCATACATCAAGTTTTGCATTGGCGCCGTTGGAAGCGGCTGCGCTCGGTGTGCCAGTTATTCTTGCTGCTTTACCAGTGCATCAATTCATTGGATGGAGGCATCAAGAAAATTGTTTACTTTATCCTCCTGATGATGAGGCAGTTTAGCAAAATGCATTCGTGAGCTTCACGATAATGCTCAATTGCGAACATTGTTGGCGAAGAGGGGAAATGCTCTTGTCAATCTTTATAGCGGTGAAATTTTTCTAAACAAAATAACTGCACTAATGCAAAGTTTTGCACCAAGTGACCCCAGTTGATTCACTTATATCTAAATAGAAGATGGTGGGGGCAATGGTAGGCCCCCGCGCTCTGATATTAGACTTATTAATAAATAGGGTGTGAAGTGGATTTTATCCCTCGTTAAAGATCGCCAGAAGGTAGTTACACCAAATTTGCCTAAAATTTAGGCAAAAGTCTCTATTTGCTTTGATCCAAAAGTAATATTTCCATTTTCCAGTCATTGAGGCCGACATTTTTATAGGTTTAGGAGGGGGGTACGCATTAAAATTATCAATAAATTCAGTGATATATAAAAATATTAAGAGACTTGCCAAAAGATATTTGGTTACAAAAAATACTATAAATTAAATGCACATTGCTTCATATTGTCTTGATTATTCATTTTGATCTCTTAGGATGAATAAGGCTTACCGCATCATTTGGAATACAGCACGAAAGTTCTTAATGGCTGTCTGCGAGAATTTGAAGTCACGAAGTAAAGACAGAAAAAATAGGAAAGCCTCCCTATTAAATGTTCTATCGGCAGTTTTGCTTAGCTTGGGTGCGAGTAGAGACGCACAGTCTCAATCGGTCATAACCGAACCCCTTTATCTAGACACACCTTACGCCATTCCAGACAATTCCAGTCTGCTGGTTGATGGAACCGATGGAAATACAGGCGCAATTGTAATAACCGCTCCAGCAACAACGGCCGTTAGAGCTGCTGGATCCATCATTCAAAATATCTCCAATCGTGGTGGAACGATATCCAATTCACTTCCTAATACGTCGGGAGGTGGAACTGGAGGAATCTTTATCGGCAACGTCACCATTACTTCCGGGGTAACTAATTCAGAACTGATCACCGGATTAGGTTTTGGTGTGTTATTGGATTCCAATATCAAGTTAAGCGGAGGGATCAATAATCAGTTCTACGGAACGATCCAAGGCGGCATTCTGGGAATTGGTATTCAGTATGACTCAACTACCATTTCGGGTGGCATTAGTAATTCAGGGTTAATAAGGCGACAATGAGGCCGG
>CAZXSX010000161.1:0-796 GCA_964643245.1 uncultured Polynucleobacter sp.
AGAACCTCTTTTGAAGCCTACCCCCAGATTGTTTGCCCTTTTTGTAGGGATGTCAAGGAGTTATGCGTGCATACCCCGTAGGAATTACCCCTTTTTTGGTCAAAAATGCTCCAATATGGGAGAAACCGGGGTTTTTGAGGGTTTTTCGCAACAAGACCCCACCCAAATCAAATTTAGATATCTGTGTTTAGAATGTTTCTCATGAGTCGCACACTCAAAAATCCCACTACTGGCATCCTTGCTAATCCTTACGTTAAGGACACCCTACTACTCGAAAAACAGGTCGAGCAAGTTAAGGCTCCATCAATGTACAAAGTTTTATTGCTAAATGACGATTACACGCCGATGGAGTTTGTTGTGATGGTCACCCAAGAGTATTTTAACAAAGACCACGAAACAGCTACACGCATCATGTTGCAAGTGCATCTCGCTGGAAAAGGCGTTTGCGGAATTTTCACTCGCGACGTTGCTGCCACCAAGGTACATCAGGTAATTGAACTATTCCGTGAAGCGGGTCACTCACTACAATGCACTATGGAGGAGGCATGATTGCCCAAGAACTCGAAGTCAGTTTGCATATGGCGTTTGTTGACGCGCGGGCATCTCGACATGAATTCATTGCCGTAGAGCATTTACTAGCCGCATTACTCGATAACGCTACTGCCGTAGAGGTTCTAAAGGCTTGCGCAGTCAACATCTCCGAATTGCGTGCACAACTCAAGAACTTTATTAATGACAATACCCCAGTGGTGCCTGGGAATGATGAGGTGGATACGCAGCCTACTTTAGGATTTCA
>CAZXSX010000161.1:806-2640 GCA_964643245.1 uncultured Polynucleobacter sp.
CAATGTGCTAGTTGCCATCTTTGGTGAAAAAGATTCGCATGCAGTGTATTTCTTGCAACAACAAGGTGTGACCCGCTTGGATGTGGTGAACTTTATTAGTCATGGTGTACGCAAAGATCAAACCGAGCACGTAAAGCCTGCTGACACAACTCAGGAAACTGAAGAAGCGGCATCCACCGGAAAAGAGAGCTCGCTGGATCAGTACACGCAAAATCTTAATGCCATGGCGCGTCAAGGAAAAATTGATCCGTTAATTGGTCGCGAGAGTGAAGCGGAGCGTGTGATCCAGGTACTCTGCCGTCGCCGCAAAAACAATCCTTTGTTGGTTGGTGAAGCTGGCGTTGGTAAGACGGCTATTGCTGAGGGCTTGGCTTGGAGAATTGTGAAGGGTGATGTGCCCGAGATTTTGGCAAACGCTACAGTCTATTCATTGGATATGGGCGCATTACTCGCGGGCACCAAATACCGCGGCGATTTTGAGCAACGCCTGAAAAGCGTTCTCAAATCATTAAAAGACCACGCTCATGGCATTTTGTTTATTGATGAGATTCATACCTTGATTGGGGCGGGTGCTGCATCGGGTGGAACATTGGACGCCAGCAATTTGTTAAAACCTGCTTTATCAAATGGCCAACTCAAATGCATTGGTGTCACAACCTTTGCTGAATACCGGGGCATTTTTGAGAAAGATGTCGCTCTATCGCGCCGTTTTCAGAAGGTGGATGTGGTTGAGCCTACAGTTGATCAGACTGTGCAAATTTTGCGTGGTTGAAGTCTCGTTTTGAAGAGCATCACAGCGTCAAGTATGTAGTTGGTGCCCTGGTTGCGGCTGCTGAATTATCGGCGCGTTATATCAATGATCGCCACCTACCGGACAAAGCTATTGATGTCATCGATGAGGCGGGAGCTGCGCAACGGATCTTGCCTAAGTCTAAACAGAAGAAAACCATTGGTCGCCCCGAGATAGAGGAGATCGTGGCCAAGATTGCTCGTATATCGCCTCAATCAGTTACGGTGGATGATCGGAGCAAGTTGCAAACACTTGATCGTGATATTAAGAGCGTTGTATTCGGCCAGGATCCCGCGATTGAAGCATTGGCGGGTGCTATTAAGATGACCCGCGCTGGACTCGGTAAGGTGGATCGTCCAATTGGATCCTTCCTGTTTTCTGGTCCTACAGGCGTTGGCAAAACCGAGGTAGTTAAGCAGCTCGCGTACATCATGGGTATCGAGTTATTGCGCTTTGATATGTCTGAGTATATGGAGCGTCATGCAGTTAGTCGTTTAATGCGCCCCCAGGATATGTTGGCTTTGATCAAGGTGGCTTGTTAACTGAAGCAGTCAACAAAAAGCCGCATTGTGTACTGTTGCTCGATGAAATTGAAAAAGCGCATCCTGATATTTTCAATATTCTTCTGCAGGTAATGGATCACGGTACCTTGACGGATAACAACGGTCGCAAAACCGATTTCCGTAATGCCATCATCATGACTACCAATGCCGGCGCTGAGGCAATGCAAAAGTCTACGATTGGCTTTACCAATGCTCGCAAGTCAGGTGATGAGATGGCTGACATCAAGAAATTCTTTACGCCAGAACTCCGCAACCGCTTGGATGCGATTGTTTCATTCAAGGCCCTTGACGAAACCATCATCATGCGTGTGGTCGATAAGTTCTTGATGCAGTTGGAAGAGCAGTTGCATGAGAAGAAGGTGGATGCCACATTCAGCCCTGCATTGCGTGCTCATTTAGCCAAGCATGGCTTTGACCCACTAATGGAGCTCGCCCAATGCAACGCATTATTCAAGATACGGTGCGCAAAGCACTTGCTGAT
>CAZXSX010000162.1:0-2636 GCA_964643245.1 uncultured Polynucleobacter sp.
GAACACTCTTGTGCATACGGAAAATACTTGCCATTCGCTTCACAGTAATACCAAACCGCTGGCTGGGGTTGCGCCGCTAACACCATGAGTTGTGGCCGGTTGAGCATAAGTAACTACCGGTGGCGGAGCGTAAACCACGGGTGGCGCAAGTAACCAGGATACGGACCGTAAAAGCCGTTATATGCCCAACCTCCCCGCCAACCAGGCCCCAACCTGGTCCAACGTAGGGACCGGCTGCTGGCCGCCAACCGCCATAACCACCACCAACCGAAACATTCCAGCCTACATTGCCCGCCTGCGCAGCCAGAGGGGCATAGGTGAGTAACGCTGCAAGAATCATTCCTAAGATACTGAATTGATTGATTTATTTCATGTTTGACCCCCTCTAATTAGCACGCGCGGTCTTTTGATTCGAGATATTTTTACTCTTTTTTAACTGCTTTACGGATATTGCAACGAAAACCTTACTATCAATAACGCATCAATAATCACTAGGCTGACATAAAAATCATTTTATTTCTGAGACTGCTGTCCACACTTCATTGCGGAGTTACTGATCCGATTTTGCTCCCAATTGCTGCACAACTCGAGTCCATTTAGCAGATTCTTGATGAATTAATTTAGCGAGATCCTTAGCACTGCCCGGAGCGGGCTCTAGACCCCCTGCTAAAAGACGGTTTTTGACATCTGGATTAGCTAAGGTATTGCGGGTCAACTAATTTAAGCGTTTTTGAATCGCAGGCGGTAAGTTGGCTGGGGCCATCAACGAAAACCAAGAAACCGCCTCAAATCCGGGCAGACCCTGTTCAGCCAAGGTCAGTATTTCTGGGGCAGCGGGTGAGCGTTTGGGTGTGGTCACTCCGAACGCCTGAACTTCGCCTGCTTTAATCAGTGGTAGCGACGAAGATAAATTATCAAAGAGCATCGATATACGACCGCTCACCAAGTCGGGTAATGATTGCGCCCTACCCCTTATATGGAATGTGCCGAATTTGTATTCCTGCCATCTCTTTAAATAATTCACCGGACATATGCAGTGAGGTACCAACACCGGAAGAACCAAAGGTCAACTGATTCGGTTTAGCTTTGGCTAGCTCAATCAGCTCACGCACATTTGTGATGCCCAATTGTTTGTTAACAATCAGCACATTCGGAGTGCTTGCCAAAAAACTAATGGGCGTGAAATCCTTTACTGGATCAAATGACATCTTTTCATAGAGAGCACCGTTAATCGCATGAATACCAACCGTGCCAATGAGTAGCGTATACCCATCGGGATCACTCTTAGCCACGACTTCAGCGCCAATATTGCCACCATAACCCGGTTTGTTCTCCACCGACACAGGAACACCAAGGGATTGCTGCCAACTCTCCGCCAATATACGAGCCAAGATATCGGGCGCCCCGCCAGGAGTAAAAGTAACAATAATTCGAATTGCTTGCTTGGGCCAAGCTGCGTTCGATGCATTGTTATTGGAAGCCGTTTGCGATTGAGCCACCGAGGTGACTACCGTCAAAACCAATAACGGAAATAGGCTTCTCGCCGTCTTGAAAAATTGCATCATCAAAGCCCAGTCAGATGAGCTAACCCACTAAACCAAAATTCGAAACACAAATCAAAAGCCCAAACGGGATCTTAACCATAACCAGCCATCGTATTTGGCTGGATCATCAGCGCATACGCCAATGCCACACTCTAATAATGTGGGCACTAAATTGCCAAACACAATCAATATGAATAGGATCACGATGGTATTGGCAAACCATGATCGTGAACGCACTTCTCGATTCGGCAACATCAGCAAAATAGCAAAGCCCGCAAGCAAACCTAAGTAACCAACGAAAGCCCATGTATAGAAATGCAATTCCAAGAAGGCTATCCCAAATCCCTTATCGCCCAGCAATATATGTATCAAGACTTGGCGCAAAGAAACCATCATACCCACTAGACCACCTAAAATACCCCCAACCGTAATGTGCCGAATGCGCACCGCAGTGAATGTTGAGTACTAGTGCAAAACCAATAATGGCAAAGCCAACCCGTTGCATTAGGCAAAGTGGGCAAGGCAACTCAACCAAAATACAGTTGATCAACAAACGCGTACCCCAAGATGCCAACCACAGCCAATAAGGCCAGTTGATTACCGAGGGCTGCTAAGGAGGGGAACGATTAGTCTGCTCACGTGCGTTACAGACTGATATTTAGATGAGACGTTGCATGAAAGCGGAACCACACCATCAGGATGATTGCTGTGATTGCAAGCAAGCATAAACCTGCCAGACGCTTTTCAAACCAGACCAAAACAAGTCCGATAAACTCTGTCAGAAAAGGCAGAAACATATACATATCTAAATTCTAGCGCAGGATGGTTTCGGTTCCATGAAATCACTGATTTCGGAAATACATAACCTCACTAATGGCTTTGTTTAGAATGCCAACATGACTGTTAGTTCCATCCCACCCTGCCTCGATCTGACTATCGATGACGTCATTGCCAGGATCACCTTTAATAATCCTGCAGCGCGCAACGCCATGACTTGGCCAATGTATGAAGAACTCAAAACCATTTGTGATTCGCTAACCCGTAACGATTCAGTTCGGGTGGCTATTTTCCGTGGTGCTGGTGATAAGGCAT
>CAZXSX010000163.1:0-2613 GCA_964643245.1 uncultured Polynucleobacter sp.
AGAAGAGCTAGAGAAATCCTTAACGGTTCAAGCGCGTATTGTTGATTCTGAACTGCCTAATAATGGTTAATGCAATGAATGATGCATTCAAAAAGTAGAAGTTGATATGCCTAAATCTGATATCGATTTATCTAGACGATTTGGTTTGATTGTGGTTGGCGATGAGATTCTGTCAGGTCGCCGTCACGATAAGCATATGAGTAAGCTCATCGAGTTGCTAAACGAGCGCGGGTTAAGCTTTCCTGGGCTAAATATGTGGCAGATGATCCTGAACAAATTACGGTAGCATTAAAAGATAGCTTTGCGAGTGGTGACGTGGTGTTCAGTGCTGGCGGTATTGGGGCAACACCGGATGATCACACTCGTCAGTGTGCTGCACTCGCATTGGGCACCAAAACCGAATTGCATCCGACTGCCCGTGAGTTGATAGCTGGACGCATTCAGTCGATGGCAGAAGGCGATCCCATTAAGTCGGATCTGAATACTCCGGAGAATCAACAGCGCTTCAAAATGGGTGAATTTCCGCTTGGCAGCGAAATTATTCCGAATCCTTATAACCAAATTCCAGGATTTAGGATTCGAGAGCATCACTTTGTACCAGGCTTTCCAGTGATGGCTGCTCCAATGATGGCATGGTGCCTAGATACGCATTACATTATCAAAACCTCTTTCATCGAGAAAATTGGGCAGAACAGAGTTTTATCGTGCCTAAAGGAATTGAATCAACGCTGACCCCTTTGATGGACGCATTGAGGCAAATTTCCCCGGGGTGAAGGTTTTTAGTCTCCCTTCAGTTGGGGATACTAGCAATGGCGGGGTATATGCCCAGCGCCATATTGAATTGGGAATTAAGGGTAATGCCAATTTGCTCGAAAATGCCTGGATTGCCTTAAGAACAAGGCACTCAAGAACTGGGTTATGAGATCCACGATATTGCCTAATTGGTTTGAGCACTAAAACGGTGCAAAACCCCAGTTCTAAGGGTTAAAACAGGCGTGTTCGGCACTTAATTAGTGCAATAATGAGTGTTCCCTATTGTGTTTGCTTCAATAAATCACATACATCCAATCGGCATGTTGAATGCCTGGAATAAACAAGGGTGTATGCCTTACGTTTGAATTCCGAGTTTTGTTTATAGAGGAGAGTTGCATGACGAAGACCGTCGCTGATGTGATGAAGTTAGTTAAAGATAAAGAATGTACTTTCGTTGATTTCCGCTTCGTCGATACAAAGGGTAAAGAGCAACACACAACAGTACCTATTTCTGCTTTTGACGAAGACAAATTTGAGAGCGGTCATGCATTTGACAGTTCTTCAATCGCTGGTTGGAAGGGTATTGAAGCTTCTGACATGTTGTTGATGCCAGATCCAACTGCGGCGTATATTGACCATTCTATGAAGAACCAATCTTGGTTCTTACCTGTGATGTGATCGAGCCATCTGACGGCAAAGGTTACGACCGTGATCCACGTTCGATTGCTAAACGTGCTGAAGCCTATTTGAAGAGCTCCGGTTTGGGCGATGCAGCTTACTTTGGTCCTGAGCCAGAGTTCTTTGTGTTTGACGGTGTTCGCTGGGGTGCCGACATGCAAGGTTGCTTCGTGAAGATTGATTCTGAAGAAGCTCCATGGTCTTCTGGTGCGGAAATCGAAGGCGGCAACACTGGCCACCGTCCTGGTAAGAAGGGCGGCTATTTCCCTGTTGCTCCAGTCGATACATTCCAAGATATGCGTTCTGAAATGTGTTTGATTCTTGAATCTTTGGGCATTCCAGTTGAAGTGCATCACCATGAAGTTGTTGGTCAAGGCCAAAACGAATTGGGTACGAAGTTCAGCACCTTGGTTCAGCGTGCGGACTGGACGATTTGGCAAAAATATGTGATTCAAAACGTTGCGCATGCTTACGGCAAGACTGCAACCTTTATGCCTAAGCCAGTTGTTGGCGATAACGGTTCTGGTATGCATGTTCACCAATCGGTTTGGAAAAACGGCGAGAACTTGTTTGCGGGTAATGGTTACGCAGGTTTGTCAGAGTTCGCGCTCTACTATATCGGCGGCATCATCAAGCACGCACGTGCATTGAATGCCATTACGAACCCAGGTACAAACTCATACAAGCGTTTGGTTCCAGGTTTTGAGGCGCCCGTGAAGTTAGCTTACTCCGCACGTAACCGTTCTGCTTCCATCCGTATTCCACACGTTTCCAATCCTAAGGGTCGTTGTATCGAAACGCGCTTCCCAGATCTATTGGCTAACCCATACTTGGCATTCTCCGCCTTGTTGATGGCTGGTTTGGATGGTGTTCAGAACAAGATTCACCCAGGCGAAGCTGCGGATAAGAACTTGTACGACTTGCCACCAGAAGAAGATGCAAAGATCCCAACCGTTTGCCATAGCTTGGATCAAGCATTGGAAGCCTTGGACAAAGATCGTGAGTTCTTGACTCGTGGCGGTGTATTTATAAATTCAATGCTCGACGCATATATCGCGTTGAAGAATGAAGATGTCACACGTTTTCGTATGACAACTCATCCAGTTGAATTTGATATGTACTACTCCCTGTAAGCGAAGGAGAGAACTTGAGCGCAGGTTTGTTGCACAATTCGTTCAAGGG
>CAZXSX010000164.1:0-311 GCA_964643245.1 uncultured Polynucleobacter sp.
TTCTACTGTCTTATGGTCAATAAATGTGCTGATAAATGGCCATAAGCTGAAGCTTTCAATTGATATGCTACAACTAGCATCAGTGTTATGGCTGCATAGCATAGACATGTGTTGTTCTGAATCGGAATAGCAAAACTTTTTCTTCAAGCTTCATAAGCTATAGCCAAACCTACGCTCGTAGCACCTGGAAGCAGGCCTTCAATCTTCTCAAAGAGAGCTTGATGTTTGCTAGTTTGCTCCCTTTCAAGAGAATCGATTTGTTTAGTGCGATTAAGTAGTTCTAATTCTAGACCTCCATTTATCTTTCCTGC
>CAZXSX010000164.1:321-2581 GCA_964643245.1 uncultured Polynucleobacter sp.
GAAAAAGAACTCGCGGAAATTAAGTCAGTCAGCGAATCTTCGTCGGTTGATGAAATTATTACAACGGAAAAAGATTTTTATCGTGCGCCCGAGTTGATTACCAAAGTTTTGAATCCTTTGGTGCTGGCTACGAAATTGCGGATTAAATCGGGAGAAGATGCTTTGCTTGAAAAAATATTCAGATTATTAACGTTATCTTTCGTCTTTTCTAGAAGATCTTTAATCTGTTGGTCAGTGGAAAGAATAATATTTTTTGCGCCTTCAACCTTTGTTTTGGTAGACTCCGCATCAGGGGCATCAATCAACATTGTTTTATAGGTAGCAGCGATGTCATTTGCTTGCTTGTCAATGGTCGATTTTGTGGTTTCAATTGCCGTTTTGATTGAAACCTTTTCGGCACTCCCATCGATCAAATAAATGGCCAAAGCATCAACTTTATCCTTGATTTTTTGCATCGCAGCGATTAGTTTTTCAGACTCCATAATTTGTACACCAATGTCTTGTCTTGAAATGAGGAAACATATTGCTCTAACTGGGCCCTATAAGTAGTAGCTGATGCGCCAATAACCTCGATGACTGATTCCGGAAGGATGAAGTAGGGTTTCACATAAGTAAGCAGGTTATCAAGGTGTAGATTTGCACTTTGCAGATGCGCAATATTTCTCTTCGACTGGTAGTCGTCACTTCTTGAAGGCATGGAGTGCATTGTCCACTAAAGCTATCCCATACGCTCTTTGGAACCAAGTCAACATCAACACTCGCAATTGCCTTTCTCAAGTATTCGATTACCCGTTTAAATCGAGCCAGCTCTTGCACGTCAGTTAGAATTGACTTGTCATCCACAGTCAATTTAGCGGTCTCTTAGATGAGAGATAGCCAATTATCTTTGGAATGGGTACTGCTCAAACTCAGTCTGCCAACGCGGCATATACGCTCCAAAATACAAACATTAAAAACCATGATGACTATCAACGACCTAAGTCAACATAGGCGATAAAGCGATGGGAGTAGGTGCAATTAACGTATCACCTTAGTATCCAATTTGTTCAAATCTTACACGCAGTCAATTTGACAAATTCAGTACAGTGCTCGCTTGAAATATAAACTCATGGTGCCCTAGCAAAGCTGGTTGTGACTCTAGGCGCAAATGGCGGTCCTGCATCGGCAAGCTTGACGATTTTATTCAATCTGATTGATGGAATGAAAGAATGCGCTGCCTCAATAGTCAAGCACATCTGGCCAGCGAGAGAATGTGGAAACCTTTCACCCGCAGTCAAGACTACCTGCGTGAAGGTTATCACCATTAATAATCGCCGCACGAAATTATATTTATAAATGTCTACATATGACCGAAGGTATGCATTCAACCGATTAACCCGAGCGGCTACTTCGGCCAAGTAAGAGCCCGCCGTCAGATCCAGTAACAAGCGGCCTTTTTGGCAGTAGTATGCAACGATCCTCTATTAGGAATAGTCTATCGTTTTTGTTAACCACACCATCTCTAGTAATGCTAATTAGATTAGGGCATTCTTGCTTATCTAGATTTTGATCATTACGGTAAAGGCACCATTTCTCTATGGCGATGTAGTGGAAAGCTGGCAGATACCATATTGGCCGTCAGACTTGCCATCGACTCCAAAGAATCATTGTGCTGAGTGGCGCAATTAGTTGAGGTAAGATTACCTAACATCACGTCCGTTTGAGTGTGCGCCCAAGCATAAGGTTGCCAAAGGTCAGGGCGGTCAATTTATCTAAGCGTAACAATTTAGCAATCTTTTTCAGTGCAAAACCAATTTTAT
The DNA here is from genome assembly GCA_964643245.1 of uncultured Polynucleobacter sp. Lineage (GTDB taxonomy): Bacteria > Pseudomonadota > Gammaproteobacteria > Burkholderiales > Burkholderiaceae > Polynucleobacter. The sequence goes on from CAZXSX010000164.1 coordinate 2,121, forward strand.
TGAATGTTAAAAAATTTTCGTCTCAGTGCAAATTACCATTGAAACTCACGCTTGCCTCCACTGAAGGCTATTCCTAGCGTTGCTGGCTCTATGGGGAAACACTTATAGGGCTAGTTTGAAACTGGGTCGACCCCGCTTGGCTCTAAAAACCTTTTGTCTGGCGACAACTATCAAGATTAGGTTGGGTTTAAAGATAAAGCATTAGTCTTTAAACCCAATTTTCCGACTTCAAACCCGGCACTCGCGCAAACTCCTTTTGATTATTGGTTACCAATAGTAAATCTAGTACTAAGGCTTGCGCCGCAATCATGGTATCGAGTAAACCAATGGGTTGACCCAATCTTTCCATTTGCGCACGTAAAGTGGCATATGTCCAAACACAGGCAGCATTAAACGGAGCTATTGTTAATGGCGCTAGAAATAAATTGAGTGCTTGTTTGTTTCTCTCAGATCCAGTTTTT
>CAZXSX010000165.1:0-2578 GCA_964643245.1 uncultured Polynucleobacter sp.
ATTGTCGGACATGTGACGGCTGGGGGATTTTGCACCAAACGAAGTCCAAGAGGGGACGGCCCGTCAACTACGGCTTTTTGAAGTGGCTTAAGGGGCTCGATAGTTGCCCCAAGGCTCTCCGGAAGGCTTGACGTATGGCGCCATGACGGGCTATGCTACAAAAACAAAACGGGGCTCACCGGCCAAGATGAAGCCCCGCTTTGAAGACATGAGATGCAGGAGATAACCTTGCCACAAGCCTGACGCTTCGTCAAGACCCTCATGCGACCGACTCATCACAATGCCCGTAGGGCAAAGGCCGCAGTGTGCCTTTCTGCATGAGGGTAACATGATCCGATGGTTCCCAATGCCTGCCGATGTTGTGCAGGCCCACCTTGCCACAACCGGTGCCTACACAGAGCCCGCCTCTGAAATGATGGCCATGCTTGAGTACGGGTTTATCTGCACATCAGGACAGATGGCCTTTTGGACTGAGCGGCGGCTAGCTGAGCGCTGGGGATGGAGCAAGTCTAAAGTGCATCGGTTGACCTTGACATACGCTGAGCGGGTCGAAAAACGCGTGGACCAGAAATGGACCAAAAATGGACCAGAATCGGACCAAGAGCGGACCAGCACCGAACCAGAAGCGGACCAAGAGCGGACCAGGGCGATCAGTGGTGGCGCTGGTTCCGGGGTTTTGAGCGAACCAAAACCGGTCAAAAGTGAACCAGAAGCGGACCAGAAACGAACCAACGGCGAACCAGAAAAATCCCTCGCGCGCGCGTTAGGATCTTACACTCCTACAGAAGACACAAAACAGGTAAATGAGAGAGTACAAAAACACCAACAAGACCCCCCTACCCCCCAAGGGGGATCCGCTACTGCGGCTGCCCAACCAACTCAGTTGGCGATTGTTCCACCGTCTAGTCCTAGCCCTCCTACTTCGTCAAAGCGCAAAGGAGTTTCCACCGAGGCAAGCCATGCTCTTCCAGGTGTACTCGCATCGCTCACCAGCAGACCTGACGCCGGAATGTGGGCAGCGATCTGGTCCAAGTTGCATGTTGGCCACAAGCCATTCATCTTGGAGATCGTTCGAGTGTGGGATGCCTACCGATCTGCCTTCCCAGAGCGGCGGGTGCTCGACGACGATGGGGCCAACAAGATCGGGGAGGCGCTACGACTTGGCTATTCGGTGGAAGACCTCTGCAAAGTTCCAGCGGGGGCACGGTTGAGCCCCTTTCATATGGGCGAGAACGATAGGGGCGAAAATGGCAGGGGGAGGCGCTACATTGATGTGGTAAGCCTCTACCGGGAGAGCAAGACGATCGACGGACACATCGAGCGGCTTCAACCGCCAAATGGAGTTGGCAAGCCTGCCACCCGCAACATCTACGGCGGGAAGCAGGAGGGAATTGACTGGGATCGCGAATTAGGAGGGAGATGATGATGGCAACGTGTAGCCAATGCGGTTCGCCGCTGGAGATGATCGAACGCACCAGAATCAAGCCGGCGTGGTCGGGAGGGGGCAAAGAGGTGGTGCAGCAGCCGTCCCCATGTTGCGTATGCGAGGCACGGCAGCAGGAGCAAACCGAGTCAATCATGCGTGATCGGGAATCTCGACGGCTGCTTCGGGACTCAAGGATCCCCGAAGAGGTCTGGGGACTGGGGCTGGATCTCGCGACATGGAAGCAACACCGGCTTGAGGTGGATGCTGGGAACCGTGACGCTTTGGAAGCTCTGCAAGGGTGGGTGGAGGCCGAGAACGCAGGGTGCTTGATCACAGGCACTCAGGGCCTCGGGAAAAGCCTGATGGCCCTTTGCGCGGGCGTGGAATGCGTCCGTCGCGGGCAGGAAGTCCTTTGGGTCACCGAACGCGATTTGCTGGACTCCTTCAGGGGGCGGCGGGACTCGGATCGGGATCTTGCGATGGAATCTCGCAGTGTGGAAGTGTTGGTTCTTGATGACATCGGGCGGCACCAGATCGACCGGGGCGGCAGGTACATGATGGAGGTCTACCTAGACCTGTTCGATTGCCGTCTTCCGGTCTTCGGGCACCCGCTCAAGACATTGCTGACCAGCCAGCACGACGCGGCCAGCCTTGCGAAAGCCTGTTGCGACGATGCGCTTGCAAGTCGGCTACTGGCTATCATCGGCGGGAACATCTTGCACCTGACGGGCACTGACCGACGGCGCCCCAAATGGCGCATCGGGAAGGCGGTGCAGAATGGCTAAGGACAAAGAGCATAGTCTCTACCGACACAACATCGACGCCGAAAAAGCGGTGCTGGGTGGCGTCCTGGGTGAGCCGTCGCGCATGGATGCGGTTCTGGAGATCGTTGCATCTGATGACTTCTACTGGCGAGTTCATCAACTCATCTTCGAGCAGATGACTGAGTTGCACAAGTCAGGGGAGTTTTTGGATATTGTAACCCTTTGCGCGGCGCTTGAGGCTCGGGGCTCGCTTCAGCAGGTTGGAGGAATCACAGCGCTGGTGGCGTTTGAACAATTCCAGCCGGGGCTGATGTCGCACGCAAAGATCGTGGCTGACTGCTCTCAGGCTCGAAAGGTGCTGGACCTGGCAAAGGAGTTAACGGAGGCC
>CAZXSX010000166.1:0-2553 GCA_964643245.1 uncultured Polynucleobacter sp.
AACCTCTCATTGGGTACAGGACTCGGCAAAATTAAAGGTAAAGCATTCCGCATTAGTCATTTGGGTGACTGCAATGAACTCAGTTTGCTTGCTGCATTAAGTGGCGTGGAGATGAGTTTGGGTGATATGGGCTTCAGGCCGAAAGCGAGCGGGGTGCTTGCTGCCCAAGAGTTTCTGCAAAAAGTCTAAATTCAGCCTGAATTCAGCATTTTGGAGGAGACAGGGGTGTGGTTGGCCTGACGTAGGGGCTAAGCCACACCCTTTATAATTTAGAAGCTGGAATTGATGGCATTTCCGGCACATAAAACATATTCGAGACAAAGTATTTAAAAGGATTCAACATGTTGGCAACTAAACCCTATCTAATTCAAGCAGATGTTCAAAAGATTTTGGATGCCGCAAACAAGCATGCTGCGGCCAATAATTGGGCGGTAACCATCGCAGTTTGCGATGACGGTGGGCATGTTTTGGGTTTAATTCGTCGTGATGGTTGTGCTCCGGTATCTGCTTACATTGCACAAGAAAAAGCGCTGACTGCTGCCATGGGTAAACGTGAGAGCCGCGTTTATGAAGAAATTATCAATAACGGCCGTACTTCTTTCTTATCTGCTCCACACATTTCGGGCATGTTAGAGGGTGGTGTCAATATCGAGGTAAATGGGTTTACCATCGGCGCAGTCGGCGTTTCCGGCGTTAAATCGACCGAGGATGCAGAGATCGCTAAGGCTGGCATCGCGGCCATTCTGTAAGTTCCCTTGACAAATACTGCTACTGAATTTAATTCATCAACAGGGGCTAGCAATGCTGTCCCTAGCGCTACCTCTCCAGATACCATTACCTTTGCCGATTTTGGTTTAGATCCGCTGATTCAAAAAGCGGTTGCTGAGCAGGGTTACAACACTCCTACTCCCATTCAGGCGAAATCGATTCCGCATGTATTGGCGGGAAATGATTTAATGGGTGCGGCACAAACTGGTACCGGTAAAACGGCAGCCTTTGCATTGCCTATTATCCAAAAAATCTTGCGTCATGCCAGTAATAGCGCATCGCCTGCACGTCATCCCATCCGGGCTTTGGTGCTAACACCAACTCGAGAGTTGGCGGTTCAGGTTGCGGAGAATGCCGCAAATTGTTCAAAGCATACTGATCTTCGTTCTGCTGTCGTCTATGGTGGCGTTGATATGAAAGAGCAGGTTACGGTTTTGCGCAATGGTGTGGAAATCCTGATTGCGACACCAGGTCGTTTGCTTGACCACATTGGCTCCAAGGTGGCCAACTTATCTCAAGTGGAAATTCTGGTATTGGACGAAGCCGATCGCATGCTTGATATGGGTTTCTTACCGGATTTGCAACGCATCATTAATTTGATTCCTGCGCAAAGACAAACATTGCTGTTCTCGGCCACATTCTCACCAGAGATTAGGAAATTAGCGCAAAGTTATTTGCGCTCACCGGTTACTGTAGAGGTTGCGCGTCAAAATGCCGCAGCAGACACTGTTAAGCAAGTAGTGCATTTGGTGTCATCGGCTGATAAACAGCGTGCAATCGTTAAAGTACTTGAAAACCGTACACGTCAGGGCTTATCGCGTCAGTGCATCATCTTTACAAATAGCCGCTTAGGTTGTGCGAGACTGGCACGCGCATTAGAGCGTGATGGCATCCAGGCAGGCGCAATTCATGGGGATAAAAGTCAGGGTGAGCGCACCTTGACGCTCGAAGCATTTAAGTCTGGCGTAATTGAAGCATTGGTTGCGACCGATGTGGCAGCACGCGGTTTAGATATTCCGGATATGCCATGCGTTATTAATCATGAGCTGCCATTTAATGCAGAAGATTTTATTCACCGCATTGGTCGAACTGGGCGTGCTGGTAGTAAAGGTGATGCAATTGCATTGGTGGATGATAGCGAAAAACGCTTGCTTGATGACATTGAAAAATTGATGAAGCGCAAGCTTGAAGTCGTGCCCTTGCCTGATGTCAAAACAACGCCTGGTCAGCCAACGGACCCATTTTTCTATAAACCTTACGAACCTGGAAGCGCACCAAAGTCAGTCAATCCTGATCAAACGATAGGGAATGGCTCACCTGAAATGAAGAAGGCAGATATCACTCCAGCCAAACCAGCGGTCGGAGCATTGCTTGGCGGTTTTAAAAAGAAATAACTAGCCCCTATTAGTGGTTTAGTGATGCCATGCTTGTGTGGCTGCTAAGAGCCACTCGGCAATCGTCGTTTTAACCCCATCTGGAAGGCCAATCAATCCCAAGTGATTCGCTGCTTTGCGTAACCCCATTAAAGAATACTTTTCATTTTGAGTATTGATTTGAGTGGCAAAGGTTTGTTTACTTAATTTCTCACTATGCTCATCTAAAACTATGGGCAGGTGTTTATATTGTGGAGTTGGGTAACCCAACATCTGTTGAAGATGAATTTGTCTGGCGGTGTTGCTTAGTAAGTCAGCTCCACGTACGATATGAGTAATGCCTTGTTTAGCATCATCTACAACGACCGCAAGTTGATATGTGAATAGTCCATCGTTTCTGCATAGTACAAAG
>CAZXSX010000167.1:0-2460 GCA_964643245.1 uncultured Polynucleobacter sp.
CATTCTGTTAATACGTGTGCCGCCTAGAATTGAGTGCAATCTCAAGACTGCCCTACTCCAAAACCAATTGCTCAACCCTTTGATCCCGCTTTACCGCTAAATTTTCAATTTCAATTGAAATAACTGTATCAAGGCACCGATCCATTTACTAACTGGTGCCATATGTTGGTTGTAAATTCATAAAGGGGTAAACATGAAGAAGATCTATTGGTTATTTGTGATTGCTATCACCATCTTTACAGGTATGATTCAGGCGATTACATTGCCTGGTCCAGTTGTGAGTGCAGATTGGCTGGCAAACAATCTTTCTGAGGTCCAAGTAATTGAAGTAAGAACGGATTTGGCAAGTTACCTAAGAAATCCAGAGTTCGACACCGACAAGAAAACCGGTAAAAAGTTTTTAGTCGAAGTTGGTGACCATATCACTAACTCTAGCCTATTGGATTTTAAAAAAGTTCGGGCGGAGCGTTTGGTTGATGGCAAAAAGATTAAATTTCTAATTCCTGAAAAAGCGGATTTCGAAAAGCTCATTCAGTCTCTGGGCATTAATTCTGATAAGCCTATTGTTTTGGTGCCAATTGGTCAAGACATGTCCGATATTGACGAAGCACTTAGAACGTATTGGTCTTTTAAGGTGTATGTAAGCAATTCATTGCTAGTTCGGATGATGTGGCAGCCGCTTCTAAAAGTGGAAAACCTCAATTATTGGATGCGCGTCAGCCAGCTTAGTACCCCGGTCTTGCAAAACGTCCCGATGTTATGACTTTTGGTCACATTGCCAGCTCAAAAGAGTTGGCTCCAGAGTTATTGGCAAAGCCGGTTAATGGTGCATTTATTTCTGGCCTAAGAAGACCTACGATGCTTTGATGGCAGCAAATGGTTTAAATATTTAGAATCCAACGATTGCTTACTGCAATACTGGTCATTTGGCAGCTGGCGGTTGGTTTGTAATGTCAGAGTTGGTTGGCAATAAATCCACCAAGTTATATGACGGTTCCCTTTACCTATGGACCCTAGAAGGTCGTCCGTTGGTGGGTGTTCCACTGAACTAAGGAATTTTTATGCCAGCAGTTAAAGACAGCATTAATCTGAAAAAAATGCAGTCATCTGCGGATGATGCATGTCGACTCATGAAAGTTTTGTCTAATCGTGATCGCATGATGTTGTTATGCCAAATCAGTCAACGGGAAATGTGCGTAGGCGAGCTAGAAGAGTGTTTTGACATTCATCAGCCAACCTTATCTCAACAACTCACTGTCCTAAGAAATGAGGAATTGGTAGAGACTCGTAGAGAGGGTAAGTAGATTTATTACTCTCTCTCCAACAGGGTGGTTTTAGAAGTAATGAGTGTGTTGTACCGAAATTACTGTAGTCATTAACGAAAAGGGAGTTTTATTATGAAATGCAATGTTGGTGGTGTTGATCGCATGTTACGTATGGTGGTTGGCCTTGTTTTAATCGGCTTAGCTGCGACGGGTACTGTTGGTGCATGGGGATGGATTGGTATTGTTCCTTTGGCGACGGGCCTATTTAGATTTTGCCCAGCATATCCAATTTTGGGGATTAATACTTGCGGTACTGGCTCATCATGCCAAGGCAACGATAGTTGCAATAAGTAATTGAGGTTGGAGAAAGAAAATGCCTAAGGAATATAAGCAAATTACCAAGGATATTTCTGCTTCATTGGCGCAGCTGCGTGCCGAAGCCCCAGATCTGATGAAAGGATTTGGGGATTTGGCCGCAGCGGCTACAAAAGATAGCGTCTTGGATAAAAAACAAAGGAATTGATTGCTTTGGCCCTCGGTGTCGCAGCGAGATGCGATGGATGTCTAGGAATTTCATACGTAAGCATTGGTTAAGCTAAAGGCAACCAAACAGGAGGTGATTGAGTGCTTGGGTATGGCAGTTTATATAGGCGGAGGACCTTCGCTCATGTATGCCGCTGATGCGCTAAGTGCGTTCGAACAGGCACAAACACAATTAGGATTGTGAATGCATGGACGCTCACTAAATTGCGGACAATTAAAGCCTCTAATTTTTCGGTAGATAGTGCAGCGTCGTTTAATGTCTTGGTGCATGAAATGAATAGAGGCATTAATAGTAGTGTTAGCAAGGTACTATCAGGAATTGCATCAACGTAAATAGCTATTAATTGGCAGATATATGCTGTCAAATAGATACTGGTGTACCAGTAATTTAATGCTTGGATGGAATATTGGGTTGCTATGGTGTACTTTTTGACTTTAAAGTCTGCTTCCTTATCTGGAATTTGATTTATCAGCAGGATGTTGGACACCATCAAGCCGTATGAAATGCCTACTAGGATTGATCCACCATTGATTTGATGGGTACCCAGCGTTGAATAACCAATTACGATCAGTGACCACGCAATCGCAATTGCTAATTCTCCAAAGATTCCTTTTGACATCAGCTGTAATGGCGGCGCAGAGTACGTCCAGG
>CAZXSX010000168.1:0-356 GCA_964643245.1 uncultured Polynucleobacter sp.
GAAAGTTTGTTGCTAATCCCAAATATGTTCAATTACAAGAAGATGCTATCCATGTTGGTGGTAATTTGCCATCCCATCAGGAAGTAGGGGTCCACACAGCAGATAATGCAGTTCTGAATGCTCAAGGACCAGGCTCAGAAAAATTCAAGGGATTCATGGATAACACCGAAGTATTTAAGGTAATAGTAGAGTCCTTGGGATTAGGGTCTAAATAAAGAAATATGGAAGCAATTAACAACATAAACTACGTATCGCTAGCCGATACTACGATTAGCCTAGCCGCAGCATTTTTTTTGGGCGGTCTGATTGGTCTAGAGCGTCAATACCGCCAACGAACGGCAGGTCTACGCATTAGT
>CAZXSX010000168.1:366-2459 GCA_964643245.1 uncultured Polynucleobacter sp.
CCGACTCACTGGGCACACAGGTGCTGTGCACGTCATGGCTTATGTAGTTTCCGGCATCGGATTTTTAGGCGCAGGTGTAATCATGCGCGAAGAGGGAAATGTTCATGGCATCAATACGGCTGCCACGTTGTGGGCTTCTGGAGCTGTAGGCGCCTGTGCAGGAGCGGATTTAATTCTTGAGGCTGCAATGGCAACCATATTTGTATTGTCTGCTAATACCCTTTTACGCCCAGTAGTGACATTTATTAATCGTCAACCACTGGATACAGAAGCTGTAGAAGTGACCAATTCGGTTTGTATCATTACGCCTAAGCATGCACAAAAGCAGGCTTTAAAGCAATTTATTAAGACCTTAGAGGACGCAGGATATTGAGGTGCATCAGTTTGGTGCTGATGAAGTAGAAATTCAGGCGGTTTTAACTGCCTCTGCAGTCGATGGAGATGCAATGGATAGGCTGATTGCCAGAATTGCCGATCAAGAATTTGTAACTCAGGCATTCTGGAGTCCGAGTACCACCGATTAGCGTAAGCGACCTCGATTGAGTCGGTTGACATCATGGTGTCACATTACTCATTCACCATTTGCTTGTGAATACTGAAACCGCATTGATTGAGTCAACCATTACTTGCCCCGATTGCAAGTCCTCCGAACCGTTTCGATCGAACCGGGCTCAACCTATCTTTTTTACCGCTGTAAGTCTTGTAGTGCCATCCTTAAGCCGAAGGCCAGTGATTGCTGTGTTCTTTGTAGTTTTGGAAGTGCTGCCTGCACTAGTTCTGAACAAAATTTAGCAGCTTAAATGTCTCATTGAGCTCATCCCGCCAGGGCTGGCAGGTATTTCATCAATATGTCATGGATTTTTCATAAAATAGACATATTCAAAACACTACATTCTTGCGGGGAACGCCATTGGCTAGCAATCCCATCGATTCTGCAGACCTAATTGCTGCAGTGGATTTAGGGTCCAACAGCTTTCGAATGCTGGTTGCTCAGGCCGTTAATACCTCGTCAGGAACTCAACTCCGTCCAGTAGACACGCTGCGTGAATCGGTTCGTCTAGCGGCTGGACTTACTGATAATAAGCTTCTAGGCAATGACGCATATCAACGAGGCTTGACTGCCATTCGTCGCTTTGGGGAGCGTATTCGAGGATTTAATCCAGCAATGTACGTGCCGTTGCAACGAATACTTTACGAGTTGCAAAAAATGCTCAGCAATTTGTCGATGATGCTCAAGTAGCCCTTGGCTTTCCAATTGAGGTGATTGCTGGCGTAGAAGAGGCACGCCTGATCTACATTGGCGCCGCTCACGAAGTCCCAGCAGTGCAGGGTAACCGTTTGGTAGTCGATATTGGTGGCGGCTCAACTGAATTCATTATCGGCAAAGGATATGAGCCCCAACTATTGGAAAGCCTTTATATCGGCTGCGTTTCACACAGTATGCGATATTTCCCTAAGGGGAATATCGATGCCCATGCATTCAAAGAGGCCGAACTGGCCGCTAGACGCGAAATTCAGGTGATTTCTGGTGCATATCTTAAGAGCGGCTGGAAGCAGGCAATTGGCTCTTCAGGCACCGCTCGAGCACTAGCTGATTTGATTGCTGCAAATGACTTCAATGGTCAGGGCGATGGCCTCACTATGGGGCGAGTAAACGGCGCGAGTGGATTAATCACGCGCGAAGGATTAAAAGGCTCTTAAAAAGCATCTCTTGAAGTATGAGCATGTTAATCAAGTGGAGCTCGAAGGCTTAAAAGATGACAGATGCTCTGTCTGGCCCGGTGGCTTAGCAATTATGTTGGCGGTTTTTGATGAACTGGGCATCGAAGAGATGGAAGTGACGGATGCCGCATTGCGAAGCGGCGTCTTGTATGACTTACTGGGCCGCTCACAACACCACGATATGCGGTATGTGACCGTTGAGCAATTTATGCAGCGTTACCTAGTTGATCGGGAGCAAGCTGATCGCGTTGGTAAATTGGCTGCAGACTTCTTGCAGCAATTGCCAAAGCCAGAATCTGAAAGTAGGGCTGACAACGCTTCAAACTTGCGCTCTAGTAAATTGGGTGCCACCTTACCTACGGAGCCTTTAT
>CAZXSX010000169.1:0-2451 GCA_964643245.1 uncultured Polynucleobacter sp.
AAAGGCATTGACGGCGTCAGATGTAGATCTGAGATGAGCAGTGCGCTAGCGTGATGCGGAATCATTCCTCGAGTACGGAAGCCTTCTCAATGACAACATCTTCGGTTGGCACATCCTGATGAAAGCCTGCGTTACCGGTTTTCACCTTACGAATGGCATCAACCACATCCATGCCATCGGTCACTTTGCCAAAGACCGCATAGCCCCAGCCTTGAGCGTTTGGGGCAGTATGGTTTAAGAAATCATTATTGTTCACGTTGATAAAAAACTGCGCTGTTGCTGAATGAGGATCGCTAGTGCGAGCCATTGCAATCGTGTCACGTTCATTCTTGAGGCCATTGTTGGCTTCGTTCTCAATTTGATCGCCAGTAGGCTTTTGTTTCATGCCAGTAGTCATGCCACCACCTTGAATCATGAAGTTATCGATTACGCGATGAAAGATTGTGCCGTTAAATGACCACTGTTTACGTATTGCAAAAAGTTTGCAATGCTTTTTAGGAGCTTTGCTGCATCAAGACTGAGGGTGATGTCGCCCTTATTGGTTTTTAAGAGTACTTTCGCCATTGTTTATTTTGCCTTCTGGTGAGTTAGTGGATGAATTGCATTAAGGGTTGCTGGGGCTCGAGCTCTTGGCTTGAGGCTTGAGTAAATTTAAAAGATATTTGGCGCGATTTGCATAAATGCGCTGGTTCAGCTGTGTGTTGGTTGCGGCGTCTTCATAGGCTTTTGCGCCCAGTCTGACATAGACTTCACCCAAATTCGCCGCAGCAGTGCTGTAGCTTGGCCGTAGTTTGAGGGCAAGCTCTAGATAATCGCGCGCTTCAATCCATTTATTCTGATTGGCGGCGATCGCTGCTAGGTTGTTGTAGGGTTCGGGCAATTCTGGAAACTGCTGGGTAATTTCAATCAAGGTTTTCTTGGCCGTATCAAAATCGCGTAATTCAATTTGCAAGCGTGTTTTGACGAACCGCAACTGAACATTTTGAGGTGTCTTTTTAAGCTTTAAGTTAATTAAATCAATCGCATCTTGGTACTTGCGCACCTTAACGAGTTTTTCTACATCTGATGGCACAGCATTTTTAGTAACTGGATCAGGCTCAATAATCAAAAACGACAAGAACGGCACGCCAACCGTCTCGGAGAGCTCTGGATTTAATGGATCGTAGGGTTCATTCGTCGTAAGGCGTGGCGGATCAATGGGGCCATAACCCCCCAAATACGCCTGTGTTTTTGATTGTGGAGAGGTGGCTTCTTGTTTATTTACGGCTGCTATTTCAGCGTTTGCCAATTGTTGGGCTGGCGTACTGCAACCGCTGACGAGCAAAAAGCTCGAGACTACGGCAAAAGCTGTCAAAAGGGCGGAGAACAGGGCTTTCAGGGTCGCAAACATAGGGGATGGGGTGAAAACGGTCTCATTCGATATACTCAGCGCTCAGTCTAACAAATTGGCGCTACTTGCCGCACCTTTATAGCTCTATGCTGCAAATCTATAACACCCTTAGCCGTTCTAAACAGGTTTTTAAGCCCATCGTACCAGGCAAGGTGAAGATGTATGTTTGTGGCATGACAGTCTATGATTTTTGCCATATTGGGCACGCTCGCGTCATGATCGTTTTTGATATGGTGGTGCGTTGGCTAAGAGCGAGTGGTTATGAGGTGCTCTATGTGCGCAATATTACTGACATTGACGACAAGATTATTAACCGCGCACTCGAAAATGGCGAACCCATTGCTGCCCTTACCAATCGTTTTATTGATGCAATGCATGCTGATTCCGATGAGTTGGGTCTGATGCATCCCGATCAAGAGCCCAGGGCTACGGATTACATTAAGCAAATGCAGGGCATGATTGGGAAGTTGATTGACAATCAATTAGCATATCAAGCAGAAGATGGCGATGTTAATTTTGCAGTGCGCCTGTTGCCGCGTTACGGGCAACTCTCTGGAAAATCCTTGGATGAGCTCAATGCTGGAGAGCGCATTGCCGTTGGAGGCGGTAAACGAGATCCGCTGGATTTTGTTTTATGGAAAAGCGCAAAACCCGAAGAACCTGCAGATACCCGTTGGAATTCTCCATGGGGCGAAGGACGACCTGGCTGGCATATTGAATGTTCTACAATGTCCTGTGACCTGCTTGGTGAGCATTTTGATATTCATGGTGGTGGTGCAGACTTACAGTTCCCGCATCATGAAAATGAAATTGCTCAGAGTGAGGGTGTTTTGTATGGACAACAGCGCAAAGAGGATGATGCGCCGTTTGTGAACTACTGGATGCACAACGGGCATATTCGCGTAAATGAAGAAAAGATGTCAAAGTCGCTCGGCAATTTCTTTTTGATACGGGATGTTTTGCAACGTTTTGATCCTGAAGTCCTGCGTTTCTTTATATTGAAGGCGCATTATCGTAGCCAGATTAATTACAGTGACGCGCAATTAGAAGAGGCTCGTGCA
>CAZXSX010000170.1:0-2119 GCA_964643245.1 uncultured Polynucleobacter sp.
GTCATATTGCACAAGGTAAAGCGTGCCCCAGTGCTCAGATCTTCAAGAGCAGAGCCACAATACTCAACCACATAACCAATAGCACCTTTAGCACCGATTTAGCTAATGATGTTCAGAATCATGTCTTTTGAAGTGGTACCAACAGGCAATTTGCCGTTGATCTTAATTCTCATATTCTTAGCTAAGCGATAAACCAAGGTTTGCGTTGCTAAAACATGCTCCACTTCGGATGTTCCAATACTAAATCCCAATGCACCATAGGTAGTCGTATGACTATCAATCACCATTCCAGGACGCACCATGCCATGCTCTGGCGAGACTACATGCTCAATACCTTGTAATGCGTCATTAGTATCAAACAATGGAATGTGATGCTTGGCGCAATTCTTCTTTAAATTAAGCGCCTGCAAAGAAGATGCGGGATCAGCAATCTTTCTAGGAGTTTCATTGTGCGTAGGAATAATGTGGCTCACTACAGATACGTTTTGCCCAGAGTGGAATTTCTTTTTCCAATCGTTGACGAGCTTGCGCTGGAGTCGATGAAATTGGATCGAAACCTTCCTTAGTCATGCGAACTTTTAATGCTGAATTTCCTAAAGTAGCATTTAAGGTGCTGTTTAATTTATCAATAACGGCCGCTGGAGTTCCGGCAGGAGCAAAAACAATGAACCAGGTCTCAAAACTATACGCCGGCAAGCCTGCTTCTGCTAATGTTGGGACATTGGGCATCAAAGGAGAGCGTTTGGTGCCCGTTACACTAATACCTCTTAACATGCCGCTTTGCACAAACTGTGCTGCAGCAGAAGCAACTGAAAAGCTCATATCCACTTGACCACCAGCGGTATCACTCAATGCAGGGCCGCCTCCACGATAAGGGATATGGGTGATAAATGTATTAGATGTTGCTTTAAATAATTCAGGGGCGATGTGCATAGTGCTGTCATTGCCGGCAGAACCGTAAGTCAACTTACCTGGATTTTTTTTAAGTAATGCAAGTGACTCTTTCAAATCTTTTGCTGGCACTTTTGGATTGATAACTAAGACGTGCTGAGAACTTGCCACCATTCCGATTGGCGCAAGATCTTTTAATGTGTCAAATGGCATCTTAGGATATAGCGCCGGATTTACTGCCAAAGACAATGTATGAATACCAATCGTGTAACCATCTGGTTTTGATTTTGCAACTGCATCTACTCCTGCATTGCCACCAGCACCCGCTCTGTTTTCCACAATCATTGGCTGACCAATTGCTTTACCCCAATCTTCTGAAATCATGCGAGCAGTAATATCTGCACTACCACCCGGCGCATAGGGAACAATGAATTTTACTGGACGCTCCGGGAATGATTGGGCCAATACCGATGCGCTAAAACCTATTGATCCCAATAAGGCTATTAAGGCAGTTTTGCATTTCATGGATGTCTCCTTCGGTCTATAAGTATTCGTATCCTACCCATAATTTAAATAAACTTAATATCATTTAAATTACATCTTTCGGTCTTTTTAGTTAATAATAAAATCATGGATAGTTTCCCTGATATCGCTTTTTTTACCCTGCTAGTAAAGCAAGGTAGTATGGCTGCTATAGCCCAGGAGCTTGGCCTCACACCCCCTGCTATTAGCAAGCGTTTGGCCGCCATTGAAAAACGGCTTGGGGTGCGCCTACTGCAAAGAACCACATGCCAAATCAGCCTCACCCCGGAAGGCGAAACCTACTTGATTGAAGGTGCGCTCGTACCGGCTAATCTTGAAGAATTAGAACGCTCAGTATCAGGAAGCAAAAACACGCCTAGAGGAATTATCAAAATTGGAGCAACATTGGATTTCGGAAGACGTTACATTGCCCCAGCAATTGCAAAATATTCCGACCTATACCCGGAAGTGGAAGTGCAATTAACGCTAAATGATCGGCCAATTAACATCGTAGAAAAAGGTATGGATATTGTTATTCAATTTGGCGAATTGCCAGACTTAAGGCTAACTGCAAGACTTCTCGCGAATAACCAGCGCCTATTAGTTGCGGCGCCTAGCTATCTTAAAAAAATGGGTAGGCCAGAACAACCCAAAGATTTAAGCAAACACCAGTGCCTGTTTCTTCGTGAAGCCGATAAGACCTATG
>CAZXSX010000170.1:2129-2435 GCA_964643245.1 uncultured Polynucleobacter sp.
TAATGATGGTGAAGCAGTTCTAAATTGGACACTTGAAGGTAGGGGCATAATGGTGCGCTCGATTTGGGATGCCCAACAATACATTACCAGCGGAAAGCTAAAACCAATTCTCACCGACTGGCAACTACCTAATGCTGATATCTACACAGTCTTTCCAACACGAAGTAATTTATCCGCTAAAACCAGAGCATTTGTTGACTTCCTGCATGAGGAATTTAAACAACACCGCGGAAAGTCAATACAGAATTGGTGATGCAACCGTTAATTAAGTAACGCTCAAAAGCTCGAAATCCGGTCTACTGATTC
>CAZXSX010000171.1:0-2374 GCA_964643245.1 uncultured Polynucleobacter sp.
TTTTTTATTTATCCACCAATGTTGGATTTAATACCAGCACAGCTGGCCCCGCCGGGATACCCGATCTCAATAGCTTTTTTTAAGTGGATGGGGGTAAATGAATACGCCGCGGCTTTAATTTTGCCAAGAGCTTGTTATTTGTTACTGCCATTCTTATTTTTTAATGTTTTTAAGAAGTTTTTTGCTGTTAATCTTGCTCTTGTTGTCACGGCTCTGTGCACCTTTACTTTTGCTGTTATCGGATGTGCCGTCATATCCTGGACAGATGTGCCATATTTAGCGTTGACGTTGACGGTTATCAAGCTTGTACTTGACCGGATAGAGGACCTTGAAACCGTTAGGCCGGCATCATTTCTATATGTGGGGCTATTATCGGGTGCGGCGTTCCTGCTGCGTTATGTCGGATTATCCTTGATCATCAGTGTGCTAACGTGCCTGTTGGCAGCAGTTTTCATCAGGGGGATAATGATCAAGGGGGTGATCAAGAACGGTTTTTGGTATTTGCTGGGTGCAGGCATGCTCATTGTTCCTTATTGTGTGCGCAATGTGATCGTTCTGGGGGGAGTAAGTTATCATACCGCACCTGTTTCTGTTCAGCAATTTGCAGTAAATTTTATTATTGTTACAAAACTATTTTGGAACGGTTTGAGTTTGGCAGTGTTTGGTGTTTCCTGGATGTCCTTGCTGCTATTGATCGTTGCTGGTGTTCTTATATTTTGGTTTATTCAAAGCATCCGTGGCAGGGTTGTGAAAGAACCTAAAAAGTTCCTGGCTGTTCTTATGCTGGCAGCGTATGTTCTTGGTTATTCTATCTTCGTTATTATCAACAAGTCCCAAAATCTTATCATCAAGAATCCAGACATTGACCAGCGTTTGATGATCCAGATCGCCTGGATATTCATTGCGGGCTGCGTGTATGTTCTTGTGGTCTGCACCCAAGTGTTAAGGAGGACGATAGCTATTCTGTTGTCAGCCGCGTTCATTCTATTTCAATTGCTGTCCGCAGGTGTTTATTATGATCATAATGATCAAATAAGAGATCTATCAATCAAACTAAAAAAATATTTTCCTTTAAACGTTTCGGGTGATCAAGTGATCGTTTCTAATGTTTCTGAGATGGTGTACTACTATGCCAACCGCAATGTGCGTGGTATTGATGAGAGTGAAACACCATACTCAATCTTGGTGAGATTGGGGGCGTACAGGAAGTTCGTTGTTGTGTTAGTCAAAGGCGTTGGGCATTTAAGTCCTGCCTGGCGCTATGACAAAGGCTGGGAAATGCCTGGGGGGTACGCAAAGATCTATTCAGATGATTTGATCGATGTGCTTGTTCCATTAAGGTATCCGAAATTGATCGGACAGTCAGGGTCTTAAGGATCTCTTTCAAAATACTTGTCTTCTTGTCGGGTATTTGTTACTATATCGCACATTCAGATCTTGATGTGGGTCGGTAGCTCAGTTTGGTAGAGCGCTTCGTTCGCAATGAAGAGGCCAGCGGTTCGATCCCGCTCCGATCCACCAGTTTCCTTCGAATTCCGTGAATAAATTCACTAATAGTCTATGTATCGTTTTTATCTAGAAAATGCAGATTTTACAAAAGAACGAATTGTTGTTTCGGACAGGGACGAACTGCATCATATGAAGAATGTGCTGCGCTTAAAGCGTGGGGACCGTTTTAGAGTGTTTAATGGACAGCACAAGGAGGCAGAGGTTGTTGTTGAGGCGGTCAATGACGCTTCTGTTGAGGGAAGAATACAAGTGATCAAGCAAACGGATGCGTTAAAGATCAAGATCATTTTGGCCTGTGCGGTGCCTAAAAAAGCCAAGTTTGAATCGATCATTGAGAAGTGTACTGAATTGGGCGTCGATGAGATCATTCCGTTGCGCACGCAGCGTTCCGATGTGATCTTTAGTAATGAAAAGTTATCCCTGAAACAGCAGCGTTTTTCAAAAGTTGCCATCAATGCCGCTAAACAGTGCAAACGGGGAGATATCCCCAAGATAGCTCCCATGAAGGGATTAAAAGAGGTTCTGGAACAACGAGATCGCGCTTCTATAGCCATTTTTCCTTGCCTTGTCAATGATCAACAGCACATTCAGAATGCTTTGGCTCCATTAAAAGCGGATCAGACTGTGTATGTGTTCATTGGACCGGAAGGAGACTTCACGCCCCAGGAGGTCAAAATGGCCCAGGACAACGGCTGCATACCCGTTTCCTTGGGAAAAACAGTGTTAAAAGTGGATACGGCAGCCATTGCGGCTGTGGCTTTTATCCGTTTGTTAAGCGATTGACAATAGATTCCCCGGCAGGTATAATCAACAACTTATTTAATAAATATTAGGAGGCATTATGGCTCAAGAAAAAGCCGTTATT
>CAZXSX010000172.1:0-2369 GCA_964643245.1 uncultured Polynucleobacter sp.
GCTGACCTCTTGCATGCCATGCAAGCGCTCTCCCAGCTGAGCTATACCCCCGAAATCTCGCATTAAAACCACAAGACAATCAAAGCAATCAAATATTTTAGCCTATTTTTGTGCAACTGCGCAAATTGGCTACTGGACGACCTTAGAGAGCCTATTTAGCACCTCTTCCTTGCCCAATACGACAAGAACAGAATCAATGGCAGGAGTCTGGGTTGTTGCAAATAATGCATAACGAACAGGCATTGCCAAGGCGGGCATTTTAATTTGATGCTGAGACAATACTTGCTTAAATACAGCACCGTAAGCCTCTTTTGTTGCGGGCGCTTGCTTAATCGCTTCTATTAAATCTTTGAGTGCTGGAACAATCGACGCTGGAATATTTGCGGCAATTTGGTCTGCAGTCAATTCAGGCGGAGGCAAGTAAAAAAGCTTCGCACCCTCAGCGATTTCAATTAATGTATTAGCGCGATCTTTAAGCAAGCCTACAACTTGTACAAAATTTGGACCGGACTCAGTATTGATGCCTAGCTCATGCGCAAATGACTTTGTGGCTTCTGCCAATAAAATAGGGTCAGCCTGTTGAATGTACTGATGATTTAGCCAAAGCAATTTTTCTGGATTATGTTGCGCAGGCGATCGGCCCAGACTCTCCAAATCAAACCAGTTAACAAATTGTTCTTTGGTGAATACTTCAGCATCACCGTGGGACCAACCCAAGCGAGCCAAATAATTCAAGATTGCCTCTGGCAAGTACCCTGCTTTTTGGTAGTCACGAACACTCATTGCACCATTACGCTTGCTCATCTTTTCACCAGAATCATTTAGTATGGTGGGCAAATGGGCGTAGACCGGTGGCGTACCACCTAATGCGCGCATGATATTAATTTGACGTGGGGTGTTATTAACATGGTCATCTCCTCGGATGACATGGGTAATTTTCATATCCAAATCATCCACTACTACGCAAAAGTTATATGTTGGAGTGCCATCAGGACGAGCAATGATCAGGTCGTCTAATTCATCATTGGAGATTTCAATACGGCCCTTCACTGCATCATCCCAAACAACGGAACCACCGATTGGGTTTTTAAATCGAATAACGGGATTTACACCTTCAGGAACTGGCGGCAATGTCTTGCCAGGCTCAGGCCTCCATAAGCCGTTGTATCGCGGCTTTTCTTTATTGACCATCTGTTGATCACGTAAGCGATTTAATTCATCTTCGCTCATATAGCAGGGATAAGCCAATCCACTATCAAGCATTTGCTTAATCACTTCACGATAGCGATCGATGCGTTGCATTTGATAGATTGGGCCCTCATCGATATCCATGCCCAACCAAGCCATACCCTCAATAATCACATCAACCGCTTCTTGGGTTGAACGCTCTAAATCAGTGTCTTCAATTCGGAGGATAAAGTCGCCTTTGTTATGGCGTGCGAATGCCCAGGGATAGAGGGCACTGCGAAGATTTCCCAAATGGATAAAGCCCGTGGGACTGGGGGCGAAACGTGTACGAATATGCATAGACGGTATTATCTCAGGTCGGCTAAACCGACGGGAAATTCAAAAAGAGTGGATACTTTGCCCCATGAATGAATTACTTGTCTTTGTGTGTGATGGAGCCCCCGTGCGCGGGGAGATCGTCTCCATTGGCTCAGCATGGCAATCCGTATTGGAGCGCCGTAATGATCCTCCTGCGGTGCGGAGCATTTTGGGGGATTTTGTTGGTGCCGCCACCCTTTTAAGCGCGAGCCTGAAGTTTGATGGGACGCTCATTATTCAAGCCCAAAGCAAAGGACCCATACAACTATTAGTCGTCGAATGCACATCTGACCTCTCTATGCGCGCGACTGTCAAACTCAATGTGGATGCCTCCGAAATTGCCAATTACGCCAGTCTAGGAGAATTATTAGATGCAAACCATAGTGGCAGACTCGTTATTACATTAGATCCATCCAATAGAGAACCTGGTACGCCGCCCTACCAGGGCATTGTGGCGCTCCAGGAGCAAAGAGGAGAGCTCATGTTGCCGGTGAATAACGTTGCGGAGGCAATCGTTCTTTACATGCAAAATTCGGAGCAATTAGATACTCGAATTTGGCTCACCTCTGATGATGCTCACGTAGGAGGCTTGTTACTTCAACGATTGCCAAACTCAGGTGGACATGTAAATCTAGACCCCCATGCCGCAGAAGAAGGCTGGTCTCGCATTCGGACACTTGGCGAAACAATCACCAATGAGGAATTGCTAACGTCATCTCCAGAAACCATATTACGCCGTTTATTCCTAGAGGAATCTAATGAAAATGGTGTTCGTAGCCTCCCTGCGCGTCAAATTCGATTTGTCTGCTGTTGTTCGCGCACGA
>CAZXSX010000173.1:0-2342 GCA_964643245.1 uncultured Polynucleobacter sp.
AAAGTTTGGCCTCAAGCGGGGTGTGAATGGCTTGCGCCTCATCATGATGTGCGAAATACCGTCAAATGCGATTTTGGCCGATCAGTTCCTCGAGTATTTTGACGGCTTCTCGATTGGCTCAAACGACATGACACAGCTCACACTCGGTCTTGATCGTGACTCTGGTATGGAGCTGCTCGCCATTGACTTTGATGAACGTGATCCAGCGGTCGAGTTTATGATTGCTCGCTCGATTGAAGCATGCCACAAACAAAATAAATATGTTGGTATTTGTGGTCAAGGCCCCTCAGATCATCCAGACTTTGCTCACTGGTTAGTGGAAAAAGGCATCACTTCAATATCGCTTAATCCCGATAGCGTAGTTGAGACTTGGGAAATGTTAGGAAAGAACCTAAAAGCCTAAATATAGTCTCAATAAGATGCAGTAATGAGCTGCAATAAAAAGCCTAGGTTACGATCTAGGTTTTTTTCTTTGCCACTCTTTTTAGTCACCTTGTGTGCCTTAACAGTGGTGCCTTAGTGGATTTCCTAGCGACAGGCGGGCGATTAATGGGCGCAACACCCATTTTTTTGGCAGGCATTGAGATGGCGGTTGACTTGTTGGCCCCGCTCCAACTAGGTTCTGCAATAGAGTTAAATGCTTCTCATAGTTTTTCGCCCCAGAGACGATGAATCATCGCAAAGTAGGGGCTCTCTTCATCTAGTGTCACAAGTTTCGAGGCTTTTAGCGAATCCTTTTCATAAACCACCATATCCAGCGGAGCGCCCACTGAAATATTACTCTTAAGAGTGGAGTCCATTGAGATTAGTGCGCATTTGGTAGCTAAATTCAATGGAGTAGAAAAGTTTAATACTCTATCGAGAATAGGTTTTTCCATATTTGGATTCACCAATTTGGAAGTAACACGTCTCAGGTGTGGCTTCAATGAAATTTCCGGCTGAGTAAATATTGAAGAGGCGCGGTTTTTCATCTTTCACCTGACCACCAAAAATCATGTTGCAATTGAAATCCAATCCTGCTCTAATAAGTGCTTCACGATCGCGTTCATAAACTTGTTTGATCGCATCACTAACAATGACTGCTGCTTCGTACGAGTTTTTAGCGGTCCAAAGGTTCTTGCCATTAATCAACTGCCCTTGTAATAGGATTTCTTTAACCGATTGGGTGATGGCTAAATTGCCGGCGCTCATTAATGCAAAAAAACGATCCTTGTCTTTTTGGAATAAGGTCATTTTTCTAAAGGTGCCAATTTGGTCCACCCCGGCATTTGTACGGGTATCCGATAAAAATACAAGACCATCTTTGAGGCAAAGCCCAACGCAATACGTCATATAACTCGATCCTTAAGTACTTACTTTGATGCTGATGCAGTCAATATCTGAGATTATCCCTGAAATGTCTGAGTAGATGCATACCCAAACATGAGGGCATTAAGCAAGCTGTTGAATGGAGATATTGGTCGTCAACTCTTCGCCACCACCGCCAGTACGAACTCCTTTAACGGGTGCGGCAGAGTAGTAATCTCGACCAATGGCGAGGCGAATGTGCCGCGCATCAATTAAGCAGGCGTGAGTGATATCCACGCTGATCCAAATTCCTTTCTGGATATCGCTCAAAAATCAATCCATGCATGACTTGCAAGGTTTGGAGATTCTTCCGCGAAGAAATAGCCACTAACGTACCGAGCTGGAATTTGTGCGGCCCTACAAAGACTTAACATGATGTGAGCATGGTCTTGGCAAACACCTGATTTCATGGCAAATGACTGGGCTGCCGTGGTTGCGAAGTTGGTTTTGCCAGGGGCATATTGAATGGAGCTTTGTACCGCTGAGGCAAGCTTTAGAATTTCATCAATCGAATTCTTTTTGGGTAGCGAACCAGAAAAGTAATCCAACATCGCTTCGGAGGGTTCGGTTAGATTAGTTTGCTGAAGCAGAAAATAGGTTGAAACCACTTTCGTATCGTCTATGTATTCATAGGCATCGTGGGTCAGCACCTCTCCTTCCGCCTCTATCATCATCGAGGTATAAGAAGCCTCTTGAACAAATACACTGCACACATTATTGAAAGTATCAATTGAATTGCTCGCTTTGATTGGGGTGCCAATCTTCCATCGTTCAATATCTTGTCCTGCTGTCGTGGGAGGCGTTAAGCGCAATTCTTGGATGTGGGGTAGCACACAGGGGTTTCATAACGATACTCAGTGCGATGGCGGATCTTTAAATGCATATCTTTTTTCAGTCTTTAAGCTACAGCCAGTGGAATCAGGTAGGCGCTACTAAATTTATCAGCGATATGGTTGATGCGTTCGAGGAAGTTCTCGATATATTCCTCAAGACCT
>CAZXSX010000174.1:0-2303 GCA_964643245.1 uncultured Polynucleobacter sp.
AACCAAAAATAGAATCCCATTTATAAATTTGATCCGAAAGAATGCGCACCTTAATACGCTTGAGCTCTGAATCCAGCACGCTTTTTTTAATGTCTTCTAATACTTTGCGAATACTCGCTTGCGCTTGGCCAACCGTCTTGCCCTTTGCCATCGTTGCGCTGATCAAAAATAATTCGGGTCCACGGGATACCATGTCGTAACCAACACCAACATCGTTCACTACTTTTTCTTGCTTGACCAATGAGCGATTTAAGCGCGCATTGTCATATCCATCCAAGATAGCGGTGAGAAGCTCAAGGGCATAGGGCTCTGGGTTATCAAGCTCGCCAGGAACAAGACGCGGAACCTCCAAGCCATAGCGAATTGCGCACTATCAGCAGGCGCTTTTACTTGTACCTGCTTGATACCCTTTTGCGGTGGCTCAACTTGCGGCTTACGAACAGGCAAAACTTGTGCAGCATGCACTCCATAATATTTTTCTACTGTTGCCAATACCTGTTTAGCATTGACGTCTCCCGCAATAACGACAGTGGCATTATTGGGTTTATACCAACTACGGTACCAATCTCGCGCATCGTCTGCTGTCATGCTTTGCAGATCGTTCGTCCACCCCACAATGGGGTGACGATATGGCGAACTCATGAAGGCGGTTGCCATTAGCGATTCATTTAAAAGACTGCTCGGGTTATCTTCAGTTCGCAAACGGCGCTCTTCCATCACGACTTGGATTTCTTTGAGAAATTCAGCGTCATCAAAATTCAAATTTGCCATGCGATCAGCTTCTAGCTTAATGACATCATCTAATTTCGATTTTTCTACTTGCTAAAAATATGCTGTGTAATCACGGGATGTGAATGCATTTTCTCGACCGCCAACGGCGGCCACTAAACGTGAAAATTCGCCCGCTTTCACTTTGTCTGTCCCCTTAAACATCATGTGTTCAAGGACGTGTGCCACACCGGTTTTACCGTTAACCTCATCCATTGAGCCAGCGCGGTACCAAACCATATGGGCGACTGTCGGAGCACGATGATCCTCCCTCACAATCAGTTTGAGGCCATTCTTTAACTGAAACTCATGGGTATTTGGTTGAGCCTTGTCCGCCGCCCAAGAGAGGGTGGTAAACAGCAGAAAAAGGTAAGGGATTAAAGATAAAAAGGTGCGCATCTGCTAAATCACCATATTCCAAGAATTAAATTGATAAGATGCAAGGATTAAATTGTATCGATTATGTTCGGCTTACGTAAAACCCTCGGCTCCCTATTTAAATCCAGCAAGCTGGATGAAGCTTGGTTTGATTCTTTGGAAGAATCGCTGATTCAAAGCGACGTTGGATTGCCTTCCACCGAACAACTGATGGGCAAGTTACGTAAAGCAGCAAAATCTGAAAAGGCCTCGACACCAGAAGGGTTACAAGCCTTACTCATCCAGGAGGTGGGTGCTTTATTAAAAGCGCTTGAACCAGCACCCAACCCTTTGTTTGCAAGCAACAAAGGCGCTATTCCAGAAGTTTGGTTGGTTGTTGGGGTGAATGGCGCAGGGAAAACCACGACCATTGGCAAACTTTGCAGACTCTTCCAGTCACAAGGCAAATCAGTGCTTCTCGCTGCTGGCGATACGTTTAGAGCAGCGGCGCGAAATCAGCTACAAGAGTGGGGCGGTCGCAATCAAGTGGATGTCATTACCCAAGGAGGAGGAGATGCAGCAGCAGTTGCGCACGACGCCATTCACTCTGCAATTTCTCGCAAGACTGATGTCCTGATTGTTGATACCGCTGGCCGTCTTGCCACTCAAAACTACCTGATGGAAGAGTTGAAAAAGGTGAAGCGAGTTATTGGCAAGGCACTTCCTGGAGCGCCGCACCACACCCTCTTGGTTTTAGATGGCAACACCGGGCAAAACGGCTTAAGTCAAGTAAAGGCGTTTCATGCGGCATTAGGGCTTACCGGAATCATCGTTACCAAGCTCGATGGGACTGCTAAAGGCGGTGTTATCTGCGCCTTGGCTCAGACCCTTCAAGACGGACCCAAACCGGCTGTATTCGCTCTTGGTAAAGGCGAAGGAATTGATGATTTAGCCCCCTTCACTGCAGAGCAGTATTCTGCCGAATTATTCAATTAATTCAATAAGATACAAAACAGATACGAGATTAGCACTCTCTTGACAAGAGTGCTAAAATAATCTTCTGATAACACCTCATATTTATAAGAAAAAATGGTTCAAAAGAAATCTGACAATCCGAATTTGCAAAAGCTGCCTGTGGCGCAGTATGCTGCGTCTGCATTTAAAATTTTTACATACCT
>CAZXSX010000175.1:0-2279 GCA_964643245.1 uncultured Polynucleobacter sp.
GACTCATGCGCATTCTTTTTCTTTTATTGTTATATAAATTTCATTGGAGGATATTGGAGGATATTAGCGGAAGTCGTTGAATTTTGCTTTGGTTCCTACAAACTTTGCTCAATGATATGCTGACTCAATAGAGCGCTGGCGGGGGATTGGTATCAATCCGCTTTAGTTGCCACCAATAATTGACGATTGGCCCACAGATCTTCTAGGTTAATCACTTTGAGATCCATCGCCTTAATCTGCGGTGCGCAAGCCTGAAGTGGCAATATTCCAATCCCTAAATTGACAGCAATCATCTGGCACATCGCATCATAGCTTCGCACCTGAATACGCAGACGCATCTGTTTATTGTGTTTTTCAGCTTGCCGTGAAGTTAACTCCAATAGCGAGCTGCCACGATTAAGACCAACAAAGTCATACTTTAGGCACTCTTCAAATGAAATACTTTTTCGAGACTTTAGTGAATGTTGTTTGCTGCAAACAATCACGAGTTCGTCGTGCCAATGACCTTGGTGTTCAGCTCTGCTGTTGGTGTTCCATTAGCGAATACACCAATATCCGCAATACCATCAGCAAAGCCTTCACAATATCGCCACTCAATTGTTCTTCGACTTCTACCTGAATGTCCGGATGTTTTTTCAAAAAACTTGCTAAGGCAGAAGGTAAAAATTCTGTAAGGGATGACATGTTTGCCCAAAGGCGAACATGTCCTTTGATGCCCTTGGCGTATTCTCCTAATTCATTGCTAAATTGCTCAAATCCCTGAAAGAGTCTAAGTGCATGTTGCATAACGGCATGACCCGCTTGCGTCAGAGTGACGCCCCTGGCTGTCCGGTCAAGTAGCATCAGCCTAACGGTTTCTTCCAGTTCAGAAATTCGCCTACTAGCAGCAGAGAGGGCAAGATTGCATTCTGCGGCCCCCTTGGTAATGTTTCCCGATTGAGCTATCGCACAAAAGAGCTTTAGGGTCACAAAATCTACTCTGGCTGGGTTAATTTGGGGTTTCATAAAGGGTATCCTAGCCAAGCCTTCGCAAAATGAGAAGGCTGCCCAATTTCATAGCAATTCCCAAGAGTCTCAAGAGGCGGTATTTTCTTGGTATTGCATATTGGAATGGGGATCGGTCATGGAGCCGCTTTCGGGATTAAAAGTGATTGAGACGGGTCAGTTAATTGCTGGACCATTTGCTGCAAAAACATTGGCAGATTTTGGTGCTGATGTCGTCAAGATTGAGCCACCAAAAGTAGGGGGTGCATTGCGTAAGTGGCGCCTACTAAAAAATGGCACGTCGGTTTGGTGGCAGGTGCAATCCCGCAATAAACGATCGTTGTCATTGGATCTTCGTCAGGCTGAAGCACAAGATATTGTCCGAAAGTTAGCAGCTGAAGCAGATGTATTGATTATGAGAACTTTCGTCCTGGGACATTGGAGGGTTGGGGGTTTGATCCAAAAAACTACTCGAGCTTAATCCAAAATTAATCGTTCTACGCATTAGTGGTTATGGGCAAACGGATCCATATAAAGATAAGCCAGGTTTTGGTGTAGTGGCCGAAGCAATGGGGGGTTTGCGGCATCTCACTACGGAGCCAGGGAGGGTGCCGGTGCGCGTGGGAGTCAGCATTGGCGATACTTTAGCTTCATTACACGGCGTGATTGGAATTTTGATGGCCCTTCAAGAGCGCAACCGAAGTGGTAAAGGCCAGGTGATAGATATTGCGCTTTATGAGGCCGTCTTTAACTGCATGGAAAGTTTGTTACCAGAGTACAGTGCATTTGGGGAGGCAAGGCAAGCTGCAGGAAGTGCTTTGCCAGGCATTGCTCCAACTAACGCTTACCAGTGTGCCGATCAAGGATATGTGCTTGTAGCAGGTAATGGTGACAGTATTTTTAAGCGCTTAATGTCTGTAATTGGGCGGGATGATTTGGGTAACGATCCCCAGTTGGCAAATAATGATGGCCGCGTAAAACGCGTAGCTGAATTGGATAAAGCCATTGGAGAGTGGGCAAAAACGGTTAGCACCAATAAGGCTCTAGAAATTCTAAATTCAGTTGCAGTACCGGTAGGGCGTATTTATACCATTACTGATATTGCTGCGGACCCGCATTACAGAGCGCGTGGAAATATTGAAACAATCAAAATGCAAGACGGCAGCAATTTAGAAGTGCCGAGCGTTTTCCCTAAGCTCTCGCGTACTCCGGGATCGATCAAGACGCTTGCGTCAACGATTGGTCAAAATACCGATGAAATCTTAAAAGAAATTGGATTGAATGATTCTCAAATT
>CAZXSX010000176.1:0-2273 GCA_964643245.1 uncultured Polynucleobacter sp.
ATCCAATGTCAACACAAGTGCTGAGCATTTCGCTGCATTTGCGCGTTCAATGAGACGCTCAATAAAGCCACGATCTTTCATAACGTAGAGCTGGAACCAAAATGGTTTAGTGGTGCGCTCAGCCACATCCTCAATAGAGCAAATGCTCATTGTTGACAAGCAGAAGGGCACGCCAAACTTTTCAGCAGCCCTAGCAGCTAGGATTTCACCATCAGCATGTTGCATTCCCGTTAATCCAGTGGGAGCGAGCGCCACAGGCATGGCTACTTCTTGTCCAACCATTTTTGTCTTGGTTGTGCGATTTGTCATGTCAACCGCTACTCGTTGGTGCAGTTTGATCTTCTGAAAATCCGATTCATTGGCGCGATAGGTGGATTCGGTCCAAGAGCCTGAATCGGCGTAGTCATAAAACATCTTGGGGATGCGTTTTGGTGGAGAACCCGGAGGTCTTCGATATTGGTGATGATGGGCACTGTTAATCCTTATTGATTGCTCTAATGATAAGCATTTATTTAAGCTCTATCTTAGCAATACCGTGAATTTGTTTCTACAATGCTTTCTATGCCCAAACTCTCATTAGCTACAGCTACTTATTTATTGATTGCCACAGCCCTTTGGGTAGGAAATGCGATTGCGGGGCGCTTGTTAGTGGGCAGTATTTCGCCAATTACCTTAAGCGCGGTTCGGTGGGGTTAGCGGGAGTGCTTTTGTTGCTTTTGGGTTGGCGGGTATTTAAATCGGGCAGCCCGTTGTGGCAGAACAAAAAGCGTTTTGTACTTCTCGGATTATTTGGGGTGGGTAGTTACAACGTTTTGCTGTATTTAGCTTTGCAGACTTCAACTGCAATCAATGTTACTCTCATTGGTGCGAGCATGCCGATATGGATGTTGATCATTGGCACCCTCTTTTATCAAACTCAACCCAATTTACTGCAACTGAGTGGTGCGATCGTTTCTTTACTCGGCGTGGCTACTGTTCTTACTAGAGGTGAGCTGGCTACCTTGTTGCCATAGGCCCATCCTTGATTGCTTATCGTTGTTGGGGCTTAGGTGTCAATGGCGCTGGACCCACAGTAGCCGCTTTCTTTGCGAACTTCATACCTCTATTTACAGCAATGTTGTCGGCAGCGATGTTGGGTGAGCCACCGCAGTTATTTCATGGGCTAGCATTTGCTTTAATTGTGGCGGGGATTTGGATTTCCTCTCATCAAAATCGATTTGCCAAGCCTGCCGATGCTCGGTAAAGAGATGAAAATACCAGTAAAGTAGGGTTTTGATTCAAGCTCCTTGCCATGGTTGATGTTCTAGTGATTGGCGGCGGTAATGCCGCTTTGTGCGCCGCCCTCATGGCTAGGGAGGCGGGTACTAGCGTACTGCTTCTGGAAGCTGCTTCTAAAGAATGGCGTGGCGGCAATTCCTCTCACACTCGTAATTTAAGGGCAATGCATGAGGGACCTCAAGATGTCCTATTGGGTACTTATACCGAAGAAGAGTATTGGGATGATTTACTCAAGGTTACTGGTGGTCTCACGAATGAAAATCTTGCGCGCTTAGTTATTCGATCTTCTTCAAGTTGTCGTGATTGGATGATGAAACACGGCGTTCATTTCCAGGCGCCATTATCTGGAACCTTGCATCTATCATGCACGAATGTGTATTACCGTAGCGCTGAAAAGTTAGGTGTACAAATTCAGTACGAATCACCGGTGGATTCAATCGAAATTAAAGATGGTCAATTTATCGCTGCTTATGTTGGCAGTGAGCGAATCGAAGCTAAATCCTGTGTACTCGCTGCTGGTGGTTTTTGAATCCAATTTAGAGTGGCTTAAAGAAGCGTGGGGTCAAAATGATGTAGGTGAGTATCCGGCAGATAATTTTTTGATTCTATAACATGGGGGCTGTTCTGAAATGCATGTTAGATGCTGGGGCGGACTCTATTGGCGATCCTACCCAAGCCCACATGGTGGCAATTGATGCTCGCGCCCCTTTATATGATAGTGGTATCTGTACCCGAATTGATTGTGTTTCATTGGGTGTCGTTGTTAATCAGAATGCCAAGCGTTTCTGTGACGAAGGTGAAGATTTTTGGCCCAAGCGCTACGCCATCTGGGGCAGGTTGGTTGCGCAGCAACCTGGTCAAATTGCTTATTCCATCATCGACTCCAAAGCGCTAGGTCGCTTTATGCCCCCCGTCTTTCAAGGGGCGAAGGCAGATACCAGCAATCCGACCAAACACCGTTCCAATGGCCATACCGATTCCAGCGGTATAACCCT
>CAZXSX010000177.1:0-2255 GCA_964643245.1 uncultured Polynucleobacter sp.
AATTGGGGTTCCAATGACATCAGATCGTAAAAGCGGTCTACCAATTCATCGACTTTGTCGATGCCCCCAATGGACTCATAAATACTCTGTCTGTGTGTCATATTGTCATTTTAATGCCTTAAATTCGTAGGAATTGGCAGCTTGCCAATTTCGGTATAGAGCGGATACAGGAACTGTTTGCTAACCCCCTAACGTATAGGGGCTTGAAAAATGGACGCAAAAGATTTGTAAAAATGGTAACGTGAAAAAAGCAAAAGAGCTTTTTGATTATTCCCATACTTTGCTAGAGGCTGTAAAAAAGCTGAGTGATAACCACATGGTAGAGATTGAGTGGGGTATGAAGAACGCATTGGAGAGTGCTAAATCTGCTGCGAAAAATGATCTTGAAAAGTTGAAAAGCCTTCAAGAGGAAGCTGCTAAGGAAGCCGCCAAGCAGGCTACTGCTTATCAGAAGAAGGTCAAAGCTGTTCTGAAAGAATTGGGTGATGGCGCAGCTGATGAGACTGAAAAACACTTAGAAAAGGTGCGTAGCTCACTTGTGACCTGGCTCGAAGATGCTGAGAGCAAATGCCGGCTCATGCTGAGAAACTCTCAAAAGTGGTAAATGATATGTCTGAGGCAGGCCAAAAGATGTTTAAGGAAGGTTGTCGTATCGTGAATGAAGTAGCTGCGACTGCAGAGAAGAATATTGATGACCTCGTCAAGAAGGCTCCTGCATCTAAGAAAAAAGAAGATTAACTCGAGAATTCTTTTTTAGAACCGCCTCGAATTACCGAGGCGGTTTTTTATTTCCAACCTTGGACCCAAAGCTCGGTATTGGTAAGGTCCAGCCAGGCAATTCGAGTAGTCTTCTTGCTGTAAACCGCCTCAATCTCTACGAATTCAATTGGGCGATCTGGCAACTCTGGAGCAATGACCTTGCTAACGAGAAAATGTTTTTGCTTGGCAATCGGCTGAATGGCAGTCCATTTGCTTAGCAATAATTTCTTGGGACTCACTTTATTCATAGACTCAGAACTCCACTTAGAGAACAGCGCACTGAAATTCTTGCCCCTTAAACATTAATACTCCGGAAGAGGGCGTAAATGTTGTACTCGATTGCGATGTTTGGGTCTGGCAATTTTCATCAAAATAGCTTTGGATTCTTAGACTGCCGCAAAAGTTGAGCTTGCTACCCTGAAATTCCATTTGCGCTTTGCGTAAGACCATCGACTGCTTGGTCTGCTCGTTGGATTTGCAGTTCTAGGTCGTATAGCTGTCGTGTTCACATCCAAGTGAGCCGCAAACAATAACGATATACGTCAATAAACGAAGCGAGGATAGGGCTTTGACGGGTTGCATGGGTCAAGAATAGCGAAGTTTGGAGAATTTCGCCCAGAATCCAAGTTTGATATTAATATTTACCGCAAGCAGTCCAAAACTAAATCAATAAATAATTAAAGGGAGATTAAATGGATACCAATCGTCGGGATGCCTTGAAGTTGGGTACAACCGCTGCCATGAGTAGCATGTTTATTTCAAATGCAATAGCGGTTGATGGTCAGCCACCCATTGTGGTCGAACCATTGACTGGAAAAGTAGGATTTCGGATTGCTAATTACCTGCCAAGAATGGGCGCTACTTCGAGATTGGGTTTAGTCACAAATGAGGGCATGGTAGTCGATATCTTAGCTGAGGCTGCGCGCCAAAAAGTTCAGCTTTCTTTTGATCCAACCTCGATGATTTCGTTGGCGGCCTCTGGAAATCGCGGCCTTATTGAATTGGCAACCATTTATAAGAACCGTGGCTCTAATCTCGCCAATGTAAATCAAGTCATTTTGCTTTCGCTGATTCCAAAACCGCAAAGCAATATTTATTGTGTTGGTTGGAATTACCTTGATCACTTTGATGAAGGTAAAGATCGTCGTGCCGACCAAGGTGTTAAAGAGTACCCCAAAGTACAGTGCCATTTACCAAGGGTACGCAAACCATGAATGGCCCATTTGATAGCATCCCCTATGATGGCAGCTACTCCACCATGATTGATTGGGAGGCCGAGTTGGCGGTCGTTATTGGCAAGAAGGGTAAAAATATTTCCGAGGACACGGCGATGGATTATGTCTTTGGTTACTCGGCCTATAACGATACAACTACACGTGATGTTCAGCAGAAGTGTCACTCAGGTCAATGGTTTAAGGGTAAAAGTTTGGATGGCCATGGACTTAGCTTCCTGCTGCAATTGATCTGCACGCTCACGACTCACAAATCGGGTGGAA
>CAZXSX010000178.1:0-1670 GCA_964643245.1 uncultured Polynucleobacter sp.
AGCTCGTGGCCAAGCATCCGATATTGAAATTCAAGCGCGTGAGATTTTGTATTTGCGCGAACGGTTGAACAAGATCCTATCGGATCGCTCTGGACAATCCATTGAGACTATTGCGAAGGATACTGATCGCGATAACTTTATGTCTGCCGAACAAGCTCGTGAATATGGCTTGATTGATAAAGTGATTGAAAAGCGTCCTTAAACGTTTAATCGAATCCCTATTAGGCATATAAATTGAGCGATACCACAACCTCTTCAAGCGATAAAGTTTTGTACTGCTCTTTTTGCGGCAAGAGCCAGCATGAGGTCAAAAAGCTAATTGCTGGACCATCTGTTTTTATTTGCGATGAGTGTATTGATCTTTGCACGGACATCATTCAGGAAGAGATTGCTAAGCTTCCCAAAGAAGAGGGTGATGATTCTTTGCTAACACCGCATCAGATTCGCGAGAACTTGGATCAATATGTAATCGGTCAGGATCATGCCAAGAAAACCCTCGCGGTGGCGGTATACAACCACTACAAACGGTTGCAGTATTTACCTAGACCAAAAAAAGAGAAGCTTGACAAGGATGGTAAAGCGGTCGAGGTTCAGGATAAAAAGGAATCAAAGGCTCCAGCAAAAGCGATTGTGGATGGAGTTGAGCTTGCTAAAAGCAATATTCTGTTAATCGGGCTAACCGGTTCAGGTAAAACATTGCTAGCCCAAACATTAGCGCGCATGTTGGAGGTGCCTTTTGTCATGGCAGATGCCACAACATTAACTGAAGCAGGTTATGTTGGTGAGGATGTAGAAAATATCATTCAAAAACTATTGCAAGCCTGTGACTATAACGTTGAAAAAGCACAGCGCGGTATTGTTTATATTGATGAGATCGATAAGATTTCACGTAAATCCGATAACCCATCCATTACCCGTGATGTATCGGGTGAGGGTGTGCAGCAAGCTTTGCTGAAATTGGTTGAGGGTACGATGGCCTCTGTGCCCCCACAAGGCGGCCGCAAGCATCCCAATCAAGATTTCTTGCAAGTCGACACGACCAATATTCTGTTCATTTGTGGTGGCGCATTTGACGGTTTAGAAAAAGTCATTCAGCAACGCACTGCAAAAACAGGTATCGGCTTTAATGCTGCTGTACCAGGTAAGGATGATCGCGGTGTAAGTGATTTATTGCTGGAAGTCGAACCAGAAGATTTGATTAAGTTCGGTTTGATACCTGAGTTGATTGGTCGTCTTCCTGTAGTGGCTACATTGGCTCAATTGGACGAAGAGGCGTTAATTCAGATTTTGACTGAACCAAAAAATGCTTTGGTGAAGCAATATAAAGCCTTGCTGACGATGGAAGGCTCTGAACTTGAAGTGCGTCGTGAGGCGCTCGCAGCCATTGCGAAAAAGGCGATTGCTCGTAAGACCGGCGCTCGCGGGTTGCGTTCCATCCTAGAGGGATCTCTGATGGATGTGATGTATGACTTGCCATCCCTCAAAAATGTTCAAAAAGTTGTTATTGACGAATCCAGTATTGCAGACGGTGGCAAGCCCTTATTGGTCTACAAGCAGGATCTCGAGCAGGGTGATTTGAGCAAAAAAGCCTAATTTCTTAGGGTTTTTGCTATTTTTGGGGCAGTTTTGCCCCTTTTTTACACTTTTTTCTCTTAAAGTTCACAAAGTGC
>CAZXSX010000178.1:1680-2249 GCA_964643245.1 uncultured Polynucleobacter sp.
TACTCATATTGTTATTATGCTACTCATGAATTAAGTATGTATTTAGTGGTTGATACATACATCATCACTAGGGATAGTGCTTGAGGATTGATTACTTTGGAGGAATTACCTAATGCCTGGCCACTTATTACTACCCTCTGAGCCGATACAGCTACCTTTACTCCCATTACGGGATGTAGTTGTTTTTCCTCATATGGCGATCCCACTGTTTGTGGGGCGTCCAAAGTCCATTAAGGCATTGGAAGCCACTATGGAGACTGGCAAGAATGTTCTCTTGGTTGCGCAAAAAACTGCGGCAAAGGACGAGCCAGGCATTGAAGATCTTTACGAAGTTGGATGCATCGCTAACATTCTGCAAATGCTTAAGTTGCCAGATGGCACTGTTAAGGTGTTAGTGGAGGGCGTGCAACGCGCTGAAGTGAGTCAAATAGAAGATAGTCTTGGCTATTTCAATTGCGAAGCAACACCTACTGCATTGAATGCAATTGATGCGCATGAGACTGAAGCATTGCGTCGCGCCATCATGGCGCAATTTGACCAGTACGTAAAACTTAACAAAAAAGTACCGC
>CAZXSX010000179.1:0-2247 GCA_964643245.1 uncultured Polynucleobacter sp.
CCCTGGCGATAACTATCATCCCGAAAATAGCCATGTGATCCCGGCTTTACTAAGGCGTTTTCATGAAGCAAAAGTGACTAAGGTACCTGAAGTGGTGATTTGGGGGACTGGCACGCCTAAGCGTGAATTTTTATATGTAGATGATATGGCAGCAGCATCCGTATTTGTGATGGAGCTAGATAAGTCTATTTATGATAAAGAAACCAATCCCATGCAAAGTCATCTTAATGTCGGCTCCGGTAAGGATTTGACGATCGCGCAACTTGCTACCACTATCGCGAGGGTGGTGGGGTACGACGGAGTAATTGTGTATGACGCCAGCAGGCCCGATGGAACCCCGCGGAAATTGATGAACTCTTCTTGGCTCTCGCGATTGGGTTGGCAGGCAAAGATCGGATTAGAGCAGGGTATTGCTCTTGCGTATGCTGATTTTTTAGACAATCATGGTGCTTGATTTAAAGATTGGGCACTGATTTTGCGGACTAAGCTTAATTCATTTTTGCTATTGGCAATGGCTGGTTTATTACCCTTTGCTTTGTCGTTATCGACCTCTTTTTCTTTCAAAGACATTTTTCGCTCTTTCGGGACTACTCCATTCTGTGGGAGGGTGCGTATCGTATTTCATTGAGTCAAATCCTATTTCCGGATTTTGGCACTCCAGTTGGTCTAGTCTCATTCTTAATTCCTGCGCTGTTCTTTAAGTTGTTCTCTCCAAGTTGGTTCGTGATGCAGCTCGCGCAAATGTTCGAGAATGCCATCTTGTTGGTTTTGGCCTATCAGTTGCTCAAGCGACTGGGCTTTACGCAAATTAATATCAATAAGGCAATTGCCAGCTTTTCGTTCTTCTATTTGGTTTTTTGTCGCATCCTTGGTACAACTCGGGCGCATTCCTCTGTTTTTTGGTGTCCATGGTACTGCTGCTCGGTACGGGTTATGGGTCTCTCATGGCTGGAGTTTGCCTTTTGGCCAAACAAGACTATGGCGTAATGAACCTATGTCTAGGATCTTTGGTTATTTTGCTCAGTCAATGCGATCGAGAGGGTCCGTATCGCAAGATCACTTTTCAGTTTTTTAAATTAAAAGATCTGAGAAAAATTCAAGCCATTGTGAGCGCAGGTATTGTGTTTGCACTCTGTTTTGCTTTATCAATAGCCGTATTCATCTTTGCTGTCGATAGTGCATAGTTTTTCTATTGGTTTAATTTTGGGCAACCGCCTCATGAGATTCGCAAGATCCATATTTGGGATTTTGCGAACCATGGAAATCTGTTTGTACCCGCTTGCATTGCCTTCTATTTTGCTTATCGAACCGTGCGGATGGATTTGCTGTTTGCGGGCGTTTTCTTTATCTGCTCTTTTGTTGTTTCTAGTACCAGTGGGCTGGACTACACAGCGTTTTTCTTCTTTCTATTTGCCCCTATTGATTCAGGTGGTTAGAGATCCTTAGATAGTTTCAAGGAGGTGGGTATCCATTCGTTGGTGCTGTCCGTACTCAGCTGCATTACTTTTCCAGCAAAGTATTTGTACCGCTTGGTGCAGACTACGGTCTTAGCAAAGGCTGAGCCGTTTTCATTTCGGCACGTTTATGTCACTCGGCCTGTGAAGCCTTTCCCAGATTCCATGCCGTATTTTAAAAATGTCATGGGTTCTGACGACTCAATTGTGTTGATTGAGAAACTGCAAGCAATTCAAGCATCCAACTCGAATCTTGCTAAACCGCTCCAAATTTTGAATATCAGCGAATTGACCCCCATCTATGCAGAGCTCAATAGCGCTCCGCCGCTGCATTATCCACTTTGGTATCACTCGAAGATTTCATTATTTCCAAAAGAAATTGACATGATTGATCGTGATATTGATGGTAATCAATTCGATGTGGTGATATTGCAAAATGCCCATGGGCAAGCAAACTTCGAAGAATTTTTGTCTCGACT
Source organism: uncultured Polynucleobacter sp. (assembly GCA_964643245.1). Lineage (GTDB taxonomy): Bacteria > Pseudomonadota > Gammaproteobacteria > Burkholderiales > Burkholderiaceae > Polynucleobacter. The sequence continues at coordinate 1,934 of CAZXSX010000179.1, forward strand.
GCAGCGCAACCCACACTACCAAACCTTACGAGAACGTGGCTTTGTATCACCAACTACATCAACGGGTGATACATGTTTTGAGGGCTATTGCCCCAATCACATTTACGTATATGTAAGGCGCAGCTTGCTGAAGTAAGTGTGGCTATTTCTGAGCCATTTGCTGTCTTAGCTTTTCTGCATCCCAATTGAGTAGCTCGTCAATTGCAGACTGACTTAACGGGTCTAAGTTCGCATCTGCAGCTACGCGACTAATGACATCGTAATAACAGCGTAACTGGACTGCTTTGGCCTGATTAAATTCGGGTCGCACAAAA
>CAZXSX010000180.1:0-2159 GCA_964643245.1 uncultured Polynucleobacter sp.
TGGCAAAGTAGAGCCAATCTGAACAAATGCTACGCAATTATTCATGCAGGAAGAGCCATTTACATCCGGCTTATATTTAACATTCCAAAAACCATGTTTACGAGTCATGCCATTTCGGTTTGGCATTTTTGCCTGTACTTCAGCAATATTTGTATTGCTCAACACAAAATCATCTGAGACGACTTCGCCGATGCTGAGGATAAAGGCCACCAAAGCATAGGTTTCATCTGGCGTCAATGATCGCGGAGCGTTCCATGGCATTGCGCGATAGATGTAGTCCCATAATGTAGAAACCGTTGGCACCTTCATCAAAGTGGTCCGTTGCGGTTGCTCCGTATCTGCCAGTGAAGCAACCCTTCCAGTCTTCACATCATCTTTAGTAGTACCGCCAGTGATTGGCGTGAAGATTTCATTTGACTCGCCAAAGATGCCGTGACAGCTAGCGCACTTGAATTCCCAAATTGTTTGGCCTTGATCTACTGAGCCCGAACCCTTTGATAAGCCCTTAAAGTCTGGACGCACATCAACCTCCCCTTTGCCATTCAACCAATTCAACGCGCATTTGAGGCTATCAATCCAGAAATTCGTGAGGCAGCTCAAGTTAGTGGACTGTCGAATTGGCAGATATTCCGCTTAATTGAACTTCCACTGGCCTGGAGAGGCATTACCAGTGCCGCCGTTTTGACGTTTGCTCATACTTTGGGTGAATTTGGTGTCATTCTGATGGTCGGGGGCGCCATTCCAGGTGAAACCAAAACCGTGTCCATTGCGATTTATGACAAAGTGCAAAGTTTTAATACTGCCGGAGCTGGCGCCTTAGCCCTCCTCCTCTTGGGAGTTTCTCTCATTGCAATTGCACTGTCCTATGGGGTCTTCGGCAAAACAATATCAAATCAACGCGGGAACCAAAGCTAATGCTCAAACTGAAAATTAGCCAACATTTCCCCAATCCATTGTAAATTGCACTGGATTGCGAATCCGGTCAATTGCACGCCTTAGTTGGCCCATCAGGAAGTGGCAAAACTAGCACTCTTCGAGCTATCGCTGGATTGAGTCAAACAAAAAGCGGCAAGATTGAATGCGATGGCAGCATTTGGTTTGAGACCAACGAAATTTCAGGGGTAATTCAGAACCTGCCTCCAGCAAAACGCTCATGTGGATTTTTTGTTTCAACAATATGCACTTTTTCCACACCTCTCGTCTATTGAGAATGTCGCCATTCCATTACAAAATGCTATCGCCCATGCAGATCAACGCAAAGAAGTTGCTCAAGAGTGGCTAAACCGAATGGGTATTGGCGAGTTAGCACATCGACTACCGCATCAACTTTCCAGCGGACAACAACAACGCGTTGCTTTGGCGCGCGCACTCGCTCGTCAACCTAAAATATTATTACTAGATGAACCATTCTCGGCAGTAGATGTGCCAACTCGCCAGAGCCTCTACAAAATCCTCGCGGAATTGCGCAAAGATTTAAATATTCCTATGCTGTTGGTAACTCACGATTTGCGCGAGGCAAATTTATTAGCAGGCCGCATTACCGTAATTGATCACGGCATCAGCCTACAAACTGCTGCGCCACAGGTGCTCTTTCAAAAGCCGAGAAACTCAAGGGTTGCAGAACTCGTGGGCATCAATAACATGTTCCATGGAATATTTAATGCTGGAAATTTAACCTGGGAAGGCTGTGATAAAGCGTTTACCGTGGCTGACAAAGGGAAAATTCCTCCAAACGCACAAGTTGCCTGGGTAATTCCACAAAGCGGGTTAACTATTCTGTCAACCCCCACATCCTCAAACATCCCCGCCACCGCAGTAGAAATTAGCAGTATCGGGCAGATTGCCGTAGTTCAATTGCAAATTCAAAATACCCGACACAACATCGAGTGGGTTACATCAGCCTCAGAGGTCAAAAGGCTCAATATGGAGATCAATAATCAATTACACATCGAGCTTGATGGTAATCAAATACATATCATGCCACTGAGGCCAATTAATGATCCGCGCAGGTTCATTGAACATCACTAACCTCAAACTCGCCAGCGTATTCCATCGGCGCTTTTGAGCATGACAAATTTACTGAATTTATTTTGGGCAACACGCCCAGCATTTTTGCTCATCACAATATTAGGGTGCCTACTTGACCTATTGGTACCTCA
>CAZXSX010000181.1:0-2149 GCA_964643245.1 uncultured Polynucleobacter sp.
ACGTTCTTGCACTTAGACTCCACCGTGGTGTTGTCACGTGATATTGCTGCATTGGGTATTTATCCAGCGGTTGATCCATTGGATTCAACCAGCCGTCAGCTTGACCCACAAGTGGTTGGTCAAGAGCACTATGAAGTAGCGCGCGCAGTTCAGATGACTTTGCAGCGCTATAAAGAATTGCGTGACATTATTGCGATTTTGGGCATGGACGAATTGTCCCCAGAAGACAAATTGGCTGTAGCTCGCGCGCGTAAGATTCAGCGCTTCTTGTCCCAGCCTTTCCACGTTGCTGAGGTGTTTACTGGTTCACCAGGTAAATACGTCCCATTGAAAGAAACCATTCGTGGCTTCAAGATGATCGTCAGTGGTGAGTTGGATCACTTGCCTGAGCAAGTGTTCTACATGGTGGGTTCAATTGATGAAGCCATCGAGAAAGCGAAGAAGCTTTAATCGATTTCATCTAGGGAAATTATGTCAAGCATACATGTCGACGTAGTTAGTGCCGAGCAGTCCATTTTCAGTGGAGAGGCTAAGTTTGTTGCCCTTCCCGGTGAAAGTGGGGAGCTTGGTATCTTGCGTGGTCACACCCCACTCATTACACGTATTCGTCCGGGCTCTGTTCGTATTGAAAAAGCCGATGGCGGTGAGGAGTTCGTGTTTGTTGCTGGCGGCTACTTAGAAGTTCAGCCAGATCGCGTTACTGTATTAGCAGATACTGCTATTCGTGGTCACGATCTTGATGAAGCAAAAGCATTAGAAGCAAAGAAACGCGCAGAAGAAGCGATGCAAAACCGTGGTACTGACTTTGATTTGGCATTGGCCCAGTCCGAGTTTGCTATGGCTGCAGCTCAGCTTGCTGCTATTGCGCGTTTCCGTCGTAAAAAGTAAATACCGGTCATCTCCTTGCTGTTAAATGATCGGTTTTTAAAAGCCTGCCTGGGCGAAGCGGTTGATCAAACGCCGCTTTGGCTCATGCGCCAAGCCGGTCGCTATCTACCCGAATATAACGCTACGCGAGCAAGAGCGGGAAGCTTTCTAGGGCTCGCAAAAAATCCTGCCTATGCCACAGAGGTAACGCTTCAACCTTTGGATCGCTATCCATTGGATGCAGCCATTTTATTCTCTGATATTTTGACGATCCCAGACGCAATGGGATTGGGTTTGAAATTTACTGCGGGCGAAGGCCCGAGTTTTGATCATCCATTGCGCACTGAAGAGGCTGTTAAAAAGTTGCGTGCAGCAGATATGGGCGAGTTGAAGTATGTGTTTGACGCCGTATCAGAAATCCGCAAAGCGTTAATGCAAGATGGTAAGCAGCGCGTGCCCTTGATCGGCTTCTCTGGAAGCCCATGGACATTGGCCTGTTACATGATTGATGGTTCAAGTTCAGACGATTTTCGTCATGCCAAAACCATGATGTTTAGTCGCCCTGATTTGCTGCAACATGTTTTAGACGTCAATGTACAATGGGTGGCCACATATCTTAATGGGCAAGTGAAAGCAGGCGCACAAGCATTAATGATTTTTGATACTTGGGGTGGAATGCTTCCCGATGGTTGGTATCAAAAGATGTCACTTGCTTCGATGCAAAAAGTAATTAGCTTGCTCCTAAGAGAACATAATGGAAAAAAAATTCCAGTCATTATGTTTACCAAAGGCGGAGCTATTTGGTTAAAGGATATGGCACACGCGGGTGCGGATGTCATCGCACTGGATTGGACGATGTCGCTTAGTCGCGCACGCAAACAATTGCTTGAGTTAAATAAGCCCCTAGCATTGCAGGGCAATTTAGACCCTCTGATTTTGTTTTCGCAGCCTGCAGACATTGCAAAACAAGCTGTTGCCGTACTGGATGATCTGGCCAGTGCCCCAGCCTTAAAATCGAGACTACACCCTCTTGACGGGCATGTGTTTAATTTGGGTCACGGCATTTCTCAATTTACCCCGCCTGAAAGTGTTGCTGCTCTGGCGGAAGCGGTTATTTCTTGCTCCAGGGCTCTTAGATTAATGCGGTAAAAATGAGTGGTTGCTAACTTGAGCTCAAAATAGGGGCAAAAGTTATGCACAGATTTGGCTAAAAATGAGAATTCAGTGAGATTCCGATTGAAGATAAACTTTAACATTCGGAAGACTGTTTAAGTTATTGATT
>CAZXSX010000182.1:0-2142 GCA_964643245.1 uncultured Polynucleobacter sp.
AAGGTCTTTCCACCATGACATTACAGGAGCCCGTAATCAATCAACTGGGTAAGGGTTTGAGTTCAGGGGTATATCGCCTGGGAAGCGCTATGTGGTTGGGTGTACAGCATCCGCCTGAATCTCGAGAAGATGGTCAATATGGACAGGTGCATCTTGCTGATGATCAAGGCTTGATTGCTAGCTTCATATTCTTAGATACGCCAAGAGTAGGTTTAAATAATTTGCTGGAGGCTGCAAGATCAAAAAATATTAGGGTTCATTTGGTTTCTGGGGATGATCCTGCAACTGTGTCATGGTGGGCTCATCATGTCGGCATTAAACATTTTCGAGGTGCTTGCACTCCAGAAGAAAAATATGAATATATTGAACGCTTGCAAATTGAAAAACGTTTTGTATGGGCAATTGGTGATGGTGTAAATGATGCCCCCTTACTAGCGCGTGCGGATATATCGATTGCAGTGGGTGCTGGAGCACCGCTGGCTGCAGCAGGTGCTGATGCTATTTTGACGGCAAGTTCTCTCGAGCCATTGGCGAAAGCGTTAGTACTTGCGCAAAAGACGCAAGCCATCATTAAAGAAAATTTATTGTGGGCTCTGATCTACAACATCCTTGCAATACCAGCGGCAATGTTGGGTTTGGTAAATCCTTGGGTTGCTGGTATTGGAATGTCGCTCTCTTCTTTGGTGGTGACTTTAAATGCTTGGCGTTTGCGAAAAGCTTAGACTATGAAGATGGAAAGCCTATTTATTTTGATCCCTTTATCGCTACTTTTAATGGGGCTTTTGGCGTGGATTTTGCGCTGGTCTGTGAAAAGTGGCCAGTTCGATGATCTTAGCGGTCCAGGCGAATCGATTTTGATGGATGATGATGTTCCAAAGCCACAAAAAGTTAGCGAAAACTCACAAAAATAGTTAATAAATACAAGTATTTACATTCCTTATGTGCTGCACTTTGGGTGACCCATAATTTAGCCTATCCCTTTTTGATGTAGATCAAACCCTCCTCGGGAGCTTAATTCGATAATCCAATCAGTCTATTTGTATTATGTTGTTGTTTGGTCACAAAAAAGGAGAAATCATGGGACTTACCGTGGGGGGTAATCAAGATACCTTCAATTACAGGGTTATCAGCCAATTTGCCATCGTTACCGTGCTTTGGGGAATCGTGGGCATGCTCGTGGGGGTTATCCTCGCGGCGCAGTTAATTTGGCCTGAAATCACGTTCAACATTCCTTGGCTTAGCTATGGTCGTTTGCGTCCAGTGCATACGAATGCTGTGATTTTTGCTTTCGGTGGTTCGGCGTTATTCGCAACGTCTTACTACATTGTGCAAAGAACCTGTCAAGTTCGCCTTTTCTGTGACAAGTTAGCGGCGTTTACGTTCTGGGGTTGGCAGGCAGTTATTGTTTCTGCTGCAATCACACTTCCACTTGGCATTACAACGTCTAAAGAGTATGCTGAATTAGAGTGGCCAATCGACATCTTGATTACAGTTGTTTGGGTTGCCTATGCGATTGTCTTCTTTGGCACTGGGATTAAGCGTAAGACAAAACATATTTATGTTTCAAACTGGTTCTTCGGCGCCTATATTTTGACGATTGCGGTCTTGCACATTGTGAATAACATCGAAATGCCCGCAAGCCTCTTTAAGTCATACTCAGCATATGCTGGCGCACAAGATGCGATGATTCAGTGGTGGTATGGACACAATGCGGTGGGCTTCTTCTTAACCACCAGCTTCTTAGGCATGATGTATTACTTCATTCCAAAGCAGGCTGAGCGTCCAATCTATTCTTATCGTTTGTCAATTGTTCACTTTTGGGCATTGAACTTTACTTATATGTGGGCTGGTCCTCACCATTTGCAACACACTGCATTGCCTGATTGGACCCAGTCACTCGGTATGGTTTTCTCATTGATCTTGTTAGCACCGTCGTGGGGTGGCATGATCAACGGCATCATGACTTTATCGGGCGCATGGCACAAATTGCGTCGTGACCCAATCTTGAAGTTCTTGGTAGTTGCATTGTCTTTCTATGGTATGTCGACCTTTGAAGGTTCCATGATGTCCATTAAGACGGTGAATAGTTTGTCTCACTACACGGACTGGACTATTGGTCACGTGCACTCCGGTGCTTTGGGT
>CAZXSX010000183.1:0-2123 GCA_964643245.1 uncultured Polynucleobacter sp.
GCCAACCCCCTTCAAATATCAGCGCCATCGCAATTAATGGAGGGATGGCATACACACTAGCCCAAACTACATAAGCAAGCATATTGATTGCGCCCGCACAGCGACTGTCGTATTAGCGACCCCCCCCAAGAAAAGCCAGCGAACACTACCAAAGCCAAACCCAAGAAGGTCGTTGTCCGATCGGTGTGCGTTGCAATAACAGCCAATCCGATCATGGCAATTGCCACAGCGATCGCTTGATAGAGCTTTAAGCCTTCTTTTGCAAAGAGCATGGCAAAACCAATCGTAAAGAAGACTTGGGTCTGTATCACCAGTGACGCCAAGCCGGGTAAAATGTTGCCATCGATCGCAAAGTACAACACTCCGAGCTGCCCAACTCCTACAGCGATTCCATAAACGGCAAGATTGACCCAAGAGACTTTTGATCGAGGCAAAAAGAACGTTGCCGGCAAAAAAGCAAAGATGTAACGTAATGCAGCAAACAAAAATGGAGGAAAACTCTCTAGTGAGAGTTTGATCACAACAAAGTTTGTGCCCCAAACTGCCACAATCGCTAGAGCCAATAGTAAATGGCTGAGCGGCAGTTGATAGCCCCGCTGGGCTTTTGACTGGGGACTATTCACGCGTGAGCAATTCTGCGGCACGCTCCGCAATCATCATCGTTGGCGCTGCAGTATTGCCAGAGGTAATGGTAGGCATAGCAGAGGCATCGACCACTCGTAAGCGATGAATGCCTCTCACACGCAATTGGGAATCCAATACTGCAATCCAATACTGCCATAGGGTCATCATCCCGCCCCATCTTGCAAGTCCCTACTGGATGGAAAATCGTCGTACCAATATCACCTGCCGCTTTAACCAATTCTTCATCGCTTTGATATTGCACACCGGGTTTATATTCTTCTAGGGTATAGGGTGCAAGTGCAGACTGTTCAACAATTTTGCGGGTTAATCGCAAGGATTCGGCTGCGACCTTCTGATCCTCGGCGATAGATAAATAGTTTGATGCAATAGCCGGAGGCTCTTCAGGATCGGTTGATGTGATGTGCACACTACCGCGCGAGGTTGGGCGCAAGTTACAGACGCTGGCAGTAAACGCATTAAACGAATGCAAATCTTCGCCAAAGCGCTCTAATGACAACGGTTGAACGTGGTATCCACATTGGCACTTTTTTGCTCTGGGGAGCTGTAAGCAAATGCACCTAACTGTGATGGCGCCATGGACATGGGACCAGAGCGTTTGAACAGATATTCCAGACCAATCATCAGCTTGCCCAACCACGAATTGGCTTTGGTATTCAAGGTTTTAATACCGCTGACTTTATAGATCATGCGCAATTGCAAATGGTCTTGTAGATTTTCACCAACGCCGGGTAAATCTGCCATCACCGGAATGCCTAACTTCGTCAAATGTGCTGCAGAGCCAACACCCGAGCGCTCTAAGATCTGGACGCTACCAATCGAGCCTGCACTGAGAATTACTTCGCCACCCGATTGAATCAACGATTCAGTGATTTCGCCATTCTTGCGATATTCCACGTCATAACAATTCTTTGTGGCTGGATCAATTTTGAGCCGAGTAACAATCGCTTCCGTTAATACCGTTAAATTGCCACGCTTCGCAGCATCCCTTAAGAATGCTTTTGACGTATTAAGTCGCCAACCTTGACGTTGACTCACATCGAAGTAGCCGACACCAAAGTTATCGCCACGATTAAAGTCATCCGATGCCGGAATGCCCGCTTCAACAGCGGCCTCTTTGAACTTATCCATAATGGGCCAACGCAAACGCTGCTTGGATACGGTCCACTCACCGCCCTTGCTATGCCCATTGATTCGCGGCACTGTGATAGTCCTCAAACGATTTGTAGCGCTTGAGCGCATTCTCCCAAGACCATGCATCATCTCCCATAGCCTGCACCCAAGAATCGTAGTCGCCCACCTGACCAAGCACATAAATCATCCCTAATGGATGAACAGCCACCCAATACCTGTCCTCGGGAGTACAACAACGAGTGACCGTTTAATCCTTTTTCAGCAACTGTCTTGAAACGCCAATCGGCACGTAGGTTATCAATACAATAAAGGTAGCCAACCGGAATATGAATCCAAATGTAGTTGTC
>CAZXSX010000184.1:0-2087 GCA_964643245.1 uncultured Polynucleobacter sp.
ACTCAATCCCTCGTGCTAATCTAATAAACCTGTCCAACTTTGGGGGGTCAGTTCACAACATCCGCTTTGCCAGCCAAAATTGCATTTGCTACGGCTGAGTGAGTAAATTCTTCTTGTAAGTAGCCATTGATATCTAGAGGTTCAATGCCCTCATTCATCAATAAATTGTCGAGCAATAAGCGAGTCCCTGAGCCAATCTAACGATTAATAAATCGCACTTTGGGATTTAGTAAATCCTCAATCGAACGAATGTGCAAGGGATTACCTTTTTTAACAATCAAACCCTGAGTGCGTTTCATCACTGGGTAAATCTGAATGTCGCTTTTGGATAGGCGCTGATGAATTGCTTTTGAACTATCTTCATCCGAAACGTGATAACCGGCAATATGGTCCTCATCATTGAGTAGCCGCTCTAAGGACTCTCCTGAACCAGCAATTTTTAGACTAAACCCTTTTACCTCACGAACCGCTTTCTGAATAATCGAATCACTACTCGAAAAAATTTCCACCGAGCATTTTCTGATTTTTGTATTTGATTGATTTCCTTAAGCAAAGACTCTTGATAGGATTGGCCGTATTTCAGATGCCCCGTTGCATCTCATCAATAAATTTAAACAGAAAGGAACCAAACTCCGTCAGCTTGGATCCATGCCCCTTGGTGCGAACGATTAACCGCATTCCTAGTGTGGCTTCTACTTCATTGAGTTTTCCCCAAGCCCCCGATAGGATGTTCCTGACTTTTTACTTGCAACCACGAGAGAACTGCCACTCTCTATGTCTTTGAGCAGCTGGGAAAGCCAAATTAGATCAACAGAGTTTTTACCTCCGCCTTTCACCATTAATGTGGGGCGAACATCAATTTGCATATGTAATTTTTGCATATGCAATTAGTAATAATGTATGCAATGATAGCCACTTAATCAACTACTTGGTCTTTTTTATGAAAAATGGATCCCAAACATTCTTATCAGTCTGCTTGCAGCAGTCTCAATCCATTGCTCTATGGCGTATGCCCAAGAGAAAAGCATTGTGGTCTCCTCCACCACCTCCACCGAACAATCCGGTTTATTTGGCTTTATCTTGCCCGTCTTCAAAATGAAAACTGGAATCGATGTAAAGGTGGTTGCAGTTGGTACTGGGCAAGCACTGGATATCGGTCGGCGCGGTGACGCTGATGTTGTCTTTGTGCACGACAAGCCTGCAGAGGAATTGTTTGTACAAGAGGGCTACTCCACGAAGCGCAATGAAGTGATGTACAACGACTTTGTCTTAATTGGTCCAAAGTCTGATCCTGCGAAAGTCAATGGTGGTAAAGACATTCAAGTAGCATTTCAAAAAATTGCTACAGCTCAAGCACCATTTATCTCTCGTGGTGATAAAAGCGGTACCCATGCTGCTGAACTACACTACTGGAAAGGTGCAGGAGTTGTAGTATCCCCGAATCAAGGCTGGTACAAAGAAACGGGTTCTGGAATGGGCCCCGCACTTAATACCGCCTCAGCTATGAATGGCTATATTTTGGCGGACCGTGCTACTTGGCTCAGCTTTAAAAATCGGGGGGATCTTGCAATATTAGTTCAGGGTGACCCCAAACTATTCAATCAATACGGTGTGATGCTGGTGAATCCTGCGAAGTATCCTAATGTCAAGAAAGCAGAAGGTCAGGCCTTTATTGATTGGCTTATCTCCAAAAATGGTCAAGACGTTATTGCAAGCTATCAAATTGGTGGCGAGCAACTGTTCTTCCCGAATGCTAAGAAATAATATAAAAGGATACCTATGGAACTCAAAGTTAAACTCAGCGCCCGCAACACACTCAATGGCAAAGTGGTTGAACTTAAGATGGGCCAAACAACCTCGCACGTAAAAATTGATATAGGTGGAGGCCAAATTGTGACTGCTTCGATAACGAATGAAGCAGTTGATGAACTCAAGGAGGGCTATGCCTTAAGCGCTCTTGGCAACCATGACATCGGATGCCTTAATCACAGCCCAAGCTTGATCACCCACTTTGAGATCTAATCTGGATAGACAAAAGAAAAGCCCGCATCTGCGGGCTTCTTGTTATCTACTAGCTAAACTAGTGA
>CAZXSX010000185.1:0-2080 GCA_964643245.1 uncultured Polynucleobacter sp.
CGCATGATTTCATAGGTTTCACGGTTTTTCAAAATACCGTCTTGATGGGTACCGGAAGCATGGGCAAACGCATTAGCACCCACTACTGCTTTATTGGGTTGCACAACAAATCCGGTAATTTGCGAAACCAATTTCGAAGCAGGAACAATTTGGCTGGCATCGATACAGCACACCATATTAAAATAATCTTTCCGAGTACGCAAAGACATCACAATTACCATCACGCTCACCTAAACCATTAATCGTGCACTCAATCTGACGGGCCCCACCAATCTTCACACCCGCCAAGGAGTTTGCAACGGCCATCCCCAAATCATTGTGGCAATGCACTGACCAAATGGCTTAGTGCTAGCAGAAGAAGACCGGTTAAAAGTAAGAAATTCATCAACATGGAATTAATATAACCTAAAAAGGCAGATTTAGCTAAAACGCTTTCGATTAAGGCGCTCCCATACCCAAATCACATATCCTGAAATCGAATACACCACAAATAGACCAAATAAGGTCAATGGAGGGTTTGATGAGATCAAAACAAAGGTGAGGATCATGAGAACCATTGCGCCAAAGGGCACCCGATAACGCACATCTAAGGCCTTGCCACTATAAAAACGGGCATTCGATACCATCGTCAATCCAGCATAGATGGCAATCAGGAACATGACCCACGGAATTGCAGTATCACGCACGGGGATTTGATTGTCGTCCGCCAGCCAGATAAAGCCCGCAACCAATGAACCTGCAGCTGGGCTTGGTAAGCCTTGAAAGAATTTCTTATCCACCACTCCAGTATTGACGTTAAAACGTGCTAATCGCAACGCAGTCCCAGCGCAATAAGTGAAGGCAGCAAGCCAGCCCCACTTACCCAAATCCTTTAAGGCCCACTCATAAGCAACCAATGCTGGAGCCACACCAAACGACACCATATCAGCTAAGGAATCATATTGCTCACCAAATGCGCTTTGCGTATTTGTCATGCGCGCGACACGCCCATCCATACCATCCAAAACCAAGGAAGCAAAAATGGCAATGGCTGCCACCTGAAACTGACCATTCATGACGTTCACAATGGCAAAAAAGCCGCTAAACAATGCTGCCGTTGTAAATGCATTCGGCAAAAGGTAAATACCCTTGCTACGATGTCTGGGTTTTGCCGGCTCTAACTCCTCCACCTCATAGTCAACACCATCTCCCAAGGATTCAGCCCACTCAACTTGAGCAGGCTCTACCCTCTTGTTACTTAAGCGACTGCGCTCAATACGACCACAACGGCGAAAGGTAGTCAAAGTATTTTCCGTTAAATGAAATAAATCAGCCTAAGCCCGGCACACGTGCCAAAGCCGTATTCGTTGCGAATACTTTATCACCGACCGATACCAGCGGTTCAGCGGTTAAGGGTAAATACACATCCACTCGAGATCCAAACCGAATAAAGCCATAACGCTCGCCTGCTTTAAGACGATCGCCTACATGGATATAGCAAAGAATGCGGCGTGCTATCAAGCCTGCCACTTGCACCAAGGTAACGGTTTGACCATTTGCATTAATCACAACCGCATTGCGCTCATTTTCAGTAGAAGCTTTGTCCAAATCGGCATTCACAAACTTGCCTGGGAAATATTGAATCTCTTTTACTAAACCGTTCACTGAGCTTCGATTGGAATGCACATTAAATACATTCATGAAAACACTGATTTTCAGTGCCTCACGTCCAGCATAGGGATCGTTAGCAGTTTCAACCACCACAATGCGCCCATCCGCAGGAGATAAAACCAGATCGCGACCCAGCGCAGGAATACGCTGCGGGTCGCGGAAGAACTGCAGCACGAAAACAAAAATAATCCACAAAGGCCACGACCAAACAATTCCACCAAAGTGGTGAACCAGCAAGGCCAATACCCCCACTAGCGCCAAATAGGGCCAACCTTCTTTCGCAATAATGGGGTGTGGATACATCATCGTTTTTCTAAGCCTTTATAAAAATCCAGCGAAGGATTAATTAGTTCTTCGTTTGATCTACCAATTTATTTTTTGCAATCCAAGGCATCATTGCGCGCAATTTGGCGCCTACGACTTCGATGTC
>CAZXSX010000186.1:0-809 GCA_964643245.1 uncultured Polynucleobacter sp.
AACTTTTGCTAAAACTGATATTGCCTTACAACGCCAACTGCGCCCTTTATTAGCGCAGAAGAATATAAATTCACCGGATGCCTTGTTAGACGCAAAGATTGACGCCTTGAGTCAAAAATTGAGTGCGGCAAAGGCACCTTGTCAGGCTGCTGATGGTGTCGTGACATCGAAACTACTGGAATGGAAACAACAGAAAAACGCCGAAAAGAAAGTACTGCTCAATGAGCAAAAACAAGTGCAAACCCATATCGGCGAAGCAAAGCAAAAAGAGATCGCGCTGAGTGAATCGCAAGAGAGAAAAATCACTCTAGCTGCGCAATCAGGTTTCGCGGCGGATTTTGCAGCAGTCGCAGATTTAGTGCGCAATGACGCGAATAGGCGCTTTCAATTGATCTGGTGGTTGACCTGGTTTTTTGCGATTGAAATGGTCGCGATTCTGGTCAAGTTTACGTCAACGACTGATGTTGATTTGCAATTGAAAAGCAGGGAGATGGCAACGCAAGATCAGATCAACGCCCAAATGCAAACAGAACAAGAACAAATCGCGACTAATCGCTTGCAAGCAGGTATGCAAGCGAAAGGGGAGCAGGCGGTATGGTTGGCAGATGATGGACAATTAGCGCAAGCACGTGTGCGTCTAGAACAAGCGCTTGAAGCGCAATTGCATCGTCAGTTAAAAGAGCTTGATGTTGAATTGCGGTTGAATGTGGAGGCATTGAAACTCCATCTAGTTCAGCTGGATGCCATTCAGCAGTTGAGAAGTACGTCGTCGTTGTTGAATTCTGGCAGTGTTGATCCACGTATCGAGA
>CAZXSX010000186.1:819-2076 GCA_964643245.1 uncultured Polynucleobacter sp.
ACCATCCAGTTTAATACCATAATATTGGTGCTGAAAAATAAATTTACATTTGAGCTCTGGGAAGCGTGGGGCGTGGGAGTGGCGGGGCGGGGTCGGCAGTTGGTGGAGGGCGGGGAGACGGTCTCGAAAATATTGTGTAGTCTGACCAGTTTGCAGACTGCACCAGTTAAGGCTTAATTTTCCCTTCTCTCGCTGGCGGGAGAAGGGGGGCGTAGTTAATTGCCTACGATCTTAATCGAATTAATTTTTCATAAACCCATATAAAGCATCGAGTACTTCATCAGCCTGTTCGCTCATCATTGAATGCCCACAATTTTCTATGATATGAATATGCTTATTGTTGATTGCATTTGAAAGCAGGGTGCTCGCTTTGACTGGTGTCATCATGTCTTGGCGTGCCAATAAAAACAGTGTTGGGCATCGTACTTTTTTTGCCGCTTCTTCGCCGTTTAAATAGGTATTGCAAGCGGTGAAATCATTAAAGAAAACTTGGCTTGGATTGATGGCGGAAATTCTTTGCATCAAGCGCATGCTGCCATTCATCACAGAAAAGCCCGGCCCGGGGCAAGATGGCTTGTGCGCCATACTGCTATGTGAAAAAATATTTACCATATCAATCGCTGATTGTTCATCATGCTGCGCTGAAAACAATAAGGCATCTGACACTTTCATCGGGAAAGCGGTGCCGAGTAGGGCGAGCTTTTGTATGCGTTCAGGAGCCATACTCGCTGCTTCTAATGCGATTAATGACCCCATGCTGTGGCCTGCAACATAAGCTTGTTGCACACCGCTCAGTTCGATTAATTCCAACAACCAACCTGCCAGTTTTTCCACGCTGCTCAGCGCTGGGCCTGCACTGCGACCATGGCCGGGCAGATCGACCGCCAATACACTAAATCCATGATGCGCTAGATAACGTGACTGTAATGCCCAGACCGAATGATCATTTTGAGCACCATGAACCAAGATGATGGTTGGCAAATTGGGATTGAAAGCTTTGCCACCAGTGTACGCATAGACTTCTTTATTCTGTATCGTAAGGTGCATCTTATTTGCCTTTCTGTGCCATTTTCAAACCACGCGTCAGATCTTCGATCAGATCATCGATATTTTCTAAACCGACGGAAAGACGGATGGTGCCTTCGCTGATGCCGGATGCCGCCAATTGTTCGGCGGGTACGCGAAAGTGCGTGGTAGAGGCGGGGTGTATCACTAAGGATTTTGCGTCACCTACATTCGCGAGGTGGGAAAATACTT
>CAZXSX010000187.1:0-2068 GCA_964643245.1 uncultured Polynucleobacter sp.
CATACTTGGTAGCATATTTAATATGGCTTTGACCGCATTCAAACTATTAACCCTCGCCATTATTTTATTGCCAGTGTAAGGCGCTTTATTGACTGAGTTTGTGCCAATTACCGAATTTGACAATGCGATATAAAGAGGCAATAATACGTAATACGTGTTATTTGATTTGAGGTGTGACATGCACAAAAAAATGACAATCACATTAGATGAAGAAGTCTACTATGGACTTTATCGACTGATTGGAAAGCGAAAAATAAGTCAGTTTATTGAAGAACTTGTTCGCCCACATGTAGTAGATAAAACATTAGACAATGGTTATAAAGCCATGGCTGCTGACATTGCTCGTGAACATGAGGCTTCGTCTTGGTGCAACGGTATTGCTGGAGATATGGCTAGTGAAACGAGGTGAAATCTGGTGGGTTGAATTTGATCCATCCATTGGAAGTGAAATTAAAAAAACACGACCCGCGGTGATTATCAGCAACGATTCTGCCAATAAGTATCTCTCTAGAGTGGTTGTAGTGCCACTAACCAGCAATATAGATAAACTATATCCAGGCGAGGCGCTTGTTTCTCTAGATAAAAATCAAAGTAAAGTAATGTCCGACCAAATTATGGCAGCGGATAAAGTTCGACTTAAATCTAAAGTTGGCGCGTTGTCACATACGGATATGATGTCCATGGAGGAGGTAATCAAACTCCATCTTTCATTTTCAAAATAAGAACCTCACTAGCCCCCTGCCAAAATGCCTTTGAGGTTGATTTCTCTAAGGATAGATAACGCAAACGATTGCTTGGACGCAAGTCATTGGGTGTTAAGCGGTAGCGCATATAATCTCGATTAGTGAGCGGCATTTCTGCCTGCTTAAACGCCGCATCAATCAGCTCTGAACAAAACCATTTGTCATCGTTATTCATCCAATTTTGACGCAAAAATCCAAGAGCTAGTGCGGGTAAATAATCGTATTTTTTACCCAATTGCTTATCTAGCCATGCTTACAGCAATTCCCGCCGACCTCTGCAAGGCAGATAAATTGAGGCTTCCAGAAAATGTTTTTCGTAAACTATTTTCTGAAGAACCCATTTACCGTAAGCTTTCAGAGCAGTTTTCAGCGGGAACTCCTGCCATGCTTACAGCCGAATCTCTTGTTCAATATCAGCGCTAACCGTCCAAGTTTCAATCACGTCTTCATGTTCAAACAACTCACGCACAGGTTGCTTATGCGTGCCTTTAAGTGCTTTGGCACCCTGGCATATGCCATCAATCTCAACGTCACAGTACGAATATTTCGATGCCGTCATAACGCGTACAAGCCCCGATACTAAGCTATTGCGTTGTGTGAAATGCAGTTTAATCACCATCATGCCTCCCCATACGTTTTAATGTTTTTCAAACTGTCTTCCGCATCTGCTTTAAACTGATTCAGTAAAGCATCAACTTCAGCAATGCTGCTTGCATGTTGAACTGCATCGATTGCCTTGGTTTCTAAGCCATCTAACTCAGCATGTTGCCATGCCAGGATATCTGACAATTCAATCTGCCTTTGCGCTAACTGCTCAATGGTTTCACCAAACCCGCGCTTAGTTGCCTCAATCCTCAGCTGTTCCTTATCTGCATCGTTTGCAGTCCCTGCCAGAACACGCCTTGCCCGCTTTTCTTTTTCCACCCATCCAACCATGCGCTCTGCTTCGGAATGACGGGACAGCAGTTGCCGCACTTGTTTTGTAAACGCTAATATTCGCGTCACCGTATTATCTTTACGCAAATCCAGCTTAACCCGTGTTTCCTCCTCGGCAGTTATATCAAGTTTTTCCAATTGATCTATAGGCACGCTCTTTATCACCTGACCACTGGTCAACGTCACACTTGGGACAATATTCATATCTTTCACCTCATTTGCATTGTAATTAGTCTTCTAAACGTTCTAAATAGGGGAAATAGCCCCATCGCGGATTTGCTTTGTCCAGTGGAAAACGCCCTGCCACACTGGCAAGCATGCAAAACAGAATTTCACCTGATTCTGAAGAGGGATAAGCATGAGGGTGTGTGTATGAGTTAGCCTCCAAA
>CAZXSX010000188.1:0-2065 GCA_964643245.1 uncultured Polynucleobacter sp.
ATCTTCGCTACCATTGAGGATTGGCTCAAAGACAAGACGAAGTATGAGGCAGTGGATATTCTGCGTAAGTTCGATATTCCTTGCTCACCAGTTCTCTCAATGAAAGAGTTGGCGGAGTCTCCAGACTTGCGTAAGAGCGGCTTAATCGTTGAGGTTGATCACAAAGTGCGTGGCAAATACTTAACAATCGGCAGCCCAATCAAGTTCTCTGACTTGCAAATAGAAGTGAAGCTTTCCCCTTTGTTGGGCGAGCATACTGATGAAGTATTGGCTGATCTTGGTTATGGCAAGGAAGAAATTGAAAAGCTGCACGCAGCTAAAGCAGTTTAATAAAACAATAATTGCAAAAACCTCAAGGCGCTCTAAGTGGGCGCCTTTTTTCAATATCAAATTTATGAATACCAATGTTGATCTCTATCAACTCGTCGAGTGTGTAGGTGATGCCATCATCGTGGCCGATGCCGATGAAAAAATTGTTTTATGGAATCCTGCTGCAACCCGAATTTTTGACTATTCCGAAGCAGAGGCTCTTGGTCAAGCACTGAATTTAATTGTTCCCAAACGGCAACGCCAAAAAACACAATGAAGGCTACAGCAAGTCCATGAAGACGGGCACGACGCGTTATGGCACTTCTCTACTAAAAGTTCCAGCAAAGTATAAAGATGGTAGTACGCTGTCGATTGCGTTTACGGTAGGAATGTTATTTGATTCGAATCAGAAGGTTAACGGTGTGGTTGCCATCATTCGTGATGAGACGCAGCGTTTTGCCGAAGAGCGCGCTCTCAAAAAGCGTCTATCAGACCTTGAAAACCCTTAGCCCTAGCCCCATCTAGTCCTTATTCTTGATCAATCAAGGCTTTGCAAAAGCCTATGCCAAAAAAATGGGCATCCCCCATTTTTAGCGAATCCTCGCTGGTAAAATTGCGCTAATTCAAAATTTTCATTCTTATTAGGACTTAAACCATGGCAAAAGCACTAGAAGGGGTCAAATCCTCGACTTTACGCACGTTCAATCTGGGCCCACCTGTACGCAGGTATTAACCGTAATAGAACGCTTATTGTGATTCAGCATTGTGAAATACAAACTGTTGACATCCGGAATATCGCGCAATTGACCGCGCGTCGCATCCCCTTCCCCAGATTTTTCTACTTTGATCACATCTGCCCAAACCAAGCCAACAACTGCACCCAAAGGGGCAAAGAAATTCTCGAGCGCCTAATTAAAGAGTGCGATGTTTTGGTGGAAAATTTTGCACCGGGTGCGCTTGGCCGCATGGGTTTTTCTTGGGAGCGGATTCAAGAGCTCAATCCAAGAATGATCATGGCTTCTGTAAAAGGATTTGGTCCAGGACCATACGAAGATTGCAAAGTGTATGAGAACGTTGCGCAATGCGCAGGTGGTTCTGCATCGACTACCGGTTTTGATGACGGTCCCCCTATGGTGACCGGAGCACAAATTGGGGATAGCGGTACGGGTTTACATTTGGCCCTGGGTATCGTAATTGCGCTATATCAACGGACACACTCTGGACGTGGTCAGAAGGTATTGGCAGCGACGCAAGACGCTGTGTTGAACTTATGTCGCGTGAAATTGCGTGACCAGCAGCGCTTAGAGTGGGTGGGCTTAATGCAAGAGTATCCTCAGTTCCCAAATGGTGAATTTGGTGATTCTGTACCACGTGCTGGCAATGCCTCTGGTGGCGGACAGCCTGGATGGATCGTGAAATGTAAGGGTTGGGAAACCGATCCTAACGCCTACATGTATATCATCGTTCAGGCGCTTGTATGGGAGGCTATTTGTAAGGTGATTGGTCGCGAAGATTGGATTACGGATGTGCGTTTTGCATCGCCAATGGCTCGCTTGCCACACTTAATGGAAATTTTTGCCGAGATCGAAAAATGGACCATGACCATGACGAAGTTTGAAGTTATGGACGTATTGAATAAGTACGACATACCATGTGGTCCAATTCTGTCGATGAAAGAGATTGCTGAAGAGCCTGCATTACGCGCTACCGGCACCGTGGTTGAAGTTGATCATCCGATTCGTGGCAAGTACCTCAC
>CAZXSX010000189.1:0-2057 GCA_964643245.1 uncultured Polynucleobacter sp.
CCAACCAACAGCAACAAAATAGTAGTGTGGCAAATGCCTATGTATTGCCTTTTGAGCAACTTCGCATGACGGATGTGGAATCAGTCGGGGGAAAGAATGCATCCTTAGGTGAAATGATTTCTCAGTTGGCTTCTACTGGAGTTCGTGTGCCAACGGGTTTTGCTACCACCGCATTGGCATTTCGGGATTTTTTAAAGCATAACAACTTGACCGAACGCATTCAGCAGCGTTTAGAAGGCCTCAATATTGATGATGTGCGTGCTTTGGCTGAGGCCGGTGCTGAAATTCGGAATTGGATCGAAACAGCTTCTTTCCAACCAAAACTTAAAGAAGAGATTCGCAAAGCGTTTGCAACTTTGGATGACTCTGGGAAGGGGTCTTTTGCCGTCCGCTCTTCAGCTACGGCCGAGGATCTGCCCGATGCCTCTTTTGCTGGTCAGCAAGAAACTTTTCTGAATGTTGAAGGCATAGGGGATGTTTTAAAGAAAATTCGTGAAGTCTTTGCCTCCCTTTATAATAACGACCGAACTATTTCTTACCGTGTACACAAGGGTTTTGCCCATGCTGAAGTAGCGCTCTCTGCTGGTATACAGCGGATGGTGCGCTCCGATCTTGGCGCCGCTGGCGTGATGTTCACCTTGGATACCGAGTCAGGATTTGAAGATGTAGTCTTCATTACTTCAAGCTATGGTTTAGGCGAGACAGTCGTGCAGGGCGCAGTGAATCCCGATGAGTTTTATGTTTTTAAGACCACTCTAGCGCAAGGTAAAAAGGCAATTATTCGTCGTGCTCTTGGTTCTAAGTTAATTCAGATGCAATTTGCTCCAAAAGGTTCGGCCGAGAAAGTGCAAACCGTGGATGTCCCTCCTGAAAAGCGCAATCGCTTCTCTTTAGAGGATGCGGATATTATAGAGCTGGCTAAATATGCCGTCATCATTGAGAAATATTACGGTCGCCCAATGGATATTGAGTGGGGCAAGGATGGTCAAGATGGCCGAATCTATATTTTGCAAGCTCGTCCAGAGACTGTGAAGAGTCAGGCTGCTGGTCAAGTGGAGATGCGCTATAAGCTCAAGGGCAGCTCTAAGGTTCTTGCTAAAGGTCGTGCCATTGGACAAAAGATTGGCGCTGGCCCAGTACGCATCATTCGTGATCCAAGCGAGATGGATCGAGTTCAGCCCGGTGACGTATTGGTTGCCGATATGATTGATCCGAATTGGGAACCTGTAATGAAGCGCGCTTCGGCGATTGTGACTAATCGCGGTGGTCGTACCTGTCACGCAGCGATTATTGCTCGCGAGTTAGGTGTACCAGCCGTGGTGGGTTGCGGTGACGCTACTGAGCAATTGCAAGATGGCATGGTGGTCACTGTTTCATGTGCTGAAGGTGATGAAGGCCATATTTACGATGGTTTGATTGAAGCCGAAGTGACCGAAGTGTCTCGTGGGGTTTTACCAGAAATTCCAGTCAAGATCACTATGAATATTGGCAATCCTCAGTTGGCTTTTGATTTCTGCCAAATCCCAAATGCGGGTGTCGGTTTAGCTCGCCTTGAATTCATCATTAATAACTACATTGGTGTACATCCACGTGCAGTGCTCGAGTATCCGAACATTGATCCGGACTTAAAACGTGCAGTAGAAAGCGTGGCTCGTGGCTACGCAAGCCCGCGCCAGTTTTATGAAGATAAATTGGTTGAAGGGGTGGCAACGATCGCCGCCGCGTTTTATCCAAAGCCAGTCATCGTTCGTTTATCAGATTTCAAATCGAATGAATACAAGAAGCTGATTGGCGGTTCACGCTACGAGCCGGATGAAGAAAACCCAATGCTTGGTTTCCGCGGTGCATCTCGTTATGTATCGGACGAGTTTAGCGAAGCATTTGCATTAGAATGCTCAGCAATGAAGCGTGTTCGCGAGGATATGGGCCTAGATAATGTGGAGATCATGGTTCCATTCGTGCGCACTATTCCTCAGGCTCAGCGCGTAATTGCGATGATGGGAAAGTTTGGCCTCAAGCGGGGTGTGAATGGCTTGCGCCTCATCATGATGTGCGAA
>CAZXSX010000190.1:0-2044 GCA_964643245.1 uncultured Polynucleobacter sp.
GCTTCCCATCCTCTCCATGACATGAGGCACAGGAGAAATCCATCGGGCCACCCTCGAAATAAAATGCACGCTTTCCAAGCTCGTACGTTTCTTTTTCCTTAGGATGATTGGTGCTAACTTTAATTTTGTCGCCTTTGGATAAGGTCATAACATAAGCAACAATCGCTTCCATGTCCTTTTTGGGACCCTTTTGAAATGGCGCATCAATCATTTCCTGAGGATCGCGTCCTTAAAACTTTTGCATACACATCATCAAACGGGATTCAAGGTCTTGAACCCTATTGGTGTCTTTAAAGTAACGCGGAAGTTGAGCCGCTGCACCTTTTACCACACCAGGTCCTAGACCTAAATCGCATTTTTCCAATGTGGCATTTTTAGGACCTGCTGGTTTTTTCCAGAGGTCTTCACCTGCTGCTTCGTATAGCTCTGATGGGTTGCCATCAGCAATCATCTCGCGATATTTTGCAATATCATCTGTGGCATTTTGTGCATACAAAGCCGATGACATCGCCAGCATGATTACCAGAACTCCCGAGGCGATGCCTAAGGTGAATGTACGCTGCATTTGCTACCCCTTTCAGAACTTTTGAAGCGGTGAAGATTAACCGCATTAAAAAGCTGTTGCTTCGTCAGTACGCTTATCGCCCTTGCTATCTACCCAGCTCACGACAATCTTATCGCCTTTGGCACCCTTATATTTGAAGTTCAAGAATGGGTCCTTAGAAACTGCAGGGCCAAACTGACCATTCAAAACATCTTTGCCATTTGCCTTTACATTGATCGTACTGATAAACCAGGCAGGAGTCACTTTGCCGGAAGCGTCTTTACGCCGTCCAGATTCCATGTCATATTTCATCAAAATTTTTACATCCACAATTCCACCGTTCTCAGCAGCCCTTACGCGCATTGGATCAGCCATGATTTCCTCTTGTATTTAGTTATTCGTAATTAATTTTTGTAATTGAGAACGATTATCCGCCGCAACCACCCAATGTCACTTTGACTTCTTTCACAGCCATGCTCCATTTGCCATCAGCATTTACTAAAGCATAGACACTTGAGGTCTGACCCATTTTGATACGAGTAGTAACAAACGGCTCAGTCCCCGCAGGAATAAAGAATTGCGCAGCTAATGCACTTGGGTTTTTTTCCACCAAGATTGCCATTTGCTCCGCCTTTAGAGTGGTCGCAATGCCCACCGGAACCACCGCACCATTTTCTGCAATATCCGGAGCATTCAAAGTTACCGCACTAGATTTATCCGGGCTACCTGCTCCCAAGACTTTGAAAACGTCGTCTAAACTTTTGCTCTCAAAAGCGGCTTTATTCCACTCTTGCGCCTGGGCTACGCTAATAAGACCTGCGGATGCCATCAAGCCAAAAACGGCTGAATATTTCAATAAACTGCGTCGCTGCTGATTCATAAAAACTCCTTTATTAATCTCTTACCGTGAATATATTATCTGCTTTCCAATAAACCTTGCGAATAGTTTCTTCCGTTGCTCTTATTTGCCACCAGAGAGCACCCAAACCACCAAGGTTCTTCTATCCTCATCGGATAGCTGAGCCTGAGGAGGCATTGGGATAGAACCCCAAACACCTGAACCACCGTTTTTAACTTTATTCATCAGCTTATCAACGGCATCGCTCTGCCCTTGATATTTAGCAGAAATATCCGCTATGGATGAACCAACCAATTTGGCATTCGGCGCATAGCAAGCCGAGCAGTTTTCGTTCTTAAAGAGGGCTGCCGGGCCTTTTGTTGTGCTTGCATGGGTATCCTTCGCATGAGCTAAACCCTCACCCGAAGCACCGGGCAACTTGGCGATGGGCGGCTTTGTCGTGTCAGCGCCTCGATAAGGACCATACAAACGATTCTGGTCTGCAATATTTCTGGGCATCACGCGCAAAGTAGAGTCAATCTGAACAAATGCTACGCAATTATTCATGCAGGAAGAGCCATTTACATCCAGCTTATCTTTAACATTCCAAAACCATGTTTACGAGTCATGCCATTTCGGTTTGGCATTTTTGCCTGTACTTC
>CAZXSX010000191.1:0-2035 GCA_964643245.1 uncultured Polynucleobacter sp.
GAGCCAACGCCGCGCTCAGCTTCTTGAGGCTTCCCAGAATTCGGTTGTGATTGTTTTAGTCCATTCGGAATGCCTGGAATAGGCACACCAAAGAAGCGACGGAAAAATTCTGCTTGATCTTCTAGCATCCAAGGTATGCCGCCCTGCTGTTGCACCATGACTTTTTCCGTCGTCCGAATATTCACCACAGCTGGACTGGCACGCTCAACCAAATCCGCAAAATCCGGAATGGTGACGCGCGGATTTTGCGCAATTGCTGGCACAACAAATGGAATTTGCCCAAGGCTCAAAATAGCCAAGAACACAATTACGTGTTTTTTCATGATGCGTGACCTACTTGTTAAAAACCAAAAAAAGAAGATAAAGGGGATATTAGGTCAGCTTACCAAAAATCAAGGTGCCGTTAGTACCACCAAAGCCAAAGTTGTTTTTAACGGCATGATCTATCTTCACATCTCGAGCGATATTGGCGCAGCAGTCCAAGTCACACTCAGGATCTTGATTGAAGATATTAATGGTAGGAGGTGATTTCTGGTGATGAAGCGCCAGAATAGTGAAAACAGACTCCAAGCCGCCCGCTCCACCCAAAAGGTGACCAGTCATCGACTTGGTTGAATTAATTAATGCTTTTTTGGCATGATCGCCCAACGCAGCCTTAATGGCGTCAGTCTCATTCTTGTCGCCCAATGGGGTCGAGGTGCCGTGAGCATTCAAATACTGAACTTGGTCTGGATTTACACCAGCATCGCGTATTGCATTCACCATGCAACGGCGTGGGCCATCCATATTTGGAGCGGTCATGTGATACGCGTCACCACTCATGCCAAAGCCCTTGAGCTCGCAATAGATTTTGGCACCGCGCGCTTTTGCATGCTCGTATTCTTCCAGCACTACTACGCCTGCACCCTCACCCAGAACAAAACCATCTCGGTCTTTATCCCAAGGGCGTGAAGCAGTAGCAGGATCATCATTACGAATTGAGAGCGCTCGTGCAGCAGCAAACCCACCCACACCCAACGGCGAGATAGTAGATTCGGCACCACCAGCAATCATGACATCGGCATCGCCGTATTGAATGAGACGCGCAGCCAAACCAATACTATGCAAACCAGTAGTACATGCAGTCACTGCTGCAACGTTTGGACCTTTCAACCCAAACAAAATACTAAGGTGACCAGAAATCATATTAATAATGGAGCCGGGCACAAAGAATGGTGAAATACGACGAGGACCGCGAGCCAAATGCTCAGCACTAGTCTCCTCGATCATTGGCAAACCGCCAATGCCAGAGCCCACCATGACGCCAATACGCTCAGCATTTTGCTCCGTTACCTCTAAACCGCTGTCGCGAATTGCTTGTGTGCCAGCAGCGATACCGTAATGGATAAATGTATCCATATGGCGCGCTTCTTTGGCAGAAACGTATTCTTCGACATTGAAATCTTTCACCTCTCCAGCGAAATGAACGCTGAGTGGAGCATGGTCGAATTTAGTGATCGTAGCAATGCCCGATTTGCCTGCTAGCAAATTGGACCAAGCTACATCAACAGAATTACCAACTGGTGAGATGAGGCCAAGGCCGGTGACTACTACCCGGCGTCGGCCATTTGATGCTGACACAGTAATGCCTAAGCTTGGGAATTAACCCTGAACTTTTGATTTAGCGAAGTCGATCGCGAATTGAACGGTGGTGATCTTTTCAGCTTCCTCATCAGGAATTTCGATGCCAAATTCATCCTCCAAAGCCATTACCAACTCAACAGTGTCAAGAGAGTCAGCGCCTAGGTCATTCACAAAAGAAGATTCATTCTTGATATCTCCTTCAGCGACGCCCAATTGCTCAGCGACGATTTTCTTAACGCCTTGTTCGATGTTATCCATTAAGTCCCCCAAGGGTTGTAAAAAAAAAACGATGGAAGGATTTTATCAGCTTGGCGGACGTAATTAGCAAAACCGCCAAAAAAATGACTAAACCCTTGTTTTGCCGTTAGGCTAGATAGAGTCCGCCATTGACGTGTAGAGTATTACCCGTAAT
>CAZXSX010000192.1:0-2034 GCA_964643245.1 uncultured Polynucleobacter sp.
ATTGAAAGAATGACATCATGAACCTATTTAAAAGATTCCTAGTGACCTGCTTAATCATTTTTGGATAGCGACATATGCTCAGCAATTCTGCCTGCCAACAATCCGGATGTGTCTACAAACGCATTAATTGAGATCTGTGCCAATCAAAATGATCAAGATGCCCAGAACTTTTGTTATGGATTTGGGGAAGGGGTTTACCAAACCTACTTGGCAAATCGCTCTTCCAAGGCTAAGCAGAGCATCTGTTTTACGCAAACTAGTGGCACTCGCGAGATGATCTTGCAAGATTTTTTGAAATGGAATAAAGCCAATCCTCAGTTTGGTCAGGAGTTGGCTGCAAAGACGCTTATGCGCTTTTTTACACAGCAGTATCCCTGTAAATAAAAAACCAGCCGAAGCTGGTTTTTTATTTCCTAAAACACGTTTGCAAACTTAGTCTGGAATGTTTGCTTTTCGAATCACTGGGCCCCAGACGTTGATTTCAGCATCCAGGTGATCCTTAAGTCCCTTAGGTGTCATTTTGCTTGCTGAGACGATGTCAATATTAGAGTCGTCTAAGCGTTTTTTCACTTCAGGGGAATTCAATGCTTTTTTAAGCGCAGCGTTGAGCTTATCCAAGATGGGTTGTGGAACGCCTTTGGTGTGTAAATACCATGCCAAACCTTCACTTCAAAGCCTTTAAGACCTTGTTCATTCAATGTAGGTACATTCGGAATTGCTGGCAAACGTTTTAGGGTTGTTGTGCCATAGATTTTTACACGACCATCTGTGATGTATGGAATGGTTTGCGTTGTTTGATCGCAGAGAAGGTCAACTTGCCCGCCCAAAAAATCAGTCAATGCTGGACCAGTACCTTTGTATGGAATGTTTGTGAGCTTAATCCCTAAACGACTTTGGAATAACAGGCCACAGAGTTGAGAAACCGCGCCAGGACCGGCATTTGCCATGGTGACTTTGGAGCCATTCGCTTTGATGTAAGCCTCAAGCTCTTTAAAGTTATTCGGTGTCAGGTCTTTTTTACCGAGCAATACCATTGGCACGTCAGCGACTTGACCAATGTATTCAAAATCTTTCATTGGGTCGTAGGGGAGCTTGTCATATAGTGCATTGGCTGTTGCCATCCCCATATGGTGGATATAAATCGTATAGCCATCAGGTGCAGCACGAGCAACTTTGGTTGATGCAATGGTGCCACCAGTGCCCGGTACGTTCTCAACCACAACAGTTTGGCCTAAAGCTTAGCCCATTGGTACGGCGATTAAGCGTGCAATCAAGTCAGTTGGACCACCAGCTGCAAATGGCACAATCATTTGAATGGACTTGGTTGGCCAATCTTTTTGTGCATGAGCAGCAGTGCTAATGAGGGTGCCAGCAGACAACGCAACCGCCACACCCGCCAGGAATGTTTTTTAATATTTAATTTAGTCTCCAAACGGTGAATTCCGAACTCAAATTTTGCCATTTTTTTGACAAAAATGAGAATAGCTAACTATTAGTGTTTACCAGCAAGCGCAAGGGTTTTTTGAGCCAATAACACTACGGGACGATCAATCATCTTGCCGTCTAGCTTAACCGCGCCACCATGAGAGCTCTGATCTGCCTCGATGACCCGCTGAGCCCATTGGATTTCATTTTCTGTGGACATAACTTGCCGCCAAAGCCCATGCGTTTGGCGCGCTCCGCATCATCTGTGATGCGAGATAAATCGTCTGTCGAGGGTGTAACCCCGTCAATAGGATGGGCAATTTGGGCCAAGCGGGAGGCCAAAACAATTTGATAGCGAGCTATTTGCAGTTCTGTTTCTTGAGCGTCGCAAACCATTCCAAGATCAGCCTGTAAATCTAAATTGCCAAGTGCCAAGCGCAGGACTTGATTCGTGTTTGCGATTTCCCGCAGTCGATCTAAACCAATCGCTGTTTCAATTATTGGGATGATTGCTGTATTGGGCAGCACTAAAGCGGCGCCATTAATTTGATTTAGCGATTCACTTTTAGGTATCAGCAAGCAATTTACTTGCAATTCTTGCGCCAGAAT
>CAZXSX010000193.1:0-2017 GCA_964643245.1 uncultured Polynucleobacter sp.
AACGAAATGAATGCTTTCAAAAAATTCACGGCCATCACCGCATTTGCTTGTAGCTCACTGGCCTTTGCCGCCTATCCAGATCGATCAATCCGTTTAGTGGTGCCTTTTGCGACGGGCGGCACTTCGGAGATCGTGGCACGCTCGGTTGCAAACAGCTTGAGTACTAGTCTAGGGCAATTGGTGTATGTCGATAACAAGCCAGGAGGAGCGGGCAATATCGCGATGGAGGAGGTGAAGCGTGCAAACCCAGACGGCTACACCTTGATATTGGGTCATGTTGGAACCTTGGCAGTAAATCCGGCACTCTTTGGAAAAAACTACCGTATGACCCGAACAAGGATTTTTCTCCAGTCACCCTGGTGGCAAAAGTGCCAAATGTGATTGCAGTAAGCGAGAAGGGTCAATACAAAACCTTGGCTGAATTTGTGGCAGATGCTAAGAAGAATCCTGGCAAGATTAACTATGGTTCGGCAGGCAATGGTAGTGCAGGGCATTTGGCGATGGAATACTTTTCCTCAGAAGCCGGAATTGATTTAGTCCATGTGCCATACAAAGGTTCAGGTCCCATGCTGACGGATCTGATTGGTGGCCAGATTCAGGCAACATTTAATGGGCTACCTTCGTTGATGGGGCAGATTAAAGGAAAAACTCTAAGGCCATTAGCCGTTGGTTCGGCAGAGCGTTCAAAGGTATTGCCGAATGTCCCCACGCTCGCAGAATCTGGTTATAAAGGTTTTGAGACTTCGCAGTGGTACGGAATTATGGTGCCTGCAGGAACACCGCAACCCATTATCGATTGCTTGCAAAAAGAAATTGCAAAATCGTTAAAGTCAAAAGAAGACTCCAAAAAAATGTTGGAGGACGGTGCAGTGCTAGTGGGTGATACCCCAACACAATTTGGCGCATTCATTAAATCGGAACAAGTGCATTGGGTAAAGGTTGTTGAGAAGGCGAAAATTACATTAGATTGATTGCTGTGGAGAGTTAAAAAATGAATATGACACATTACGTGGAGCTTTTGGCCGTTAATCAACCCTGGAATCTCATTATTTTTATGGCTATTCCGGTTGTCCTTGCGGAGATCTTAGCAATTACCGAACTTTATATTTTGTTTACCCGAAAATTTTCTGGGGGGATCTACTTTCTCAATCGTTTTGTAGGTATGGCAGTTGGTATTTATTTTGTCGGCATCATTTACTACATCGTGACCAACGCGGTCATTCCATTAACCAAGGCGGGCGAGTGGAGAACAGCGATTGATGTGGTTGCCGTCGGTGCATATGTGATTGCAGGTCTGCCTTTAATCTGGATAGCATTGCAAGAGTTTGGCCTAGTGAATAGGGCTTTAGATCAAATGGGCAAACTCAAGATACATGCCATTTGTGTGGCGCTATTTTTAGTGTTTTGGCACATTGCTATGATTTCTGGGATGCTTGACCCAGGCTTATTGGGCTATCAAGCTACGCATTCGCATCAAATGGAGTCTAATGTACCAGTGGAAAGTACCGCGCACAGTCATTGACCTGTTAGAACGACCAATAGACCGCTAAATATATGTGGTTTTCAGCGCCATGCTGTGCAAGCGTTAGAAAATGATACTTTTTGCAAATCGGGTATAGAATTTGATCCATGTTGCCCCGTAGCAAAACGCTCATATTGTTTATCTGCCTATTCTTGATTGGTTTCAAGGCAGCGGCTTCGAGCATTTTTATTCAGGTGGCTATTGAGAGGGCGCAACTAGCCGGTAGTTTTGGTGGGCCTGTAATTTCTCAAGAGGCTCACGACACTTCAGAATCTGCTGATGACAAACAGCAAGTGCACACTATGTATTTGATGAGCCATGTCACCGCCAATATTGCGGATTCTGCAATCACCGTTTTTCTTCCAAGGGAAGCCGCACACCAATATGTCGTGAGTAATGAAGTTTTGGTGACGCAAAACGTTCCTGACACTGCATTTAAACCTCCCAAAGCCATAGCCTAATCTTCTTAGGCGGGCTGTCTTAATGGCATGCCCT
>CAZXSX010000194.1:0-2007 GCA_964643245.1 uncultured Polynucleobacter sp.
GAGGGTATGTGGTACCTCTTGGTGGGGTGGTAGGCATGGTTCAGTTGACCACAGAGATTGATACACGTGCGCTTGACCGAGCGATAAAAATCGCTCCCCGGGTTCTTAAATTTGAGCTCGCTGATGGATTAGATCGTATCGGTAAAGGCTTTTTGAAGCGGTTCAGACAGCAACAGCTTCAGGGGCCTCCGGGTGTTAGAGGGGCTTCGGGGCATGGGCTTTTTGGCACATTCAAGAGGGTGTTTTTTGTGTCGCCAGAGATTGAGGGCATGGGGATTGAGATATTCTCAGAGTCAAAGATCGCCAAGCTTCATGAGACGGGCGGTACGGTAAAAGACCCGGGTGGCAAGCGATTGGCTGTGCCTTTATCGGCACGCAGTGAGATGTTTACGCCATCTGGAAAGTTACGAGCCAGATATAAACGCCCAAAAGAACTGAAAAACATCAGGGCTATGCGTTGGAAGGGTGAGACGTTTCTCGCTCGGGTCACGAAACGAGCGCAGAAGATATTGCCGCTTTACGTCTTAAAACGGCAAGTGAGGATAAAGCCCCGGCTTGGTTTTTACCGGACGTGGGACGGACTGGTTAATTACCGCATTGACATTTTGAATAAGTCGATCGCTAACGCATTGAGGAAGATTTAATGGAAACGGTAAGGGAACGAATACTCCAGAACATAAAGACCACTCTTGAGGCGGTGACGATCGCTAACGGCTACAACTTTGATTTCACGCCTCAGACAATTCAGCGTTGGTCAATGCACGGCAATCGCATGGTCGATATGCCGATGGCGGTTATCAGCCCGGGAGATGAGGACGAAACAAGTTCACCGCATCCGTTTGAGGAATGCGTGTTGACGGTTTATTTAGACGTATTTTTTATCAATGACGAGAATGACGCCATACCCACCGACACGTATTTGAACAGATTGCAGGGAGATATAAAGAAAGCTGTTTTACAGGATCCGACTCGGGGAGGCGACGCTATTGATACCGATGTTTTGGGAACGACTCCGTTTGAGACGACAGAGGCGCAACCGTACGCCGGGATCATCATGGAGTTACGGGTTCGTTACCGTCATTTAAGGTCTGATCCAACGGCAAAGAATTAATAAGGAGGAACGACAATGTCAATGCTTATAAGAAAACGCCAGCTTGCGGCGAAGATAGAAGCTGTCGAGGGTATTGCGGAAACCCTGTTGGCGGCTGACGCAGGCATTCTGGTCAACTTCTCGCCAAAAGCGAGTTACGATCCGCAGATGTATCAGCGGGACCCTGTGCGGGCTTCTCTGACAAAGATGGGGAAGCTGGCGGGCAAACGTTCCGCTGGAATTGATTTTAGTATCGAGCTTAAAGGCTCGGGTTCAGTGACTGTCGAGCCGGAATGGTTGCGGTTAATCAAGGCATGCGGGTTTGCGTCGAACGTTTTGAAGAAGATAGCGATTGGCGCAATTACCTCAGGGCCTTATTTACACGGTGAGACCATAACCGGCGGGATGTCCGGTGCGACCGGCAGAGTGGTGATTAAAACCGTTGATGGAACGACCACGCTTTATTTTATCGCTTTAAGCGGCACATTTGAGAGCGGGGAAACCGTAACGGGTGGAACGTCCGGGGCGACTTCAACAGCGACAGCGGATCCCGAGAGCGCAGGGTTTGAGATTAAGCCGATCAGTAGTTCGGTGATTTCATTAACCATGGGACTCTTTGAGGATGGCATCAGAAAGGTTCTCAAAGGATGCCGTGGGACAGTGAAGTTCAATTTCAAGATCGGTGAACCGGCGACTTTGGATTTTAGTTTTAAAGGCGTTGAATCTGGCGTCGCTGATGTGCCTATGCTCACGGGTGTCAGTTTCGACAGTACAGTGCCGCCAGTGCTTTTGAACGCCGTGATGTCCTGTGACGGGGTGTCGCTCAACATAGGTGAGATGGACATTGATGTCGCCAACACGCTTGCCTCAAAAGACAAGATTGACGACGCAAAAGGGATTCTTTCTTTCATGATCAC
>CAZXSX010000195.1:0-2006 GCA_964643245.1 uncultured Polynucleobacter sp.
GCTCGCTTGCTACGGGGACATTTGGAAGTGAAGCAAGCCTCTTTTGACTAGTAACAGCAAGTGCCTTTAACTTTCCGCCTTTAATTTGCCCGATTACTGATGCTGGGGTTGTTATAAACAAATCGACCTGACCTGCCATTAAATCCTGGACTGCGGGACCAGCACCCTTGTATGGAATATGCGCCATCCTAATTCCAGTAATTTGCTTAAATAATTCTGCAGCGATATGTTGAATTGAGCCATTTCCAGAAGAGGCATAATTTAACTTACCGGGGTTAGCCTTCGCGTAAGCAATTAATTCTTTCAAATCGTTTACAGGCAAGGAAGAATTAGCAACGATTACTTATGTGCCTTAGTCAAGAAAGCCACAGGAGCAAAATCTTTAATTGGATCCCATGAGAGATTTTGAATAAATGTGGATTACCAATTTGATAGCCGCTATAGGCAACTAAGAGTGTGTAACCATCAGGTTTTGCGAGAGCAACTGCTTGCCCCCCAATATTGCCCGCTGCCCCACCTTTATTCTCCACAATGACAGCCTGGCCTAGTGCTTTTGTCAGTGGCCCAGATATCAATCGAGCAGTAAAGTCAGTAGTTCCACCAGGGGCGCTTGGCACTATTAGTGTTATCGGTCTATTTGGATAAGCTTCTTGTGTATACCCGCTAAAAGTGGCCATAAGAAACATTGTTGCAGCCAAAGACTTAAACCATAAATCTTTTTTCATTTTTATCTCCATTAGTGGCGATTAAATTAATTCTAAAATTTTCTTTTAATGATAGTTTGCTTCTCTTGAGGAGCCACTAGGACTTGAACTTGTCTATAGGAACACTATCATTAAGTAAAAATCACCGAGTTAACCTGTCGATTGTCCGCCTTGCCACATCCTTAACCCAAGGTTGCTCTTTCCAATATTGCTCAGCAAATGCATCAATCTGAGGTTTATATTTCAATGTCAAACCAATGACATCAAGACCTTCTAAGAACATGCGGTGATGTCTTGCAGACATGGTGAACTTAAATTCATGTTTGAGCGTACGAACGGTTAAGTTTTCGATATCAATCTCTATGCTAATTGGGGCTTTATTAGCATCAGCCTCCTTCATAAGAGCTTGAACTTGGTCTTCTGGCAACACAACAAGCAATAGTCCATTACCCATTGCATTGGAATAAAAAATTTCAGCAAAGCTAGAGGCAATAACCGCTTTAAAGCCAAATTGTTGCATGCCCCAAACAGCGTGTTCACGACTTGAACCACACCCATAATTGGGCCCTGCAATCAAAACATCGATTGAGGTATAGGCCGGTTGATTTAAAAAGAAGTCTGGTTTGGCTTTGCCTGCCTCATCGAAGCGCAAGTCATAAAAGAGTCCCTCTTTTAATCCTGATTTATCAATGCCTCTTAGGAATTGCTTAGGCATCACCTGATCGGTGTCAAAGTTTGCTATACGCAAAGCAGCGGCATGGCCATTAATTTTGGATTGCTTAAGCATTAATCGCTCCTTCTAATTTACGTACATCTGTAATTTTTCCAGTCACTGCGGCAGCGACGGCCATTGCCGGACTCATAAGATGAGTAATCGCGCCTCTGCCTTGTCTGCCTTCAAAATTACGATTTGTAGTGAATGCACAGCGTGTTCCTGAAGTGAGCACGTCATCGTTCGTTGCAAGGCACATTGAGCAACCTGGCTTTCGCCATTCAAAGCCAGCAGCAATTAGCTTATCGGCAATACCCTCTTTCTCCGCCTGCTCTTTCACTGCACCTAAACCTGGCACCACCATTGCCCTGACTCCAGCAGCCACCTTACGGCTTCCAATTGCTGCAACTACATTGCGTAAGTCTTCAATACGGCCATTAGTGCATGAACCAATGAATACGTGCTGTATCGGAGTTCCCTCAAGAGCTTGGCCATCTTTTAATTTGGTGTAATTGAGCGCCTGCTCTAAGCTTTGCCTATCAACCAAATCAGCCACAGAGTCTTTAGTCGGGATTTTTCCATTAATGGCA
>CAZXSX010000196.1:0-1983 GCA_964643245.1 uncultured Polynucleobacter sp.
AGAAGGGAGTGGTTTCTTTTTGAGGAATCTCTTGCACCAAGCCATAGAGCTCTGAAGTCGAGGCTTGATAAAAACGGGTTTTCTTCTCAAGGCCTAAGATGCGAATGGCTTCTAACATGCGCAGTGGGCCAATCGCATCCACATCTGCTGTGTACTCAGGAGACTCAAAAGAAACTGCAACGTGAGATTGAGCGCCCAAGTTGTAGATTTCATCGGGTTGAGTTTGCTGAATAATGCGAATGAGGTTGCTGCTATCCGTGAGATCGCCGTAATGCAAAATGAAATTACGATGATCGAAGTGAGGATCTTGATAGATATGATCGATTCGATCAGTATTAAATGAGGAAGC
Source organism: uncultured Polynucleobacter sp. (assembly GCA_964643245.1). Taxonomy (GTDB): domain Bacteria; phylum Pseudomonadota; class Gammaproteobacteria; order Burkholderiales; family Burkholderiaceae; genus Polynucleobacter. Next base: position 350 of record CAZXSX010000196.1, read on the forward strand.
TCGCCGCTTGATGCCGTGAACGATATAACCCTTCTCCAATAAGAACTCAGCAAGATACGAACCGTCTTGACCGGTAATACCGGTGATGAGGGCAGCTTTTTGTTTATTTGTCTTATTACTCGTCATATTTTTTCTCTACTTATTTAATCTATATCTTTTTTGAGTTTGTTTAATTAACTACGCCCATACGTATCTTCAAACCGCACAATATCGTCTTCACCCAAATAACTACCCGATTGGACTTCAATAATCTCAAGCGGCGTTTTACCTGGATTAGCCAAGCGATGGGTTTGGCCTTGCGGGATATAGGTACTTTGATTCTCGGTGAGAAGCAATACCTTATCGCCATTGGTAATCTCTGCAGCACCCTTAACCACAATCCAATGCTCCACACGATGATGATGCATTTGCAATGAGAGGCTTGCTCCGGGCTTAACTTGAATACGCTTGACCTTAAAGCGCTCACCTTCATCCACGCTGTCATACCAACCCCAAGGCCTTGCTACTTTGCGGTGCAGGTTCTTCTCTTCACGTTTTTGGGACGTCAATTGATTGACGATGTGTTTTACATCTTGGCTGTTCTTTCTATCCGCGACCAATACGGCATCCGCCGTCTCGACAATGATGAGGTTTTCAACACCAACAGCGCTCACCAAGCGGCTGCTGGCATGAACGAGAGAGTTCTTGGAATTAGTGAGCAGGGTATCGCCATTAGTCACATTACCTTGGGCATCCTGTTTACCCACTTGCCATACGGCATCCCAAGCACCTAAGTCATTCCAGCCGGCATCGAGCTCTACCACCTTGATGGGATACTTTGAGCCTGGGCATTTCTCAATCACCGCATAGTCGATAGACTCACTCGGAATCTCCTCAAACGCTGCTTTACTGGGGCGCACAAAATTAACGCCATTTACCCCATCCTCCGACTTCTCCAGCCAAGCCCTATAAGAAGCTTCATAAATATCGGCACGAAACTCTTTTAATGCAGCCAGCCAAGTGCTAGCCCTCAAAACAAACATGCCGCTATTCCACAAGTAAGTACCTTCGGCAAGGTATTCTTTGGCGGTAGCTTCGTTAGGCTTTTCTACAAAACGGTTCACTATGTAGGCATGATGCCGATCTTGATCAGCTGCACGTTGCATGTAACCATAACCCGTCTCTGGTGCAGTTGGAGTAATCCCCAAGATCGCAATCGTATTAGATGCATCGTTGACTACTGCAACACAGTCTTGCAATGCTGCTGTAAATGCTGCCCTATTCTGGATGGTTTGATCTACAGGAGTAATCACCAAAATGGGATCTTGCTTATTGGCAATTTGCTGAGCACAAAACGCCGCGAGTGTTAATGCCGGCGCTGTATTTTTGCCAACTGGCTCTAACAATACAGTTGCATGCCCAGTTGACAACTCACGCAATTGATCTAGAACTAAAAAGCGGTGCTCCTCATTAGTAACGACCAGAGTACTTTCAAGTTCAATGGTTGGATTGGCAATTGTCTGAATACGCTCGATTGCCTGCTGAAACAAGCTTTGAGCGGAATCATCCCCTGAGAGAACCAAAAATTGCTTTGGAAAACCGGAGCGTGACAAAGGCCAAAGTCGGGTGCCAAAACCGCCACACAAAATGACAGG
>CAZXSX010000197.1:0-626 GCA_964643245.1 uncultured Polynucleobacter sp.
CTCGGATGCTGTTGCTAACGATGTCACGATAAAAACCTTTGCGAGCGAAGAGCATGAGCGTGGTCTCTTCGCGAAGGTGTCGCAACAGCTTTCGAACCTACGCTTCAAGAGCTGGATGATTGATGAGGCCATCAACATGGTACAGGGCCTCCTCATGATTCTTATTGAGTTCCTTCTCTTCTTTGGACTTATTTATCTTTGGGCGCAGGGACAAGCAACGGTGGGAGATTTCATCCTCGTGCAGTCTTACGTCATTCTTGCCATCGACCGTCTCTGGGATCTTGGACAAGCGTTGCGTCGTCTCTACGCTTCCTTTGCCGACGCGAGCGAGATGGTAGAGATTATGCTCGAGCCCCATGAGATTAGGGATGCGCAGGGAGCGGGGACACTCAAGGTTTCTGCGGGCACCATAGCCTTCAACAAAGTGGACTTCCGTTTCCACGAGGAGCGTGCAGTGCTCCATGACTTCGACCTCGCTATCAAAGGTCACGAGAAGGTGGCGCTCGTGGGTCCTTCAGGAGCAGGGAAGACCACCATTACGAAGCTCTTGCTGCGCTTCCATGATGTAAACGGTGGAGAGCTCACCATTGATGGGCAGGATATTACGAAGGTGACACAGCACAGTC
>CAZXSX010000197.1:636-1959 GCA_964643245.1 uncultured Polynucleobacter sp.
AAGGACGCTACTGATGAAGAGGTAATTGCTGCCGCGGAGAAGGCGCACTGCATGGACTTCATTAAGAAGGCACCAGAAGGCTTCAAGACCTTTGTGGGTGAACGTGGCATCAAGCTTTCGGGAGGGGAGCGCCAGCGTATTGCTATAGCTCGTGCCATTCTCAAGGACGCACCTATTCTCGTGCTTGATGAGGCAACGTCCTCACTCGACTCTGAATCTGAGGCGCTTATCCAGGATGCGCTTCAGGTGCTCATGGAGGGCAAGACGGTTATTGCTATTGCACACCGCCTTTCAACCGTTATGAAGATGGACCGCATTATCGTGATTGAGGATGGGAAGGTAGTCACAAGCGGTACGCACGATGACCTCGTTGCGCACGAGGGCGGTCTCTACAAGAAGCTGTGGGAAATACAGGCAGGAGGGTTCCTTACCGGGGAGTTGAAGTAACTAGAACGTTACCTGCTCTTCAATAGGCGTAGTGCCGTCAATCACAAGGTCAGCATGGGCCTTTGGGTTATCCCGGTTCATATATTTTTCTTCGCTCTCTATCCATCCCTCCCACAGCTTTGTTATTTCTTCGACTGGCTTTCCTGTACTCTTGTCTCGCTCAATACCGCGCTGTAGGCAGAGCTCTTTTGGTGTGTCCACGAAGATCGCGAGGCTTATGTAATCTCTAAACTCCGTACGCGAGGAACTCACTCCTTCAAGAATCATGATATCGGTCACGGGCTGATCGACGACTGGTCCGGGAACGTTATTGTCCCACCATTGCGTACGCGGATAGTTGAGCGTCGTTGCTCCGTTCTTAATAGGGTCAAATACGCGCTCGATGATGAGTGGCCACCAATCAAACGGGTTGTCCCAGCTCGCGAAATCATCCTGACGGATGACCTGCGCGCCCAATTTCTCGGCAAGCATACTTGCGAAGGTCGACTTCCCGGAACCTGCGTGTCCGTCTACGGCGATAAAGCGCTCGCGTCCTACCTGCGGCTCCTTTGAAGCGATGAGGGCCCTCAGGTCTGTCATAGGAAGAGTATACCGTTGACGCACCATATATATACGGTATGGTAGGGAAGTAACGGCCGCGAGGCCGATTTTCTATGGAAATAAGGAACATCGCCATCATCGCTCACGTGGACCACGGCAAGACCACCTTGACTGACGCCTTGCTGCGTCAGACTGGTGCGGTGGCAGACACGGCAGCCTCGATGGACTCCAACACCCTTGAGAAGGAGCGCGGCATCACCATCTACTCCAAGAACGCCTCCGTGGAGTACAAGGGCACCAAAATCAACATCGTCGACACCCCAGGACACGCTGACT
>CAZXSX010000198.1:0-1957 GCA_964643245.1 uncultured Polynucleobacter sp.
GAAGACGGACAACATGCCGATCAAGCGCGTCAGGCTCAAGCCGGTGGTCCAGACCACCTGGAAGGCTGAGGCTGGCGCCCTCGGATACCTCGCGATGAACGAGGTCTACATCGAGTCCGTGAGCGGAGACAAGGCCACCGTGTTCTTCACGGACCCGGACGTCCAGTTGGACGCTGGTCACGAGGAGATGGAGACCTTCGAGGTCCCCCTCAACTCCGTAACCGGGCAGCCCACCGCGAACTGATCGTTCTCTGGGGTTTGGTCAATCCGCTGGTGAGTATGCAGCGCGCTATTGAGCGGGATCGCGCTGCAGCACCAAAACCCGGCCTCCTTATGGGGGCCAACTGGCGGCCATAGGTTGTCAGTCGACCCCCACTCGTCTCTAAGCCATTGGGCGCGTAACGGCGCTCCAAGGGGCAGTGATAGCTTGCAGGCAACATTCTGCGTTCGATGCGCAGTAGAGACACCACTAACCGGAGGGACTATGCTGGATCTGAAGGGTATACTCGAAAGCCACGCGAGTTGGCTCGCTGGCGCTGGCGGGAGCCGCGCTGACCTGCGCGGCTCAGACCTGAGCTCCGCAAACCTGAGCGGCGCTGACCTGCGCCAGGCTGACCTGAGCTCCGCAAACCTGAGCTCCGCAAATCTGAGCTACGCAAACCTGAGCGACGCAAACCTGCGCCGCGCAAACCTGAGCTCCGCAAACCTGAGCTCCGCAAATCTGAGCTACGCAAACCTGAGCGACGCAAACCTGAGCGGCGCTGACCTGCGCCGCTCTGACCTGCGCCAGGCTGACCTGGGCTACGCAAACCTGAGCTACGCAAACCTGAGCGCGTTTCAGGTCGTGCCACAAGCCGGGCAGTTTCGAGCCTACAAGAAGGTCACGGACGCCGAAGGTCGGCCTACCGTTATCGAACTCCTCGTTTCGCGTCGCGCCAAAAGAACCTCAACGCTCGTTGGGCGGAAATGCCGGGCGTCGCGGGTCAAAGTCCTGCGCGCGCTGAACTCGGCTAAAGCAAGGTTCTTTTCGCTGCACGATCCCAACTTCGTTTACGAGATGGGAAAGTGGGTCGAGGTCAAGGACTACGATCCCGACATTCGTGTCGAGTGCACGCACGGCATTCACTTCTTCCTGACGAAGGAAGAAGCGGAGGCGTACTGAAAGTCAAGGAGCAACAAATGAAGATCACGATCATCGTCGACGCGGGCGTCATGCAGCACGTCATCACCATGATTCCCGACGAGGTTCCGGAGAAGGCGGTCATCGCCGGGGCCTTCATGGTCGCCATCAAGAAGGGCGAGGTGTCCCGCGCCAAGCTCGCCCTGAGCATGCAGGAGGACAACTTCAGGGTCGATGAGGACTGGTATCGCGGGCACTGCAACGTCCCGGAGTACGACCCGAACACACCGCTGTTCGCGAAGACGCCGATGGAGCAGGCCATCGCGCGCGACGCGGCAGAGACGCTCGAAGGCATGAAGAGGGTCAAGAAGCGCGCCGTCCGCGGACTCACGCTTCTTCGTCCGCAGCCCATCACTGACGAGGACGGCGATCGTGGGGACGACTGCGGAGGTTGATCCGCCAACTTGGGGTGACCATGAAGGTCACCCCGGCTGTCATGGATGTCAGATGTGTTGGGACTGCCTGCTAGACCCGGATAGTCCCGAGTACGTCGATATCACTGACGAAATGCTCAAGCTCCCGCCTTCGGGCGGGAGCTAAGAAGCGGAAGAAGACATACCTTTCTAACGCTATTCTAAGCGTTAGCGGGATACGAAGGGAGAGGTCGAAAGTTACAGAGGAATCGACCGCTCCCTTACGATTCCTGCCTTTCCCGATTCGGAGAGCTCCATGCACTACTTCGCTAGGCAGGTTTTGTCTGTTTGCGATTCAAATCAGCCGAGAATGTTGAGACATTCGATGGCTGATGTGTCATTATTTTTTTTAATTAGCAAACAC
>CAZXSX010000199.1:0-1941 GCA_964643245.1 uncultured Polynucleobacter sp.
TTCAGCGACCGCTTTACCGACACGCTTGCAGGCCTCATCAAAATCAATATTAATGTCATGACCTGTGGATTCTTTGGTGGCCGGAGTGAACAAGGGCTTTTCAAGTTTGGCGCACTGCTTAAGGCCCTTCGGCAGCACATGCCCGCAAACCGCGCCGGTCTTCTGATAATCCTTCCATCCGGAACCAGTTACATACCCGCGCACGACGCACTCGATCGTCAGCGGCTGGCAGCGGCGCACCAGCATGCTGCGACCGTGGAGCTCATCGCCATATTTTGAAACCACATCAGCGGGCAGGCCCATCTTGGAAACGTCAGTGGTGATCAGATGATGCTGCACCGTGCTCTTGAAATAGTCAAACCAGAACGCGGAAATCTGGGTCAGCACCGCGCCCTTGTAAGGGATTGGGTTCGGCAGGACCACGTCAAAAGCGCTCAGGCGGTCACTGGTCACAATCAAAAGCTTGTCGGTTCCGACGGCGTAAATATCACGGACTTTTCCTCTTCCGATCAGGGGCAGCTGCAGGTGCGTCTGGCTCACAGTCACAGGTGATTTCACAGTCATGGTTATCCTTTTGCGGTTGAAAGACCGACTCTTTTAAAAATCCGGTCCACGTTTTTTAAGTGATACTGGTAATCGAAAACTTCCGTAATCTCACGGGAAGAAAGGTGCTTGGTGATTTTCGGGTCTTTTAAAACAACTTCTTTCAGGCTGGCGCCGTTTTCCCAGACTTTTTTGGCGCAATCCTGAACCATTTTATATGCATCTTCACGGGTCAGGTCTTTCTGCACCAGCTTGAGCAGAAGTCCCTGCGAGAAAACCATGCCGCGGCTTTTCTCCAGGTTGGTCATCATGTTTTCATCCAGCACAAGCAGGTTCTTGATCACGGTCTGCATGCAATTGATCATGTAATCCAGAAGAATGGTGCTGTCCGGGAAAATCACGCGTTCAACAGATGAATGCGTAATGTCGCGTTCATGCCACAGCGCCACATTTTCCATGGCCGCAAGCGCGTTGCCGCGCAAGATGCGTGAAAGACCCGCCACCCTTTCGCAGGTGATGGGATTGCGTTTGTGCGGCATGGCCGAAGAACCTTTTTGTCCTTCGCCGAAAGATTCCTGGACTTCCAGAGTTTCAGTTTTCTGCAAACCGCGGATTTCAGTCGCAAGCTTTTCAAGTGAGCTGCCGACAATCGCAAGCGTGCTCATATACTCTGCGTGGCGGTCACGCTGAACGATTTGCGTAGAAATAGGCGCGGGCTTCAAACCCAGGTCCTTGCAAACCCTTTCTTCAACTTTGGGATCAACATTGGCGAAAGTGCCGACCGCGCCCGAAATTTTTCCATACGCGACACCTTCCGCGGCAATCTCAAGGCGTTTCAGGTTGCGTTTGAATTCTTCATAGAAGAGCGCCATTTTAAGACCAAAGGTAATGGGCTCAGCATGCACGCCGTGGCTGCGCCCAACCATCAGGGTCTTTTTGTGTTCTTTGGCCTTGGCGCCGATGATGTCGATCAGTTTTTTCAACTCGCGGATCAGAATGTCCGAAGCGTCTTTGATCTGAAGGGCAAGACCGGTATCGAGAATGTCAGAAGATGTCAGGCCGTAATGAACATAGCGGCCATCGGGCCCCACGTTTTCAGCCAGGTTGGTCAGGAAGGCAATAACGTCGTGCTGGACGATTCGTTCAATTTCACGCACGCGCTCAAGGTCGAATTTTGCCTTCTTGCGCACTTTCGCTGGAATATCTTTAGGTATGTCACCGTTCGCCGCCAACGCGTCAAGCGCGGCCAGCTCCACTTCCAGCCATTTTTGGACCTTCGCCTGCTCGGTCCATATCGCGCCCATTTCCGGGCGTGTGTATCGTGAAATCATAATTCCTTTAAATGGTAGCGCTAACGGGATTTAAACCCGTGTCTTCACCGTGAGAGGGTGACGTCCT
>CAZXSX010000200.1:0-236 GCA_964643245.1 uncultured Polynucleobacter sp.
CTAGGCGTTAATCTCCCACACTCCTAACAATTCAGAACAACACTCCGACCCACACCAAAGTGTCTATCGGTGACACTCTGGCGCAGGTATATTTCCGCGCATCAAACATGTGGCACAGCGTTTTCATCTGCTGCCCAGGCACAAACCGATGTCAAACGAACTCACTTCCCAACCCAAATCAGTCCAACCCGTGATCTACCAGATCAGGGTCAAGGGACATTTGGATCATCAATGGA
>CAZXSX010000200.1:246-1936 GCA_964643245.1 uncultured Polynucleobacter sp.
TTTGAAGGCTTGACCATCAAACAGGAGGAAGATGGCAATACGCTTCTTTCTGGACCTGTAGCTGATCAAGCAGCACTACATGGATTGCTCAAAAAGGTGCGTGATTTGGGAATGCCATTGGTCTCGGTGAACCGGATCCAATCAAATGAAATTCACCCAGATCGTTCAACAAAAGGAGAAATAATGAGCGGAAATATATTCTTGAATCGAATCAAGCAAATGGGCATGGGTCTCGCCTTCATCGGTTTTCCATTGCTGTTTATTTTCGCCTTCGCCGTTCATCCTGGTTTGCTGCAACCTCGCCTGCTCGGTCCGGAAGAAATCATATTCAGAGCCCACGGTAACGGACTCTTGCAGTTCGGACACGTGTTGGTCACACTAAGTACTGCTCTATTAATTGTAGTTGCCCTGCACTTTATGAAATTGTTTGAGCAGAGTACGGGTGCCTGGGCAGGCTTTATTGGAGCCGTAATCGCCATTTTGGGCGCAATTATTCTGGCAGCGGATAAAGGCGCGTTATGCCTAACCATGAGCGCTTTCGATACATTACCAGAAAACGTATTCGAACAAATCATGCCAGGAGTATTGGCTATGTTTACGAAACAAGGCTGGCTGGCGTTGTTGTGGGGCATTTTGCTCCTGCCGCTTGGCTTTACCATTCAAGCCATTGCCTTGCTCAAGACCAATTCGTTTCCACGCTGGCAAAGCATATTGTTCTTGATCGGCGTGTTGCTGGTGGGCACTCCTGATGGTCTTGAGATCATCAATTTGGGCGCCTCCATCCTGATGGCGATTGCGCTCATCCCGTATGGGATACAGATCATCAAGAAAGCAAAGTAAACCTTTCTTAGCAATAGCTGGCAGGCAAGGTATTTTCTTCGCGGATACTGCACTAAATAAAAGGTACTGAAAAAATGAATAAGACTGAACACAACTTCTGGCTCGATGTGACCATCTTTGTGAGCCTTCTGATAACAACCATCACCGGCTTTATTTTATGGCTGGTTATCCCCCACCAATTGGATATTGTCTTTCTGGGGTTCTCCCGCAGCGTATGGGTAGCCACCCATATCTGTTTTGGGCTGGTGGGACTCGCCGGTATTGTTTTGCACATTGTCTGGCATTGGGATTGGCTCAAAGCCCTGCGCGGACGCCGCCTTAGCGGGATGCCGAAAAAGCTGCGTGCCAATCGAGTTGTAGATAGGATCATGTGGATTACCTATATCGCGACCAACGTATTCGGCGCAGTGGCATGGGCGCTCCACTTCGGCGATGACATTTATGTTGTGAGGGTTCCAGATCGCCTGCATGTAGTGTTTGGAATCGCGTGGATAATTCTTACGATTACGCACCTTGCATTGCACTGGAAGTGGATTACATCCACTACCCAACGCTACATAGTCCCTGGTCTCTGTCGTTCAAATCCAATTCAATGAAACTCATCAATATCGTTCAAAAAAGGAGAAAAATATGAATACAAACAAATCAATTATCGGAATAGATCCAAGGGTAAAACTCTCATTGCTATGGATATTTGTAGTCTTGCTTATGGTTTATGCGGACATTGTTTCTTTGCTGGATCCCACATCTCCGATCCGTGAAGTAATGGCGGGAGCTCCATTGCCTGCGGGTGGTTTGCTGGCGGGCGCAATATTAATGATTGCTTCAATTTCCCCGGTTATGCTGTCCT
>CAZXSX010000201.1:0-1927 GCA_964643245.1 uncultured Polynucleobacter sp.
ATCTTAATGCACGCTGCAACAAGAGAAGATATTTCAACCTTAAGAAATGAAGTAAATCTGAGCATTGATAGCCTAAGAAAGGATATTGACCGACTTGATAGTCGCATTGACAAATTAGACAACCGTATTGACAAGTTAGACAACCGTATTGATAGCAATTTTAAATGGCTTATGAGTACTGTCGTTCTCGCTATTTTGGTTCCAATTGCTTTAAAGTTTATCCCCGTAGTCATACATTAAAATTGGCTGTGAGATTCTGTCAATGCAGGAGTTTCTGGCACTGAACCTCGGCTGATTTTTTTCATCATCCACTAGCAAAAAGGTGTATTATCTTCTGTCTTCTTTGATCTCAAGCTTTTTGCCAGCTACCCAGACTTTCTTTAGGTGCTCTATGACATTTTTAGGCGTATTACTTGGCAAATCAACCGTACTGAACTGGTCAAATAATTTAATATGCCCGATGTTGCGACTGTTGATGCCTGCTTCATTGGCAATTGCGCCAACAATATTACGTGGCTCAACCCCATCATTACGCCCCACTTCAATGCGATAGGTCGTCATCTCCAAATCTGATGAATGACGCGGACTTCTTTCACGGGCATCGCGCGAACCTCTTTCGCGACCATCTCGGGAACTGCGATCATCTCTATGATTACCGTGCCCCTCATTGCGACGACCATCACGATCGCCATATCCACGTTCAGTTCTTCCTGTTTCCTGCACCTGAATTTCTTTAACAAAGAGTTGTCTATCTCCTTGTGCCAAAAATGCTAAGGCTGCCACCATATCTTCAGTTTCAGAGCCATATTCAGTTGCAAACTCCTGCATTAGTGCTCTGAACTTCGTTAAATCTTTGTGGCGAATGATCTCAGCTACTTCATGCTTAAAGCGCGCAATGCGTTTGTCCGTAATTTCTTTTGCTCCTGGAAGCTGCATTTCTTCCATCGTGTCACGAATCATCCGCTCAAGTGTGCGTAACTGACGTAAGTCTCTTGTGTAAATCAAAGAAATCGCATCACCTTCGCGTCCCGCGCGCCCCGTGCGTCCAATCCGATGCACGTAGGCTTCGTTATCTTGTGGCAAATCGTAGTTAATGACATGGCTAATGCGTTCAACATCCAAGCCACGCGCCACAACATCAGTGGCGACTAAAACATTGATCTTCGATGACTTGAGCTGATCAATAATATATTCACGCTGGTTTTGCTGCATATCACCATTGATGGCTACTGCCAAATGACCACGTGCTTTCAAACCATCAGCAACCTCAATAGTGGAAGTTTTCGTTTTGACAAAAACCATGACGCCATCGGTATCTTCAATCTCTAAAATGCGATCAAGTGCATCTAATTTAGATAAGCCTTTGATCACTAAGAAACGCTGATGAATCGTTTTTGCGGTCGCTGTTTTTGTTTTGATCTGCACTTTACAAGGTTCACGCAAATATTCATGCACGATATCCAGCACATCGCGCGGCATGGTTGCTGAAAACAGTAAACGCTGGCAGGATTCTGGTGTATGTGATAAAACCCATTTAACATCATCGATAAAGCCCATGCGCAGCATTTCATCTGCTTCATCAAGCACCAGTGCTTTTAAAGCATCTAGTTTTAATGTGCCTTTACGCATATGATCCATCACGCGTCCTGCGGTACCGACAATGACATGTACACCGCGGCGAAGTGCCTGAATTTGGCGCCCGTATTCCTGCCCACCGTAGATCGAAGCGACTTCAAGCTTAGCGATATTCTTAGAGAAGGTTTCAAAAGCCTCAGCCACTTGAATCGCAAGCTCGCGTGTTGGTGTCAGCACCAAAACTTGCGGCATACGTTCCTGGCTGGTCAAATCCATATTATTCAATAGAGGTAACGCAAAAGCAGCCGTTTTACCCGTTCCTGTTTGCGCCTGCCCTAAAACATCGCGACCC
>CAZXSX010000202.1:0-1925 GCA_964643245.1 uncultured Polynucleobacter sp.
GGCAGCCTTCTTACCGTTACGGGCAATGCATCCACGACGCAGCTGACGACGACCGGGAGCACCTATCTAGCAACAACTGGAGGGAATGTCGGCATCGGGACGACAAGTCCGTTGCGTACACTTTCCGTTTCGTCTTCAGGCAGTCACCAACTGTATTTGAAAGGGACGGCCAGCCATAGCGGAATTGGTCTTGAGAACGTAAATGCGAAGGCCTGGTTTATTGAGAGCAACAGTGAGGCGTCAAGCCTCGACGCCTTTGTTATTAGAGAAAATGCAAGTGGCGCGCATCGCTTGGTAATTGCGGCTGGAGGTAACGTTGCGATTGGCACTTCAAGTCCTCGCGCAAAACTTCATGTTTCAAGCGGAGCGTCGACTGCAATTACGCCAAGTGCCAGTGCGGACGAGTTGCTCCTTGAAGGGTCGAGTGCTGCAGGCCTAACTATCTTTACTCCAGATTCGACTGGGGTTGCTAATATTTTCTTTGGTCACAATAATGATAATGATGCTGGTCGTATTGTGTATACAAACAGTACGGATGCACTTGGTTTTTATACTAATGGATCAGAAAAACTCAGTATCACAACTACGGGCGAGGTCGGCATAGGCACCACCTCTCCCTACGCAAAACTCTCGGTAGCCGGCCAAACCGTCGCTGAGTACTTCACCGCAACCACCACTACGGCCAACACTTTCCCACATCTTTCAACGACAAACGCTACAAGTACCGGCTCCTTATATATAACTCCCCTCGGTACCGCCGCCGGCACCTTCCTCGCCGCAGACCCAACCGGCCGGATTATCGCTACCACTTCTCCTTCTTCTGGAGGCATCACCGCCATCGGCCCTACCGCACAGACCGCAGACGGTCCGACCGTAACGCTCGCAACCTCCTCAACCGCATTCAACGGCCTCACTCCTGGTCTTACCATCACTGGAAGCGGCGACACTCTTACCTTCGCCTCAGCTCTTTCTGGCACGCTCGATAACGCAGGTCTCACGAACTCCACTGTCTCCTATGGTGGCGTCACTCTCGCGCTCGGTGCCTCCGATGCCACACCAGCATTTGACCTTACGGACGCAACAAATCTCCCAATCGTAAACGGCACTACTGGCACCCTCACGGTTGCTCGCGGCGGTACCGGCCAAACCACCTTCACTTCGAGCCAGCTCCTCTACGGAAACGGCACAAATGCACTCTCCTCAGTTGCTACCACCTCAATCACGCTGGCCTCTGAATTTTCGCATTCCGGCACGATCGGTTCCTTAATCGGTGGTGCTGCAGGTACGCTCTCACTCGCCACCAACGGCACTGCGCTCACTAAGCTCGCACAGATTGCCGCCAACTCAATTCTTGGAAATATTACCGGAGCGGTCGGCAATGTAACGGCTTTTGCGACTTCTTCTCTTGGCATCGCTATTAGCGACACTACCGGAACACTCTCCGTTGCGCGCGGAGGCACCGGCACCACTACGCTCCCCGTCGGACAAGTCTTATATGGAGGAAGTGGAAGTGTGTACCAGAGTGTTGCGACCACTTCTGCCACGATTGGCGGAGGCCTCACATACTCAGGCACCTTTGGATCTCTTCTTGGTGGAGTCGCTGGAACTCTTGCAGTGGACGATGTTACTCCAGCAATGTTGCAGGCAGCTGATTTTGGAGAGTTCACCTGTAACGGTACTACTTGTGCACTCGATGCAGAGAGTCAATCAATCGAGGAGCTTTCGGATGTCGCCGCGATGACAGAAAACTTCGGCGATCTTTTGTACTGGAACGGTTCTTCGTGGGCAGACATTGCAACCTCCTCGCTTGTAATCATTGCAGCTGCAGGCGGGAGTGACACGCAAGTGCAGTACAACAGTGGGGGAGCGCTCGCTGGAGACACTGCGCGCCGTCGACTATATCGCCAGCGAGGACACGCGCACCA
>CAZXSX010000203.1:0-1902 GCA_964643245.1 uncultured Polynucleobacter sp.
AAAACGGGCCAAATTAATTTAAATGTAAGTAGTATGACTTGTGGCTATTGAGTAAAGTAGGTTTCCAAATCGCTTGATAAAGCAAGAATCGGTACCCGGGGTTTACCCCTAATTTTTAATCACTCGTAAAGGTGATTGTAATTACAGATGCACACATTCATTAAATGAAGGAGTAAGAAATGCGTAAATATCTAATTGGTCTGCTAGCATTGGCAACCATATTGTTATCAGGATGCGGATATAACCAAATTCAGTCTCAAGATGAGCAGGTTACCTCCAGTTGGTCTGAGGTATTAAATCAGTATCAACGTAGGGCCGATCTGATTCCTAATCTAGTCAGCACCGTTAAGGGAGAGGCCAAGTTTGAACAAGATACCCTAACTAAAGTAGTGGAGGCTAGAGCTAAGGCGACCTCAATTCAAGCAATTCCTGATTTAGTGAATAACCCAGAGGCTTTCCAGAAATTCCAGCAAGCGCAAGGGCAACTCACTTCAGCTTTATCTAGATTGTTGGTCGTTTCAGAAAATTATCCCAGCTTACGAGCAAACCAAGGGTTTAGGGATTTGCAGACACAACTGGAGGGAACTGAAAATCGCATCACAGTTGCACGTAATCGTTACATTAAATCCGTACAAGAATACAACGTAACCATTCGTTCGTTCCCATCAAATTTAACGGCAATGGTGTTTGCTTATAAAGCTAAAGCAAATTTAGCTGCCGAGAATGAAAAAGAGTTGGCAACTCCCCCTAGTGTTTCATTTGATACGCCTTCGGCAAAATAATCGGTATGTCTTTCTTGGATCACATCCTTGGATTGCCTAGACGCTTCTTAGCTTTGCTGTCGTTTTTGGCGCTACTCTGCTTGTCTCAGTTATCTTTGGCACAGCAAGCAGTGCCACCTTTATCGGGACGGGTAATTGATCAAACAAGCACCCTCACATCTAGTGAGATTCGTTCTTTAGATCAAACCTTAAGTAATTTTGAAGCACGAAAAGGTAGTCAGATTGTAGTGTTGATAGTGCCATCAACTGCTCCTGAAACAATTGAGCAATATGCAATTCGCGTGGCTGAGCAATGGAAGATTGGGCGGAAAAAAGTAGATGATGGTGCGATTCTGATTATCGCTAAAGCGGATAGAACTCTTCGGATTGAGGTGGGCTATGGGCTTGAAGGCGTTTTAACTGATGCAACCAGTAAGCGAATCATCGACCAGATCATTGTGCCCCGTTTTAAGCAACAGGATTTTTATGGTGGCATTACCGATGGTGTGAATGTAGTTATTAGGGTGGTTGATGGTGAGGCGCTGCCGGTACCAACCCCAGTTAATGCCAACATCCATGATCAAGTCGATATTCGCTCATTTTTACCAATCATCCTCATTGTGGCTTTAGTGCTTGGGGGTGTATTGCGATCAATGTTAGGTAGATTGCCTGGATCTCTTGTTACGGGGGGGATTGCAGCCCTTGTCGCATGGCCTATTTTCGGTGCATTTTCCATAGCTTTAATCTCAGGCATTGTAGCGCTAATTGTGACCTTATCCGGAATGGGATTGGGAAGACATGGCTTTGGTGGTTATAGCAGTGGAGGGCATGGCGGCGGGGGATTTAGTGGGGGTGGTGGCGGTTTTGGTGGCGGGGGATCCTCGGGAAGATGGTAAGCATGAACATGAACCGACTAGTGAAACATCTCTGGTCCCATGGCCGTCAGGTAGGAAAATTCTTTTCTAAGCAAGACCTCGCTGCAATAACAAAAGCCATTGGGAATAGTGAAGGTGGGCACTCTGGACAAATTTGTTTTGCCGTTGAAGGCGCCCTTGACGTGCTTGCCTTGCTAAAAGACTTGAGCCCTAGAGATCGTGCGCTTGAAGTCTTTACAAGATTAAGAGTTTGGGACACTGAGCGC
>CAZXSX010000204.1:0-1871 GCA_964643245.1 uncultured Polynucleobacter sp.
GCAAGCAAACTGAGTTCATTGCAGTCACCCAAATGACCAATGCGGAATGCTTTACCTTTAATTTTGCCGAGTCCTGTACCCAATGAGAGGTTGAATTTTTCCAACGCATGCTTGCGCAATACATCCACATCCATCCCATCAGGTGTTGCAATACAGGTCAACACTGGAGAGTAGCAATCTTGATCTTGACACTGAATTTCTAATCCCCACGCAGTAACAGCAGCACGGCAAGCACCTGCTAGACGTTGATAACGCGCAAAGATCGTATCTAACCCTTCTGCCATCATCATATCCATCGCTTCATGCAATCCATACATGAGATTTGTGCTGGGAGTTGTTGGCCAATAACCATTTTTATTGGACTCCAAAATTTCATCCCAAGCCCAATAGGATTTTGGAAACGTACTGTGCTTACTTGCTTCGATGGCTTTTGGTGATAACGCATTAAAACCAATGCCTGGCGGTAGCATCAGACCCTTCTGTGAGCCAGATACAGTAACGTCAACGCCCCATTTGCATGCTCATAGTCTGCAGAGCCAAGTCCTGAAACGCTATCCACCAGCAACAACGCAGGGTGCTTTGCTGCATCCATAGCTTTACGAACTGCGGCAATATTTGAAGTAACGCCAGTAGATGTTTCGTTATGCACAACGCATACCGCTTTAATTTCATGCTGGGCATCTTTGCGTAAACGCTCTTCAATTACAGCTGCATCAACACCCCATCGCCATGAATCTTTTTCGGGCTTTCCAACCACTTCAACATTCAACCCAAGTCGTTGCGCCAATGCTCTCCACAAGTTAGCAAATTGACCAGTCTCATAAAAGAGAACTTTGTCACCTGGATTCAGGACGTTGACCAATGCGCCTTCCCATGACCCCATTCCAGAAGCAGAGTAAATAATCACTGGCTGCTCAATTTTAAATATTTTTTAATACCTTCTAAAACTTTTAAACCAAATGCGCCAAACTCTGGACCCCTGTGATCAATCGTTTGAAAGCTAATGGCACGCAATACACGTGGTGGAACCGGACTTGGGCCAGGGATGTGTAAAAAATGGCGGCCGGATGCATGGTTATCGAGTTTGAGCATGATTTGTCTCGCTAAATGTTGGTTTTATGGATTTAGATGCTTTTTGGAATCAAATTCTGGAGCTAGTGTATGCCAATTTTTTGAAATTTTCCATTTTGTATACAAATTTAGGCATCCAGAATCATGGCCAGCGAAACACTGAATTCCCAGAACCTTCACGAAGCCACCTTCCAAAAACTGCGTTCTCTACTAGTGGAAGGCAAGATCGCCCCCGGCAGCAAGCTCAATGAGCGGGAGTTGGCTGAGAGCCTAAATGTATCTCGCACTCCAATTCGAGAAGCAATTCGCCGCTTGGCAGCAGATGGGTTGGTAGAGCTGATTGCTAACCGTGGAGCAATAGCGGTGCAATTAAGTCTCGAGGATGTCATTCACACATTTAATGTGATTGCAGATCTTGAAGGTTTTTCTGGTGAACTAGCAGCAAAGAATATTAGCGATGCCACGCTCTCTGAGTTAGAAGCACTTCAATACGAAATGATGGCTTCATATGCGCGTCGTGATCTCTCTAGCTATTACCAGCTCAATTTACAAATTCATCATCTGATTAATCAAGCCGCCAATAGCCCAGTACTGGCGAGCCTCTTCACACAAGTGAATGCGCGCATTGAGGCATTACGCTTTCGCTCTAATCAAGATGGTGTCAAATGGGAAAAGGCAGTCGAAGAGCATCAAGAAATGCTCGATGCACTGAAAGCACGAGACTCCATCAGAATGCGCAGAATAATGATCCAACACGTACACAATAAACGCGATGTGGTGGTACAGCTCCTGGAGGCCGA
>CAZXSX010000205.1:0-1157 GCA_964643245.1 uncultured Polynucleobacter sp.
GTGAATGCGGTCGTTGTTCTGGTGAAAGTTGTCAGGTAAACGGTGACTGCGGCAGTGGTTTTTGTCAGTTGCCGTCAGGTGGCGGTGCTGGGGTTTGTGTTCAACGAGCAACTATTACCAGTATCACGCCGAAATCAGGTGCTCCAGGCACGTATGTTACTATTGCTGGAAAATATTTTGGATCGGCGCGTGGACATGTTTATTTTGCAGCCGTCCAAAATCCGCGTTTGACTGAAGAAGCTGATTGGATTGAGGGTAAGCCGGTGAACTGTGGAACTTCTTTTACAAGTTGGAGTTCAACTCAGATTATTGTTGAAGTTCCTGAAAAAGCAGTTACAGGTCCTGTAGCAGTGTTTACTGGAAAGTCTGTTCTTAAAAAAGATGTAGCTCAAAATAGTTTACTCATTGATACTACGCGTGATGATTGGGGTCCGTTGGTAGGTGATTTTGCAATAACAAATGAAGTCCGTCCAAGTATTTGTGCACTCAATCCAACTGCCGGTAAAAGCGGTGCTTCGATTGCTCTTGTGGGTAAAAACTTCGGTTTATTAAATGTAGCGTCCAGTCAAGTATTATTCGACGGAGTTGGTGCGGTGACGCGACCAGACGATTGGCTTGATGGGCTTATTAAGACAACAGTTCCAAATGGAAATGAAGGAACTGTGGCAGTTAAAGTTACACGTAGTGGCTTAGAGAGTAACGCGGTTTCTTTTACAGTCCAAGGAGGAGCGAGTGAAAATGCACCTTTTGTTACAGGATTGTCTGCCAACACGGGTGCTCGCGGTGAGTATCTTACTATTTCGGGAAGAAAATTTGGTAACAAAGTCGGAGCGGTTTGGTTTAAAGCAACGCCTTCAAGTGAGGCGATACTTGGCAGCTTCGCTTTTCCTGATGCGTGTCAGGGGGTTGTTTGGCGTGATGATCAGATTGTTGTTAAGTTTCCGGTTGATCGAGGTGAAATTGGGGTTAAATATTTTGTTCAAATAAAAACGGCTGAAAACGCCGTGAGTCTCCTCGACGGTGGAACAACTTTTACCTTGGCGAGTGGTTTGCCTCGACCAGGAATTTGTAAAATTTCGCCGTTGTCCGGTCCTGTTCCTTTTGCCGCGAATCAAAGTATGACGATAATAGGAGAATATTTTGGCGCAAATCCAAAG
>CAZXSX010000205.1:1167-1856 GCA_964643245.1 uncultured Polynucleobacter sp.
CGCTGACAGCAATGATGTTGGCAAACGAGCTTTGGTTGATCAGAAAGATATGCTGTCGGCCAAAGACGGACTCGTTTCGCTTCGTCCGCCCAGCAGCACACAAACTGGTCCTGTTATCATTGTTCGTGGCGAAGATGCAAAAATAAGTAATCCATTAAATTTTACAGTTGCTAGTTGCGTCCAAAATAATAACACTTGTCCTGTGGCTGGGTATGCTTGCTGTACTGCTGGAGCAGAGGTTGGTGTTTGTAAATCTGCTGGAGAACTTTGCTCCTCAGCAACGCGTAGTGCTGGGTATGTTTGGCGTTTCAGTTCAGCGGCAATCCCTGTGGTCCCCCGTGTTTTAGAGCGCTGCGATGCTCAAACTGATCAAGGTAAGAATTTACCTAGCCCGTCCCCAAGTATCATTTGGGATCAAAATGAAAACGGAGATCAGCACAATGTTTGTCGAACAGCACTTGCAACGATTGAATTGACTGCCCCGATCGATCAAAAAACAGTTACTACTGACACAGTTATTGTCAACGAATGTTCATCGCTTGATGATAAAAATAAATGTCTGAATCCTAAAAAAGTTGTTCTTACTCCCGATAGTTATGTAGTAAAGACTGCTTTTAGCGACGAAAGCGGTGGAGGACACAGCTATCTTCAGTTGAGCAGTAATGATCGTCGTTGGAACGATGCCGCAT
>CAZXSX010000206.1:0-1822 GCA_964643245.1 uncultured Polynucleobacter sp.
GGCGAGGCAGGTGGCATCGCAGGGTTCGGCGCAGCGGCTGTCGAGATGGGCTTCTACATTTCCTTCTCAGGCATTGTGACATTCAAGAGCGCTAAAGATCTACAGGAAACATGCAAACAAGTCCCGTTGGAACGTCTGCTAATAGAGACGGATTCCCCATATTTGGCTCCGATTCCTTATCGAGGAAAAACCAATGAGCCCGCTTGGGTGGCTAAAGTTGGTGAATTCATTGCCAACCTCAAAGGAGTGTCTCTTGAGGATTTGGCAAGCACTACAACTAATAATTTTTATCAATGTTTTCAGATAGATAGAACAGTTAATTAATGCCTAATATTAGAATGAAACGCTTACGATCCCTAACAGCAATTGCAGCTTTAAATTTCTCTATCTCTATTTTTGCTCAATCGGAGGGGCAAATTGCGGATTTTGCTAAAGCAGCACGTTTTGACGACGTTTCAGAGGTGAAATCCCTTGTTGCCGCAGGCGTCAACCCGAATGTTGTGGATTCCAAGGGCGACCCGATGTTGGTGATCGCCATTCGGGATAAGTCTGCAAAGGTCACTGAATTTCTGTTGAGCAACAAGAAAATCGATGTTGATCTATCAAATAAGTACGGTGAAACACCCTTGATGTTGGCTTCTATTGAAGGTGATTTACCGGTGGTTAAGACTCTGGTCCTACAAAATAAGGCAAAAATTGATCATATTGGCTGGACCCCGTTGTATTACGCCTGCGCTAAAGGCCAATTACCAGTGGCGAAGTTTTTAGTTTCCAATGGGGCTGAGATCAATTCTCGCAGTCCGAATGGTACAACGCCGCTGATGATGGCTGCTCAAGCCGGCAATGAAGAGCTCATTAAATATCTATTGGATAACGGCGCTGATATCCGCATGCGTAATGCACATGGCCTTTCTGTTATTGATATTGCTGAAATCTACCAAAAGCCATGGATAGTCGAAGCGCTGTCATCAAGATGGCAGAAGCTCTATAAGGAACCATATCCAGGGCCTCAGAAGTACAACACAACTAGATCTTCCTAAATACTATTTGCGTATAATCATTATTATGTCAAATAAGATATTTCTGTAGGAATCCCCTTAAGCCAAAGCCATGAGGTTGAAATGATCACTCCAACTGGCTTCAAATCCATCCCCTGCCCAACCTACCCCGACATTGCTTTATCGCTTTTCCCAGGTAAAGAAGTTGCGCCAGATGCGATGCACATTGCCACGGAAGGTCTATTGGGCTTATCTGCACGCTCTTATGCTGTTAAAAATAATCTACCCTTCTCTACCGCATATCACACACGCTTTCCTGAGTATGTCAAAGCGCGTACCGGCATTCCATTGGCGGTGACTTATGCCTTTATTCGTTGGTTTCATGGCCCTTCAATAGCAGTGATGGCGCCAACGATTATGGTTAAAGACGATCTGGAAAAGTATGGCCTAAATAATGTTGTCTTGTGGTCACGGGGTGTAGATTTGGATATCTTCCAGATGCAGGAATCCAAAGCGCTCAATAATACCTTCTTAGAACTTGATTTATCAGGTTCAAAATGGGTAGTAGGAGACGGCCCAGCTATGGCTGGCATCAAAGAGAAGTATCCAGAAATTAATTATCTCGGGGTATTGCAACAACATGAGCTAGCAAAGGTCTATGCTGCAGCGGATGTTTTTGTATTCCCGAGCAAAACCGATACCTTCGGGCTGGTGCTGCTTGAGGCAATGGCTTGTGGAACGCCAGTTGCCGCCTATCCTGTTACCGGCTCAATCGATGTATTAAGAAATTCAAAGGCTGGAGCCATGAACGAGGATTTACGCCA
>CAZXSX010000207.1:0-1789 GCA_964643245.1 uncultured Polynucleobacter sp.
ATCAATGCACCCACCGCCTGAAGGCACTACTTGCGCCAATCGAACAGATACAGGTCGATAGGTTTTTGCAAAGTTAATGGTAGGCAACCACAAGGTCATGAGGAGTACCCACATCAAGGTTGTTCCTGATGCCGAGATAATTAAACAACGCCAGATTTCTTTCGGCGCGCGAGAGGTTCTCCAGCGTACGACTGCCAACCAAACGCCTGTAATTGCAAGGGCAACGATAAACGCTAACCCATTAAATTGCCCCTCAAAGCCAGTGAGTAAGCGTGCAACATTCGCTGCGGTAGATTCTGGAAAGCCGGTGACTTTGGCGAGCCAAATGATCCAGATGGCTAATGCAATAAGCGTAAAGCTGAACATTGCAAACCAGTCAATAAAGCTAATCATGCTGCGTTTGAGAATCGGAAGGCTAAATGCAGCGATGATTGAAAGGCCTGGAATCATGATCATTAAGTCATGTTCGTTTGCTTCCATGCGAAACAGAACATAAATTAAGCTGCCAATAAAGAGGCATAGCGGAATACAAAGATGCGGGGCTCGCCATGCGCCTGCTTCTTTCACACGACCCCAGTGTGCTAAAGAAATCGCAGCAAGTGGCCACACTGGCCAGGCATACGTCCAAAAGTTCACACTCAAAAAACTTAATGATTCAAGTGAGGGAGTCGAGCGCATTTCGGGCATGTTGCGCCAACCATCTTCAGCGATATGATGCCAAGCGGATGGCAAGTCGGAGAGATACCAAAGAATGGGCCAGATGGCAAAACCGATTAAGCCAATTACGGTGCTCGTCAACGTCCATCGAAAATGCAATTTCGCATTACTGGCGATGACGGCAATGATGGTGGAGGTGACGACGATGAGGCTTAAGGTGAGGTTGCTCGACAGTGCCACAATGGCAATGCCCAAACCAGTCCACAGGCCACCCTCCCAGGGTTTATCTAAGTCCCGCACCGTACCATAGAGCACGATGCTGATGCCCATCAGTTGCGCCATCATGGGCGTGGTTTCATGAGCGCGCTGCGCAAGACCTACACAAGCTAAGAAAATCAGTAGGGCACCGTCGGCCAAAGTCATTCCATAACTCTTCATGTCGGGTTGCCCGCCGACCGCTAAAGCCATTGGCTGCACTTCACGACGACGACCTAATAGATAAGTGGCATACCAAATAGCTAAGGCAGCAGCAAAGAAACAGATCGCCGAATACAAACGAGCGGCATTGGCAGCACCAATCCAGCCGCTAAATAATTTAATTAAGGTGGCGCCTATCCAATAGGGCAGTGGAGTTCCCAGAGAAATATCGCGACCTGCTAAGTGAGGCACGATCCAATCAATCGAGTTACCCCGAAATAAAGCCCACATGCCACCAAAACCAATCGCATCTTCATTCTTCCAGGGGTCGCGAAAGAAAAGACCTGCAAAACCATACACAATCGTCAACGCAAAAATAATGATGCGCGGAATCGATCTAGTGGCGGCAGCGGTTAGTTTGACCATGAGCTCAATTTATACAAATACCGAAAATAATTAAGGCAGCAAACGCTGCCTTAATTATCTCGCAGAGAAGGGCATTGCCTGCCCTGCGAATAGGAAGTGAATTAAGCCTTCTTCTTGACGGATTTTTCAGCAGTTTTTGCAGCGCCATCGCCAGAAGCTTTCGCAACTGCTTTGCTACCGAATTTCTGACGGAATTTCTCAACACGACCTGCGGTATCCATGATTTTTTGGGTACCAGTGTAGAAAGGGTGTGATTCAGAAGAAGTCTCGATCTTGGCCAATGGGTATT
>CAZXSX010000208.1:0-1789 GCA_964643245.1 uncultured Polynucleobacter sp.
CTTTTTAGCGCTACTGGTTCTGATTGGACAAAAAGTGTGGCTTAATATCAAGGGTGATGTGGTGAGATCATAAGCCAGGTAAAAGCGCTAGATCTAGGGCATTGGGTGGTTTGGTCGCCAATGGGTTTATCGGGATTTGTGGCGACTATATCAATCAGAAACATATGTTCGTAGGCCCCTAGAAATATCTGAATCTCATTCATCCATAGATTTAGTTTTTCAATCTCTTGGCCAATATCTTGATGTTGGCAAACCATCCTTCAGATGCCATACTGATCAGTGCATTAATAACAATTTCAAACTTCTTGGGGTCGCCATCCACATACTCAGGGTTGGTTTCGTACGCTCCAGCCACAGTAACTCTTGGAGTTGAGGTGATCTTATATTGCTTCATTAGCTTGGCATAATTATTCAACGCACTTTGCAAAGTTACTTTGTTATCGACCATAGTCTTAATGACTTGCTCTGGGCTTAACCTTGCAGCCTTTAAGGTGTCAGCCACATTCTTAATAAGTAAAGGTGATAGGTTATATTCTTGCGCCGTTACATAAGATGCCTTAATAAAATTTAGTACGTAAGCTGGGTAATATCTTCGCACGGTTGCATAGGTCATTGCCCATAATGCCCCATCTTTTGCGCCCTTCTTCACATCAAAATTGAGAACAGGTGAAAATTCAACATTCATTCCAGTTGCTGGCGGCGCACTACGAGCAAGATTTTCAAAGAAATTTTGATACTCGTAGGAATACCTGCAGGTAGGAGAGAACCATACTCTGACTGTTGTCGCATCCTCTGAAACAATGTTTGAGCCCGAGAATTCAATGTATGGTCTTGTGGCCCGCTCTATTGCTTGTTGTGACGATGCCGGAGCTTGAGAAAATGCAATGCTGGGGAAGATGCCAGCGCTCATTATTCCAAGCAGTACGAAGCGCCTACGCATATTGCGCCTCTTTATTTCGATTGTAATTAAAGCAGGGGTCTTTCTTCTAAATCAGCCTCTAAATTCTGGTCACGGAGTTTGTAATATTCGGATATAACCTCATCAATTTGATTTGTTGTTAAGTGATATTTTTCAGACAGCTCTAGTCTCTTTGTTTTATGCCTTGCTGCAATTGGTTGGCCGCCAATTAAGCGCTCACAATCTTCAACACTTAAGTTTCCAATTTCTGCCTGTCGCAAACCTTGTTGTAGTAAGGTTTCAAACTGTGGTTGTTTGCAAGCGATCTGAAAGATGTTTTCAGCATTAAATTCTTCTATGGCCATTCTGAGGTCATAGTCAATCAGTACCATTTCCACAATAGCTTGCCTATCGATAATCTGATCTGCTGTCTTGCGGATCTTCAATAAAGAGTCATTTGTTAGGCTGCGCCATTGATCAGACTCCTTATCGTAAGTTAGGGCAGCAACCACATTGTGGCTATGTAGTTGAGGCTCATTTTCTCTATTGGTTTGATGGAGAATCGTTGCCCACAATAAATTGCCCGTGAGTTTTTTAGTAACTTCACCCTGAAGCTTTACGCGAACTAAAGAGCCGTGTTTTTCCATCCACTGCATTGCTGCTTCATTCGCTTTCAGGTGCGCATCGGCAACGCGAGCATCGCCGCCAACCAAGGCTGCAATCGAGATGCTTTTTGGGGGTGCTATAGTAAAATCATATCCATTTCTACGGCCCTTCCCCGGGGCATTTGATCCTAAGTTTTGAGCTTCCCCAGTGACAGGGTTAACAATCTCTCCGTTAAGTGCCTTTGCAAATTCCTGTGCGACACTTGGTTTTTCGGCAATAAAAACG
>CAZXSX010000209.1:0-1781 GCA_964643245.1 uncultured Polynucleobacter sp.
AAGGAGCAGCTTCGGCTGCTCCTTTTTTTCCGACATTGCTCGATCAGATGCCCAATGCCATCGTGGTTTTTGAGGCAGAGAACCAACAATTGGTTTATGTGAACCCAGCGGCTGAGTCAGCCCTGGATCTGTCACGTAAAGCACTTGAAGGTCAATCTGTGCTGGATTTATTTGGTGATAATGCCGCCTAAATACCATGATTGCCGAGGTCAAACATGGGCATGTCTCAGCTCAGCGTCAAGAGATGGTGCTGCATTCTTTGCCAGGTAGCATCCATCAGGACTCTATTCCTGCTCACGTGGTTATTGCTGCTCTAGAAGATCTTGCATTGATCATGATGGAATGGTTTCCGATTGATCAACAATTGCGTAGCGAGCGGGATGAGCGTGTTACACAATAAGTAGAAGCAAATAAGCAGCTAATGCGCAATTTAGCTCATGAAATTAAAAATCCTCTCGGCGGTATTCGTGGGGCAGCGCAACTACTTGAATTCGAGCTATCTGAAAAGGGCTTGCGAGAGTACACGCAGGTCATCATTAAAGAATCTGATCGATTGCAAACACTTGTGGATCGATTATTGGCGCCACACCGCAAAGCGCATGTGATGGAGTCTTTCAATGCGCACGAAGCGCTTGAGCGCGTGCGCAGTTTGGTTTTGGCGGAGTTTCCGAAAGGCCTCAGAATTATTCGCAACTACGACACCAGTTTGCCCGAGGTGATGGGTGATCGTGAGCAATTGATTCAGGCGGCGTTAAATATTGTGCATAACGCCGCTCAAGCCCTTGCTGAAGAAATTCAGGCGGGTATTGCACAAATCGAATTAAAAACTCGGGTCGCTCGATCGGTGACTATTGCCAAGAAGCGCTATAAGTTAGCAATGGATCTGCACGTGATCGATAACGGCCCTGGTATTCCCGAAGAGATTATTGAACGCATCTTCTTCCCCTTGGTTTCAGGGCGCGAAGGCGGTAGCGGTCTTGGTCTCACCTTGGCGCAAACTTTTGTTCAGCAACACCGGGGCTTTATTGCGTGCGAAAGCCACCCTGGTCGCACCGATTTTCATATTCAAATTCTATACCGTAGGCAGGAGAAAGCATCATGAAGCCAATTTGGATCGTCGACGATGACCAATCTATTCGCTGGGTTTTAGAAAAAGCATTAGCGCGGGAAAATATTCCCCATAAAAGCTTTTCAAATCCAAACGATGTTCTCAATAGCCTAGAAAAAGAAACGCCGCAGGTATTAATCTCTGATATTCGGATGCCACGGGGTAATGGCTTGGATTTATTGCAACACGTCAAAGCAAGTCACCCAAATTTGCCCATCATCATTATGACGGCATTCTCGGATTTGGATTCCGCGGTGTCCTCCTTTCAAGGCGGTGCATTCGAATACCTAACAAAACCCTTTGATATTGAGAAGGCGGTTGAGCTTATTCTTCGTGCGGTAGAGCAGGGCATTCGCAGTGAAACCGATAAGAAGGAGTTGGGTGGTATCAGACCAGAGGCGACTGAAATTATTGGACAAGCACCTGCAATGCAGGAGATTTTCCGTGCCATCGGACGTTTAGCGCAATCGCATGCGACTGTACTTGTTACGGGTGAGTCCGGGGTCGGGAAAGAATTAGTGGCGCACGCCTTGCATAAGCACAGCCCGCGCGTCAAAGGCCCGTTTGTATCGCTCAGTACCTCCGCTGTACCAAAAGACTTGCTTGAGTCTGAATTGTTTGGTCATGAGCGTGGCGCATTTCCAGGGGCGCAGACGCTGCGTCGGGGTCGTTT
>CAZXSX010000210.1:0-1781 GCA_964643245.1 uncultured Polynucleobacter sp.
GACTGAATTGCATTGTTGTGATAAATGGATCGTGTACCACGCACATTACGCAAAGTCTTAATTGAAGGTTGTATGTAACCCGTGTCATCTACAGCACGTGATTGCAATATAGCTGGTGAACCATCCCATACCCAATCAATATTAAAACGCGTAATGGACTTTGTCGGAATAGGCGTCTCTAAACAGGCTGTACGCCAATTGTTACCTCCATCAAAAGAGACGTCGACGCGCCGAATCTTGCCGCGTCCAGACCAGGCCATACCGCTTACGTTATAGAACCCCTTATCAAGCAATTGCTGACCACCTGAAGGGGTGGTGATTACAGATTTACATTCTTGGATAGAAGCATATTGACGATGAATACCATCAGGCATCAGCTCAATATAGTGAACCGCCTTATCTTTAGCATTCCATGGCATATCGCCTACTTCTAGACGACGCAGCCACTTCACCCAGCTAACCCCCTGAACACCTGGAACAACGAGGCGCAAAAGGAAAGCTATTTTCAGGGCGCAACATCGCGCCATTCATACTCCAAGCGACGATAGTGTCATCTAAGCAGCTTTCCAAGTTAATGGTGCGAGTCATACCTGAGCCGTCGCCACCCTCGGCAAGTAAAAACTTACCTTTCTTTAGATCTGCCCCACACTCATCCAGCAGAACCTTAAGGGGCACCCCAGTAAATTCACAGCAAAAAAGCATGCCGTGGATGTACTGCACGGTTGGGACAGCCACGTTACCCCACTCTAAGCCAGTATCTCGCACCGCACTCAATAAAGTGGGTCCGAGATACTGATGGCAAGCGCATTAAATCATTCATAGTGAAGACGCGTGCATTTTTTACCAATCCATTAACCATCAAGCGATGTGTTTCTGGGTTGAGGTTGTACCAACCTTGATGATGACGCTCAAAATGCAAACCATTTGGCGTAATCGTGCCAAATAAACCCTGCAAGGGTGTAAAAGCAACTGAAGCAGCCGATACCCGAGTCAAGCCAGGGATTCACGACGAATTAAATTTGCTTCATAGATAGACGGGATGCCATAGGGCATAGTGGCAACGTTTTTACCTAACGTGGTTTGCCATTCTTGTTTTTCTAGGATCGCAGGATCCCCTTCTCCCGCTGCAAATGCCATCGGCGCCGCCAAACTGGCAGCCGCTCCACCCATAGCCGACAAAAAGCCTTTACGCAGAAAGCCACGTCGCGTCTCATCCAAACCATTGGCATTGATATCCGCAATCAGCTCACTTGAAATGGAGTGCTCTGGCGCCTTGACGAGGCGAGCTCTATTAACAGGCTTCTCAACCGCAAAGATGTCCTTAGCGTTTAATTCAATTTGCTTCTTAGTCATTTGACCTCTACTTAACAAGTTAAATTCGTAAATATTTAATGCATGCCTTCGGCAATCTTTGAGCAGACTGTCTGACACATCTCAACAGTGGCATTGTCTGCAATCGAGTAATACACCGTAACCCCCTCTTTGCGTCTTAGCAATATTCCAGCCTTGTAGAGCGCCAACAAATGTCTTGAAACATTAGCCTGGCTAGATCCACACATTTCAACCACCTCGGAAACCGATTTTTCTCCTGAGCAGACTGAATACATGATGCGTAGACAGGCAGGCTCAGAGAGCACATTGAAATACGCAGCCACTTGAGAAAATACCTTCTCCATCTGTTTTAGAGACAAGTTTTTAGTTGCTTTTTGAACTCTAGCTTTCACTTCGGAACACCTTACTTAATATATGCATATATGAGAATACATTTGAACTGCGAAGGA
>CAZXSX010000211.1:0-1768 GCA_964643245.1 uncultured Polynucleobacter sp.
AATGACCAGTTCGCTCATTTCCTGAATTGTTTGGACATAGCCGCTAATATCGGCAGCAATGTTCTGTCCTGTTGCCATGTGTTAACTTCCCGAAACGCTTCCGCCTAAGATTGATCGAGTGTCGCCGCCATAGAGCACTTTGCGGTAGTCGGCTTCCTTCGTGGCTTGGTCGCCAGTCGGATTACCGCTCCGCGCCTGTGATGTCTGGTTTCCGCCTGTGATCTCTTTCACCAGGTAAGGCTTGGCTTTCACCAAGTCTGCCAGTGCTTTGTCCACGCCGGACACCTTGCCGTCGTCGTACTTGAGTGCATCTTTCGGAAGGAGAACGAACGCAGCGTCGGGGTCAATGACACCCAGCTTTGTCGCCTCCGCAAACACCGCATTTCGCAGGGCTTGCTCCTTCAGTTGCGTCTCAAGCGACGTGAGGCGAGATACAGCCTCGTCGCGCTCTTTGGTTGCCTTCTCGATGTCTGACAGCTTCGCGTCTTCATGCTTCTTGAGCTGCTCCTCGGCTGCCCGGAGCTTTTCGCGGTACCCGGCTGCATCTTTTCGGGCTTGCTCAAGCTCCTTCGCGGTGACCGCGTCGCCCGCCGGGGGCGATGGTGGATCAGCGGCAGGAGGATCGCTCGGAGGTGTCGAGGGTGGCGCGCCCGCCGGGGGCGTCCCTGCATCACCCGCCGGGGGTGGTGCGCCTGGTTCGTCTGGCAAATCAGTTCTCCCTGAAACGCAAAAAGCCGACCGCTGCGAAGCCCGAAGGCTTGCAATCGGTCGGCGGAACGTGAAACCTGTCCACGTCTGGCCATATTAGGTTGGGTGATGTGCCCTCCGCCCCAAGTACTTAGGCCAGATGGCATAGAGAATGCATTCCCCGTGCATCACTTGCCTAAAGTCTAACCCTGCGCGGCGTCTTTGTCAAGCGACTTCAATAACTCATCGATTTGCTTGATTCGTTTTTCTAATCGTTGGGCTGCGTGAAGATGTGATCGCCGCTCATCGACGAAGTGTTCTCTCAGGATCGGTACCGGTATTACTGGTACTATTATTTCAGCAATCTGCGCCATTAAGCCGCCCTCCTCTGCTCACGCCGCCCAGCCTTCTTCACCGCATCATCCACGCTCGACTGCCAGCGCACCGGACCCCACTTCTCGTCATTGTGATAGGCGGCGAAGTCCTCTAGCCGTACTTCACCGAGGCGATATAGGTTTCCACCGCGTTTGCCGAGTATCGCGTCTTGGAGAGTCTTCTCTTGGTGCCGGAACCACTCCACCCCACCAATTCGGATTGAACTGTCCTCAGTGACGGGAATTGGCGTGCATCGGCAGTTAGGGTGGCTACCAAATACGGTATCAAGGCTGAACCGCTTACCGTCCATCGCGAGACACGCCGCGCAGGTGTTTCGGTCTCGGCTTGCGAACCACTCCCACTTTTGGACGACATCGGCATTCTCCTGGTACGTGTCAATCGACGCCGCGCGGTAGGCTCGCAGCACCTCGGTTCGTGAGATGCGCACCGCCCGAGACAGCGGAACGCCTGACTGCTTCACCATCTGCCGCGCTATCGTTCGAGGGTTCAACCCGCGCACGATGCCCGAAACAAGTATCTGTCCGCTCTTGCCAGCCGCATCCTTCGCCGCGCTTCGCAGCACATCCACCAACGGGCTACCATCGCCCAATACGCCGATAAGGTTCTCTGCCGCCGCCGTGTTCGTTTGGAAGAAGCCGCCGCCAATCGTCGCGACGTAGGCGTGCCCCGGTGGGCCGGCGGCGAT
>CAZXSX010000212.1:0-1766 GCA_964643245.1 uncultured Polynucleobacter sp.
TTTGAAAAGTGACGTATGGTTAAGGCTGGGCCGATCGCATTGATGTTCATTAGCTCACTTAATTGACTGACATTCAAATCGTCTAGTTTTTTCTCGGGCATCCAGTCTTGGGTATGCAACACTCCAATCGTGTTAATAATCAGTTGGAAGGGGTCTTGAGCCGCCAGTGCAGTAGCGCATGATCCAATGGACTCGGGCATCTGATAATCCAATGCATATTCAGAATGACGATGAACGCCAATAACCTCGGCGCAGTTGTGGTTATTTTGGAGCAACTCGATAAAAGCTGATCCGATGGTTCCGGAGGAGCCAATAACCAAAGCACGAAACGGATTGGGGAGGGTATTCAATGTATCTTCATGGGTTATGTCGCTTCAAGCCAGTTTATTCAATAAGTCTTGCACTTACTCAATGGCAAGCAATTTACAAAAACTGACCTTTTTTATGATGGCAGATGCCCTTTATGCCAGGCTGAAATTCTGTTTCTATCGCGGCGTAATCACGATGGATTGCTAGCCTTTATTGATATTCATTCACAAGACTATGATCCTGCAAAGGTGGGTGTGTCCTGTGAGCAAGCTTTGGCAGCGATGTATGGCCAATACGCCGATGGTGTCTTAATTAATGGCCCCGCAGTATTCCCGGAGGCATATCGTAGGGCGAGTCTACCCCTATTGGCTTGGCTGTTTTCGCGCAAACTATTGCAGCCCTCATTGCGTTTAGGTTATCAATGGTTTGCAAAGCATCGTCATGCTATTTCAAGGGTACTTGGCCCTAGCGCCCTCCGCTTGGTAATGGCAACGAGCAAACGAGATAGTATGTCGGTCTTCACCGAAATCTTTTCTGATTGTTCGGCCACTTTATTTAAGAGCTCCAGCATTTGTGTTGAGGCATCGCTCTGGTCTAGCGATGCTGTGAGCGTGATTGGGAAACAATCTTCTCAAAATATGCTTTTAATTGGTTCTTAATATTGGCATCTAACATGGCAATAGCCTTCATTTCGAATTCAGTGAGTCCATTGGGCAGGATCTGATCCTCTCCAATCAGACTCTCCGAGGAGAGTCTGATTGGTTATGGGATAGGATTGATTAGATCTTACCTACGAGGTCCAAAGACGGCGTCAATGTTGCTGCACCTTCTTTCCATTTCGCAGGGCAAACTTCGCCTGGGTGAGCAGCTGTATATTGCGCTGCTTTGAGCTTGCGCAATGTTTCAGATACGTCACGTGCAATTTCATTAGAGTGGATTTCTGCAGTCTTGATAACACCCTCTGGGTTAATTACAAAAGTACCGCGCAATGCCAAACCAGCCTCAGGAATGTGCACACCAAATGCGTTAGTTAATGTGTGGGTTGGGTCGCCAACCAATGGAAACTTCGCTTTACCAACCGCTGGTGAAGTTTCATGCCACACTTTGTGAGAGAAGTGTGTATCGGTAGTAACGATATAGACTTCAGCGCCCAGTTTTTGGAATTCAGCATAGTTGTCTGCCGCGTCTTCAATTTCGGTAGGGCAGTTGAAGGTAAATGCTGCTGGCATGAAAATGAAAACAGACCACTTGCCTTTAATGCTCTCATCGGTAACGGTGACAAATTTGCCGTTATGGAACGCTTCGGTTTTAAACGGGGCTACGGTTGTGTTGATGATGGACATGATGCTCCTTCGTTAATTAAGTTGGGTTAGGTTTTGTTTAATTCAGTTTTTGACAACGGAGTCCATTCTAGGGACTATTCTTTTATTTGTATATTGAATAATTTAGATATTATT
>CAZXSX010000213.1:0-1763 GCA_964643245.1 uncultured Polynucleobacter sp.
CTTCCCAAGCGCAAACTTTCCTCACTTGGTGGAAATGGGAATCTTTTAACCCCATGGTCAATAAAAAAATCATCGATACTCTTTAGTATCTGAGCCTCGGTAATTGATTCCAACTTAAGTAATTCTCAAAGTTTGGAATTAAAAACAATGGCTGTACCAAGAAAATCTTGGTGCTGATCCACAGTCGCAACAATTTCAGGGAGACTTCTTTTTAAGCCATCCCCTTGCCTCGCGGATACATCCAAAATTTTCCAATTCTTTGAAAAACTTTTTGTGCCCCGTGCTGCAAGCGCTCCTCGGGAGCATGCCAAAGAAACATGTCATCCAATTTTGGGTCTTCAAGATCAGTTCGCTGCCTCACATCCCCTATCCAAAGCATTGCTTGCACTCTATCAAGAGGTTCTTTTGCTTGGCCTTGTTAGCTGATCAAGAAGAGATTGCCCAGGAGTATCAGTTTGGCTGAAAGCGCAATTAATAGCATTGCCGGAACCTTTGGTCGAAGCGCAAAACTATTTACCACGGCTTTGTTTAATCGAGCTGTTAAAAAACTGCATGTTTCACAAAAAGCGGGGCTTGACTGCGCTATTGAGCAAATTGCTCAGAATGTAGAGTGTGGACAAGAGAAAGCGGGGGATTTATCGGGAGCTAGAGTCTATAAATTTAAACTGACAAATCAGTTATGCTTGTTAGTCTATTGCATCATTGATAACCATAGAGTAAAGCTCTTGGCATTTGGTCCCCATGAGAATTTTTATCGGGATCTCAGTTGGGGCGAAAGCCAGTGAAGAGTAAAGACTGGCGCAAATGAATTCTCAAACTCAGCAGCACCTTAACAAAGAGATGAAACAAAGACAAGAGATTTAGGATAAATATTTAGCCCATCAGCAACGGGTGCTTAATTTGGCATTTGAGAATGGGCGGTTCGTTTCTACTTTTTGTAGATGGAGTGTAATTATTCTTGCTACTGCTATTAAGGGAATTTCAATTTGGGTATCTACTGAGCACCCGTACATCGGGAGCGGGTTGGCTTGCATGGTCTTTGCGGCAACGGCTTGGTTTGTTCCGGAATACTTTAATCGCCCATTTCATGGGCTTGCCCATGAGTGTGCTCAGGCGCGAAATTGAGAAGTGGGGCGGGGTAAACGTCCTGTCACCAGGTGATCCTGATTTTAAGAATAAAGTTTGGATAGATTCCAAACCAATTTAAAGATTGGTCATGTGAAAGACGCCTAAGACTGCAGCAGGGACCATATTTAAACTAGTAGTTATCCATGGCAGCTCCTTTCAGAATTCCTGGGCAGATTTCTTGCGAGTGTGGATGGATATTCTAGCAACTCATATTAGATACGCTGGCTTTATGCCTATCGAGCATTTTAAGAGGAGCCATTTGGCGTCTGTCAAATACGGCTTCGATGATCGTACTTATAATATTCCAGCTGCAGCTAGGTGAACGGGCCCAGATGGAATTATGTACAAAGAACTTGCGAAAATTATAGGAATACGCGCAGAAACTATATTATTTAGAATCTCTACTATCGCAAATTATGACCTTGTGCGGACGATTAAAAACCTATCGTATGCCAACAGAGTTGTTGCATCCTGGGATGAATTGTATATGTAGTAGATGCTACCCAATATATGCAAAAGGATTTCGAAAAGAGGATTCTGGTCGCTGGATTAATCGATGCTATTTCACTAATTCAAAAAATAGCATTAACACCGCAAGCAATCTAGACTCTGACTTAAACCCACAAGAGTTCTAC
>CAZXSX010000214.1:0-471 GCA_964643245.1 uncultured Polynucleobacter sp.
GGCATCAATCCAGCCAAACATTTGTGGCTTGCGTAATGCGTTGGTATGGCCTCTTAAATTACATCAATCTCTGGGTTATCAATCATCTCTTTGAATGCAGATTGATTAAATAGAACGCCATTGTCACAAGCACCAAAAGTAATCGGTGACAAATCATCAACCTTATCTTCGTCTACCGATTTTTCCAGGGTATCCAGGCCAATCAGATCGGTACATGCTAGGCCTTCGGTGATTTGAGGAACTAGCGTTATGACTGAGTGAGGGACGTGCTCTTGATTTCTTTTTGAATGTTTACCAAACCAGGCATATCCGATCGCAAAACCAGTGACTGATATTTTGATTTGGGTAAATCTTCAATCGCTTGAATAGCCATTGCTTTGCCAGAAGCCGGAATGAGCCGGCTTGGTCAGCGTATATCCCTCGTCTGCAAAACGTTTGCCAAGTCCTGCCATCGGGATGACGAGTGAGCCC
>CAZXSX010000214.1:481-1131 GCA_964643245.1 uncultured Polynucleobacter sp.
GCAGTAAGCGTTTAAAGGTGTTTGACCAGTTGTTGTACTCATGCAGGTCATCAGGTGTACCCCATTGCATAAAGTGCTGCAAAGGATAAATCGCAATTTTTTCACCTTTGGCAAATAAGGGTTTGTATGCCAAGCTCACGTAGTATTCGCCCCCAACATGAATACCTTGCTCCATGGTTTGCTTAAAAGCTTCACTCATAATCTTTGCGCTTGCAAAGTAGTACGTACCGCTAGAGGCAAACTCTTCCATGCGATTATCGGTGTAGGGCTGTTTCTCTTAAATATCACTTGCCCAGGCCCAGTCGCTTGCCGAAGCGTTTCCAATAGCCTCCTGAATATAGGCGTAATTGGTGGTGCCCAGGGTGTGCGGATGAAATCCATTGTATGCTGGAATACGCCTGTACAGTTAGTTTTGGAAACAAATTGTTTGAAGTGATTCCAATTCCAGTAACAGGTAAAGTCACAATAATTTACAACGACGGGTCGATTGGGGTCTAAGAGATGCTCAACATGGCGCACCGCATGAATGGGTCCTAATTTATGCGCAGGAATTCCTACTACTTTTCCGGTGGGGCATAGCTCATGAAGAATCTCCTCCATGCGGTAGTCTGGATTAGTAAGATGGTCTTCATTGCAAATAAACATGCAAT
>CAZXSX010000214.1:1141-1759 GCA_964643245.1 uncultured Polynucleobacter sp.
GGCAAATAATAGGGTGACCATCCACCTCAATTAGAGGTTTTGGGACACTGTAACTAGCGCGGCGAAAACGTTTGCCAAAACCCGACATGGGAATAACGATTTGCACAAATTTCCAATCAACATTAAATCAAAAGGCGGTTACCACTGCGCCATAAGACGAACTATGGTGATTATAAGTTGCAGAAGGCTAAGCTAGGGAGGCGAATTTGATCTATTTAGCAGTGAATAGCGCAGTTAATACTGAGTTTATTGAGTGGATTCACTCAAATACTTTTTAATATCTTTAGCAATATATCTAGAGCCATTTATTCCTAGATGGTTATCGTCTCGAAAAAAGAGTTTTCCAGCTTTTGCCATAGTACATATTCCTTGCTCGCAAAATAGCGGGGCTAGCTCAATCAGCGTAATGGGCGCTCGCTTCTCTGCTTCAATGAAATCGGATATAAATTGAGAGTGCTGTTTTTCATATAGTTTTGCTTCGTGGCATTGCTGACTACGTAAGAAGGGCCACTCATACTTGCATTTTGTTGGGTAAAAACTAAAGTTTGGAGTGCCGTCAATCAGAAATACTTGCTTGTTATGCTCAGCCAATTTCTTGGCTGTAGGAATAATCTCTTC
>CAZXSX010000215.1:0-1750 GCA_964643245.1 uncultured Polynucleobacter sp.
TTCCAGCCAATAGTAATTATCTCTTTAATTTAAAAAACTTAGGTATGTATGAGAGAGCAAAAGGCGGTGTGGTTCAAGCTCTTATTATCTCTCGAGATACACTAAGAACTTATAAGACTACCTATCGTGAGAAAGTAGATGCTCTCAAGTTTTTAGTACACTTTGTTGGAGATATTCATCAGCCTTTACACACTGGTAGAGAAAACGACAAAGGTGGGAATGATGTCCCAGTTAATTGGTTTAATAATCAAGTGAATTTGCACAAAGTTTGGGATTCATCCATGATTTATTCTGCTCATAAAGATTTTCTTAAGGATAATCAGGATGTGGAAACTCAGAGTTATATTTATGCACGTTACTTAGTTAAAGTTTTAGATCATCGCTTTAGATTTCAACGCAGTGACTTTGATCAGTGGATTACAGAGTCTCTGTATATAAGAGAAAGCGGTGTCTATGATAAAATGTATGAACAAAATCAGTTGGCCTATCAAAATAAAATGATTCAAGTTATTGATAGTCGTATTTTGCTTTCAGGAATGAGATTGGCAGATGTTTTAAACCAAATTTTTGAAGGCGCTCAAATTCCTCAGGCCGAAATCAGCTTTAGAAGGCAAATTGAGCAAATCGTAGGAAATTTATACCAGTTTATCAGTTTGAGACCCTAAGAAATTTAATAACAGAAATTGAATAAATTGAAGCCCTTTGAGTTAGGGGTATTGAATAAGGATTTGTCTTAAACAGATACGTTACAATGTGAGAATTTAAGGCGATTTACTTGAGAAAACTAAAAATTAGTAGATAAAATAAGGGTGTTGATAAAAAAAACAATGGTCCTTTTATTATAAGATAATAATATTTTGCGTTTTAGCTTTTCATTTAGCTTTCTTAAATTCCTGTACAAGTTCAAAAAGCGGTGAGGATGCCTCATCGAATACTGCTGGAAATACTGAAGGTAATGGTAAAACTTATGATGGAAAAATAAGAATTGTTCATAGATATGATGAAAAAGAAAAGATCTATTGCAATGAAGTAGAAATTCCCAAGGATGTTCTTTATCGTGAAACAGAGTCTGATCGGAGTTGGTATTTGCTAGTAAATAAGCAAAACTGTAAGCAAGATTTGGCGGTTCATGTAGACCAAGTTAGCTATGATGATAACTTGAAGGTGGCTACCTACAAAGGCCTAAAGTTTTACCCGCCCAAGAGTTTAAATGTAAATCCTAAAGAAAATCCTGATCTTCCTGATATCAATGTCAATGATGGACTTTGTATTGATGAAAATGGTCTTTGCTCTTTAAGAGCTGCCACAGAGCAAGCTTCTTATATCTCAGCAACCACAGAGGTGATAATTAAACTGCTGGCTGGAAGTTATCCTATTCTAAAACCATTAGAAATACATTTTCCCAAAGCCCAAAGTGGACATCAAATATACTTTGAAGGAGCGGGACAAGATAAAACCATTATTGACGGTCAATCCAAAACATCGCATTTGATTGTTGATGGAAGTTCGGGAGGATTAAATATTTCCAACCTGAGCTTTATTAGAGGCTCTCGTTTGACAGCTTTCTCTAGTTCTTCTATTCTACCATATGACTTTAATGGGATTCTTAATATAGATAATTGTCTTTTTGAAGGCAACTCTGGACAACCTGCAATTTATGTAGGTTCTGGTAATCTGGGGGTGAATATTAGAAAGTCTGTGTTTAAAAACAACCAGACTTCTACAAATACTGCAAGTGTGGAGGTTTTTA
>CAZXSX010000216.1:0-1725 GCA_964643245.1 uncultured Polynucleobacter sp.
GCTTCTTGCCATCAATCCAAGTCTCCTTAACTTGAATAGCGCGAATGGTATCGACTGGCGTTTTTCTGGGGTTTGCTGACAACACGACGAGATCAGCTTGCTTACCCACCTCTAAACTGCCAACCTTATCGTCCGCAAACATTTCATAAGCTGCATTGATAGTAACAGCCCGAATCGCGTCATCGACTGACACGCGCTCATTAGGACCTAGAACTTTGCGAGTTTGCGAGGCTCTTTTTGCCACAAACGTCCCGCTCCTTCTGAGATGTAATTTAGAGGGCCCACATTGGATACGGGTGAGTCACTATGGTAGGCAAACCGTCCGCCCTCTCTTTTGAAGGAACCTGATGGGTCAATCCGATCTGCGCGCTCCGGACCGACGATCTTGTCATGAAAGGCCTCACCCCAATAATCGACGTGCCCAATCGTAAAGCCTGGAATCACACCCAACTTCACCGCACGCTTCACTTGCTCTGGAGTATTGATCGTGAAATGCTCAATGCGTAAACGACGCGCCTTTGGATCTGGAGAATTAGCCAATAACTTAGTGTAGGTATTGAGTGTTTGCTCAATCGTCCGATCACCATTGGCATGTGTAGCAATCTGCCAGCCTTGATCAAAAATAGGTTTCGTCATCTTGTAAATTTGATCATCGGCGTAATCTAAGTTACCGCGAAACTTAGTTCCCTTGGGGTAGATATAGGGTTCATTGAGTGCGGCAGTAATCCCTTGCGTAGAGCCATCCGAGACATACTTCACGCCCACATAACGCAATTTGTCATCACCATCATTAGGTTTGAGGCCACTTGTGCCATTCACCACTAAGGGGCCATAAAGGTAAGCTCGGACGCGCAACGGAAAGTCATCGCTATGCACCAACTTATTAAAGAGCTTTATTTCATTGCCTAAGACCAACATCAAACCTAGAGTGATTTCTGCTGAGGTAGTTACGCCTTTAGAGGCAATCATCTTCGCAGTCTTTTGCATGGCTGCAGCCAATTCTGCTTCAGAAGGTGCCGGTGCATGCTTGAGAATAGACAGAATTGCAGGGGCTTCTATAACTACCCCCGTTGGACGCCCTTGAGCATCGCGCATGTATATTCCGCCATCGCCTGGATTCGGAGTCTTGTCATTGATGCCAGCAAGTTCAAGCGCTTTGTGATTTACATACAGAATATGGCCGGATTGGTTCATGACTGCAATCGGCACCTCAGTTGAAACCTTGTCCAAGACATCTGCTGTTAACTCAGCCATGAAAGGTTGTGTGCGAGATGGGTCGACACCAAATGCACCCAACCACTGCCCTTTTGGAAGCGTTTTATCGTTCCTTCAGTTTTTGGCTGAGCGTATCTAAGGTGTCATATTGCGGTGTGAAGTTTGATAGATTGAGCCAGAGCACCTCTGTCATCGCCGTCATCACAATATGAATGTGCGGCTCTACAAAACCAAGTATCAAGGTTTGACCTTGCAGGTCAACCACTTTTGTATTAGCGCCCTGCCAGTTTTTTTACAACAGTACCTTTTTTACCAACAGCAACAATTTTTCCATTTTGCACAGCCAACGCCTCAACCTCAGCATTTTTTGCGTTCACCGTTAGGATGGGGCCACCATAAAAAATAGTATCGGCAGCTACATTGGATGCCGCATTAACATGCTGAAGAGCGCCAACCATCCCCAATGAAATAAACGCCACTTGAAAAAATCGTTTCATTCACAACCTTTTT
>CAZXSX010000217.1:0-1716 GCA_964643245.1 uncultured Polynucleobacter sp.
GCACGCCATCCTTCGGACAGATTCTTGTTGGCAACGGCACTGGCTACACCCTCACTGCCACCTCTTCACTCGGGCTCATCACGTCAGCGCTTCAATCACTTGGACCAGTGGGACAAGGACAGACTGGATCTTCTATCACCATCGCCTCCTCAACTTCAGGCACGGACTTCACTGTCACTGCCAGCGGCAACACCATCACTTTCAACATTCCTTCAGCTTCTTCTGCCAACCGCGGACTCCTCACCGCAGCAAACTGGACGAGCTTTGATAACAAGGTCTCCACGACTTCAATCGACACTCTCGGTGAACTCGAGACGCTCACAGGGGTGAACATCATCGCTTCAACCGAAATCGACACGATTGGTGAACTCGAAACCCTCGCAGGTGCAGTGAACATTATTCTTGCAACTGAGATCGATTCTCTTGCTGAACTTGAAACTCTTGCTGGCGTCTCAAACATCTTGATTGAAAACGACATCGACGCTTCTACTGAGCTTGCTGCTCTTGTTGATGACGAGACCGGCAGTGGGGCATTGGTGTTTGGCACAAGCCCTACACTCACCACTCCTAACCTCGGCACTCCTTCGGCCGTTACGCTCACCAACGCAACTGGCCTTCCTCTCGCAACTGGTGTGACAGGCACGCTTGCAGTTGGCAACGGCGGCACTGGCTGGGCGAACGTTCAAACTGGCGGCCTCCTCTACGGCAACGGCGCAGGTGCACTCGCCACCACTACCCAGGGAACGGGTGGCCAAATACTCTCCTGGCTTGGCGGCATCCCAACCTGGACCGCAACCTCTACTTTCCTTATGGAGACCGAGGCGGATTCTCTTGCAGAGCTTGAGACGCTTACAGGGGTGAACATCATTGCGTCGACTGAGATTGATTCCACAGGAGAACTGGAAACTCTACTTGGTGGAGTAAATGTACTTCTGGGAACAGAGGTGGACAGCGAAAGCGAGTTGGAGACGCTGCTTGCGGACGTCACTAACGTGTTCACCAACAATGATGGTTCTCTCGCTGATGATGATCTCACTAACAACTCAATCGAGGATCTTTCTGATGTCGCTGCGATGACGAAGAACTTCGGTGATCTTTTGTACTGGAATGGATCAACATGGACAGACATCGCAACATCGTCGCTTGGCATTGTTACCTCCGCACTTCAATCCATCGGCCCAGCAGGGCAGGGGCAAAGCGGTCCTTCAATCACCATTGCCTCATCAACCTCAGGCACTGATTTCACCGTCACTGCTTCAGGAAATACACTTACGTTCAACCTTCCGTCTGCTTCAGCAGCAAACCGTGGACTCCTCACCGCTGCTGACTGGACGAGCTTCGATAACAAAGTCTCCACGACTTCAATAGACAGCATCGGGGAAGTGGAAGCAGTGGTAGGCGGACTCAATATATTGGTATCAACCGAAGTCGATTCCATTGGTGAACTTGAAACACTTCTTGGAAGTGTAAACGTCATTCTTGCTACCGAGATTGATACCTCTTCTGAAGTCGCCGGTCTCGTTGGGGACGAGACTGGTTCTGGTGCTCTTGTCTTCGGCACGAGCCCTACCATCTCCGGCGCAAACCTCACCGGCAACACCACTCTCGCAAATGCTTCCTCCACCAACTTCTTTGCAGGCACGCTCTCAGGCAACACTGCGGCATTCGGCCAAACAGCAACCTCTTCATTCGCTTCCAACGGTGCACTCACACTCG
>CAZXSX010000218.1:0-1030 GCA_964643245.1 uncultured Polynucleobacter sp.
GGTAATAACCTGCACCTGAACGTCCTGTACATCGGGGAAGGCCTCAATCGGCAAATCCTTCAGTGCGCGCAACCCGACCACTGCCATGATTGCGAAGGCCAGTAGCACAAAGGCGCGCTGGCTAACGGCGAAGTTGATGAGCTGACGCAACATTTAACGACTGCTCTGTGAAAACTCGGAGGCCAGCAGCAAAGCACCTGTCGTCACGACACGATCCTCCGGGCGGAGCGTTTCGTCAGGCAGCAGCCAGGCCCATTGGTTGTCCTGAAAGGCCACTTTGACGCGTTGCCGACGGAAAAGGCCAGGCTCAGCTTCAATGAACACGGTGGTGTATATACCATCGGTGCTTAAGGCGGAGAGCGGTACGCGCAATGCGTTGACCGCATTCGGGTCGGCAACTTGCGCACGACCGTACATTTCCGGTCGCAGGCGTAAATCCGTGTTATCCAGCGCTGCGCGAATCTGAACACGGCGCAACTGTGAATCAAGCACCGGTGAAACGCGGGTGACATTCGCTTTGAATACTTGGCCAGGCATGCTGTCAAATGAGACTAACAGGATGTCGCCAACGCGAATACTGCTCGCAGCCTGTTCAGGCGCATCGACGAGTACCCAAAGGTGTGCCAGATCTGTCACCACAAAGAGTGGTTCGGACTGATCGGCACGAATCTCACGCCCCGGATTAATGTTAGCCGTGGCAACCGTGCCAGCAATCGGCGCGCGCAAGGTCAGGCGTTCGCTATCCGGATCAGGCTTGCCGTAGGGCACGAGGTTGGCAATCCGCAAGTAAGCACGCCGGGCCTCGGCATCGGCAATACGGAAATCACTTTCAGCAACCTCATAGTCGCGCCGGGCTATGGCCTCTCCAGCGAGTAATTCCTTCGCACGACTAAACGCAGCCCGTTTTCGTTTGGCATCCGCATCCGCCTTCTGCCAGTCTGTGAGTGCCGTGCCGTAGTCTGGTGAATCAATCGTGACTAAAGCATCTCCAGCATCGACATGATCACCCAGCTGTGCATGTAGCTGAACA
>CAZXSX010000218.1:1040-1702 GCA_964643245.1 uncultured Polynucleobacter sp.
GATGGGCTCACCGGGGCTGTGCGGGTCTCGTCCATGGCGATACGGGCAGCAACAGGGGCGCCGGTTGGCACCGGGGAGAGGGCGAGAGGCTCCGATTGGATAAAGGCGAGCTGTGGCGACCCGGTCTTGAACTGAATTTCGTTTTGATTAATTCGGACATTCGGAACGTCCGGCGCGCCACCAATCGACAGCCAGAGCACAATACCCAGAAAAATGACGAAGATGCCGGTGTACCAGACCTGGTCCTTGAACTGGCTCGATTCCTTGTAGCGCGCTTTCCAGCGAGGAATATTGGTTTTGAGATAGGTTTCCGGGCGGACTAGGATCGGATCTCGACGAAGGCGCTCGATGAGGCGCTGAACTCGCCCGCTGACTGCATCGGAACGAATCCATTCCAGACAGCCAGAGATCATCAGGCGCCAGGCCCGCTGTAATTTGTTGCTAGGTTGCTTCATCATGGCTTGGCCCCGGGGAGGTCAGGTAGCTGACGGTTCATGTCCGGCAGGTTAACCGGTGTCAGCGATTGAACAGGGGAGTCGTAATGCACGGGTTTGCTACTACTGACGGCCGCATCGGAGACCACGGCCAGAATCCGTATGGCACTCGCCGCCTTGGCCGCATCAGCTCGGGCAGTAACTGCATCGATCTCTGCAAGACGTAAT
>CAZXSX010000219.1:0-1695 GCA_964643245.1 uncultured Polynucleobacter sp.
CCAAATCATTTTTAGTGTAGTATTTTGGTTAACAGCAGTTCAGCGCTTCAGAGTATTAATCTAGAACGCGCCTTTCCAGCAATCCATCTCCCCTTCTTTTAGCAAATTCCAAAATTCTGTTTTTCCATATCTGCGTGATCGAAATCAGCGCAGCCACAACCCAAAACCAATTCCTTATTTTTCTTTTTATTAATACCCGAGAACCACATGCAATTAACTGAACTAAAAGGCCTACACGTATCCGCTCTGCTTGAAATAGCAGCTGGCTTGGAGATTGAAAACACTCAACGGATGCGCAAACAAGAACTCATGTTTGCGATTCTGAAAAAACGCGCGAAGGCGGGTGAAACGGTTTATGGCGACGGCACCTTGGAAGTATTGCCTGGTGGCTTTGGTTTCTTACGCTCTCCTGAAGCTTCGTACATGGCGTCCCCCGATGACATCTACATCTCCCCCGCACAAATTCGTCGCTTCAATTTGCACACTGGCGATAGCGTTGAGGGTGAAGTGCGTACCCCTAAAGATGGTGAGCGTTACTTTGCGCTAGTCAAAGTCGACAAGATCAACGGTTTAGCTCCCGAGGCTCTCAAGAACCGCATCATGTTCGAAAACTTAACCCCGTTGCACCCAAACCGTGTAATCGGTTTGGAGCGCGATATTAAGGCGGAAGAGAATTTAACAGGTCGCATTATCGACATGATTTCACCGATTGGTTATGGCCAACGGGGCTTGATCGTAGCATCACCCAAATCAGGTAAGACCGTGATGATGCAGCACATTGCACACGCCATTTCCGCGAACAATCCCGATGCTATTTTGATTGTGTTACTCGTTGATGAGCGTCCTGAGGAAGTGACTGAGATGCAACGCTCGGTGCGTGGTGAGGTAGTTGCCTCGACCTTCGATGAACCGGCAGTACGTCACGTTCAAGTTGCTGAAATGGTCATTGAAAAGGCAAAACGTTTAGTGGAGATGGGTAAAGACGTCATCATCCTGCTCGATTCGATCACCCGTTTGGCACGTGCATACAACACCGTTGTGCCATCGTCTGGCAAAGTACTCTCTGGTGGTGTGGACGCCAATGCATTGCAACGTCCAAAACGCTTCTTTGGTGCAGCGCGTAATATCGAAGAAGGCGGATCTTTAACGATCATTGCTACTGCCCTGATTGAAACCGGTAGCCGAATGGATGACCTCATTTATGAAGAGTTCAAAGGCACCGGCAATATGGAGGTGCATTTGGAGCGTCGCTTAGCCGAACGCCGTGTTTATCCTTCAATTAACCTCAATAAGTCCGGCACCCGTCGCGAGGAATTGCTGGTCAAACCAGAGAACCTCCAAAAGATCTGGGTATTGCGCAAATTGTTGGCCGATATGGACGATATCGAGGCGATGAACTTCATTGTGGATAAGCTCAAATTGACCAAAAACAACGGTGAATTGTTCGACCTCATGCGTCGCAGAGGCTAATTTAGGGGTCCTAGGGCCTATTTCGGCTCTTTTAGACCCCAAATGCTTTCTTATTGATTTCATGGCATAATTTCGCCTTTATTGCTGTAACAAGCGCTTTTAAACTTGGGAAAGTATTTAGGTGGGTTCACTTAAACGGCTACCCGCTGATAGGACCCAACATGAAACCTGGCATTCACCCCGAATATCGTGAAATCGTCTTCTTAGACGTTTCCAACAACTTCA
>CAZXSX010000220.1:0-1683 GCA_964643245.1 uncultured Polynucleobacter sp.
CATCAAGCACATGCCCGCGGCATCAAATTGATCGGGGCTACCGCCCACTTTGTGACTAGCGATTTGGACGAAGGCCCCATCATTGAACAAGACGTAACACGCGTAACGCACGGTGACACACCAGACGATTTAGTGCGCAAGGGTCGCGATTTGGAGCGTACGGTTCTATCGCGAGCATTACGTTACTACTTGCACGACCGCATATTAATTAACGGCGCTACATCAGTCGTCTTTTCTGATTAAGGCCTCACTCCAGGCGACTCGATAGGTAGTCCCCGAGCTCGCCAGGCCAGAAATAGTTCGAGCTGGGCCATTTCTGGTGAACCGTAGTCAAATTGCTGCGCCCTCACACCACTCATGCAATTACGAAGGTGACGTTGCAATGAACCAAGAGTTTGCCATTCTAAGCGGTAGATTGGGTATGCATTGGGTGTCCCTGCGGTATAGGACTGCCACCTAATTTCAATCCAGGTCGATCTTCATGGCATTGAGCGCAAGATAGGTTAAGCTGACCCATCCTTTTGTAAAACGTCTTGCGCCCTTTTTGTAAGAACGGTTTATTTTCAGCAGATTCTTTAACGGCAATTGGCATACCCTTTGATTGGTAGGCAATATAAGCGGTTAATGCCAATAGATCTTTGCTTTCATAGGCCAAAGGCGTTTGTCCTTGGGAGCCTTCCCGACATTGATTGATTTGCCCTTCCAGTGTTTTCAGACGTTGTTTTGTCACCTTCGGAAACACCGTTGCAACTCCGCGCATTGACTTCTTGGCATCACCATGACAACTGGCACAGGATTTTTGATTGCGATCTGATGGCTTATTCCACAAACTTTCACCATCGACCACCCAGAACATAGCTGGGTTTAAGCTTGCATCGCTTTATTTTCAGGAGACATCAATTCATAGCTCGACTGAAGCTTGTATTGTGCATCCTGCCCGCCTGCCGCCATTGGCACAGAAGAAAATAACAGTGCGCAAAGAGCGATCAGCCAA
This sequence comes from uncultured Polynucleobacter sp., assembly GCA_964643245.1. GTDB lineage: Bacteria > Pseudomonadota > Gammaproteobacteria > Burkholderiales > Burkholderiaceae > Polynucleobacter. Next base: position 995 of record CAZXSX010000220.1, read on the forward strand.
TGAGGGGCGACTATGCGTCGTTCAATCATGAAACCACAATATTGGCTTGATTGACTGCTTCATAGCCATTATCTCCAACCCACTTAAATACCAATGTACCCGTTTCGGTTGCTACGGTAGTAAAGATGACCAGTGGGTTAGCGCCAATTCCAGAATAGAAATCCTCATTAAAAACCTCAACTCCGTTATAGGTGCAAATAAATTGACGAATAATATCGCGCGGAATTAATTTACCGCTCTCGGTATACCGAAAGCCCGATTCCATATCATGTTGCGCGAGTGCTCGAATTTCAATAATCGCGCCCTTCTTGGCTGTTGCCGGCATCGTAATAGAGGTGCGTGAAGTTTTGCTCATTGTTTATTAAACCAATTCAGTACAGGCTGAAAGCGTAACCAAAGTTTCTGCTTTGCCCCGATAGAAACGACCATCACTCATTTGCGCTATCGCCCAAACAGTCTGACTGTCGGCCAAACGCACTCGGGTAGTAATGTTTGCCGTACCACTACGAGGCGTTAAATGAAAAGTACAAATATTCGGCAGAGGATTGCCTTCAGCGATGATATGAACCGTCTTCACATAATCATTCGGAGTCATTGGACTCTCAACATTCACTTTGAGAACCACCAGATTTCCGTTCTCCACCAACGGCGGAATCACCAAATTAACTTTGCCGGCAGTCATAGGTTTG
>CAZXSX010000221.1:0-1678 GCA_964643245.1 uncultured Polynucleobacter sp.
AGAAGGTCGCCTCCCCGCCGGCGCGGCTCGACGCGGCATGGGTGCCGCTGCTGTTCAAGAGCTGCTCGCAGGTCTTGACCTCGATAAGATGGCGCAAAAGTATCAGCGTCAAGTTCGCACCGCGAAGTCGAAGCAGACTCGCGCGCGCGGAATGAAAATTCTGAAAATCGTGGAAGCTTTCCGTAAATCTGGAAACAAGCCTGATTGGATGATTCTGAACGTTGTGCCTGTCATTCCGCCCGATCTTCGCCCGCTTGTGGCTTTGGATGGCGGCCGTTTCGCGACATCCGATTTGAACGATCTTTATCGTCGTGTGATCAATCGTAACAATCGTTTGAAGCGTTTCTTAGAGTTGCGCGCGCCAGAGATCATCGTTCGCAACGAAAAACGTATGTTACAAGAGGCAGTTGACTCATTACTCTACAATGGTCGTCGCGGTAAGGCGATGACTGGCGCTAACAGACGTCCTCTCAAGTCTTTGGCTGAGATGATTAAAGGTAAGAGTGGCCGTTTCCGTCAAAACTTGCTCGGTAAGCGTGTCGACTACTCTGGTCGTTCAGTCATTGTGGTTGGCCCTACATTGAAATTACATCAGTGTGGCTTGCCAAAATTGATGGCTTTGGAACTCTTTAAGCCATTCATTTTCAACAAACTTGAGACTTTAGGCATTGCAACCACGATTAAGGCTGCGAAGAAAGAGGTTGAAAGTCAGACGTCAATCGTTTGGGATATTCTCGAAGAAGTGATTCGTGAACATCCAATCATGCTCAACCGTGCGCCTACATTGCACCGTCTCGGTATTCAGGCTTTTGAGCCAATGCTGATTGAAGGTAAAGCGATCCAGTTGCACCCATTAGTTTGCGCGGCATTTAACGCGGACTTTGACGGTGACCAAATGGCGGTTCACGTTCCTTTGTCGCTCGAAGCGCAAATGGAAGCACGTACATTGATGTTGGCTTCGAACAACATATTGTTCCCAGCTAACGGCGAGCCATCCATCGTTCCTTCACAGGACGTGGTCTTGGGTCTGTACTGCGCAACTCGCGACAAGATCAACGGTAAGGGCGAAGGCATGGTGTTCGCTAATATTACTGAAGTGGTGCGTGCATACGAAGCTGGTCAAGTCGAATTAGCTTCACGTGTTGCTGTACGTATTACTGAGTATGAGATCGTGGACAAGAAAGCAGAAGGCGATGCGCGTTTTGCAGAGAAGACCAAGATCTATCAAACATCCGTTGGCCGTGCCACCTTGTCTGAGATTTTGCCTAAGGGCATGTCTTTCGAGGAAATCAACAAGCCTTTGAAGAAAAAAGAAATCTCACGCTTGATCAATACTTCATTCCGTAAGTGTGGCTTGCGCGAGACAGTCATTTTTGCTGATCGCCTCTTGCAGTCTGGTTTCCGTTTAGCTACTAAAGCTGGTATCTCGATTGCAATCGACGACATGTTGATTCCAAGCTCTAAGGATCGCATCATCACTGAAGCGTCTACCAAGGTTAAGGAGTACGACAAGCAGTTCATGTCAGGTCTTGTAACCAATCAAGAGCGCTATAACAACGTGGTTGATATTTGGGGTGCCGCTGGTGACCAGGTTGGCAAGGCCATGATGGATGAGCTGTCACACGTTGACGTGCTCGACCGCAATGGTAAAGCTGCTCGCCAAGAATCCTTTAACTCC
>CAZXSX010000222.1:0-1670 GCA_964643245.1 uncultured Polynucleobacter sp.
CTCACCTCGGTGCGCGGTCCGCTAGAAACGCTTGTGCGGCTGTCTCCGCTCGGACGGTGGCCGTTTTTCTGTGGGATTGGACAGCTCGGTGACTTAATCGCCAGGAAATACTCTTCGAAGCAGACTAGCGGCTACAATGTGTTGCTGGTTAAATAAAATCCTTATGAACCCTCTCTGCTTTGTGTTCGGAACCCGCCCTGAGATTATTAAGTTTTCACCACTCATTTATGAGTGTCAGAAGCGCGAAGTCCCGTTCTTTGTGATTCACACAGGTCAACACTACGACACACTACTCGACAAGATCTTCTTTGAAGAACTTTCTCTTCCGCAGCCCGAGTATTTGCTCAATGTGGGAGATTCAGCCCTTCCGTATCCTGAAAAGTTAGGAGCCATGATTGCAGATATAGAACGAATTCTGCGCGAACGCACTCCAGCTGCAGTGGTGGTGCAAGGAGATACGACAAGCGCACTTGCGGGGGCTCTTGCAGCAAAGCGCGCCTGCCTTTCTGTGGCACACGTTGAAGCAGGGCTCCGGAGCCGTGATTACGCCATGACGGAGGAATGGAATCGAATTATGATTGATAAGGTTGCCGACTGGTATTTTGCTCCAACCAAGGAATGGGCGACACAACTTGTTGCAGAGAGCGTTGACGAAGCCCGTATTTATACGGTAGGGAACACCGTCGTCGATGCAGTGAAGGCGCACAGTGTCCTTTCCGAGACGCGCGCAGCGAACCTCCTTGCCCAGTACGGTCTCACAGACAAGCAGTATATTCTTGCGACCGTACACCGGGCAGAGAATGCTGACTCACGCGAGCGTCTTGAAGGAATCCTCAAGGGAATCACACAGGTGGCGGAGGAACACCATCTGCCCGTGCTCCTTCCTCTACATCCACGCACGAAACACAAATACGAGGAATTCAATCTTACTGCTGCGTCGTCGATACAGATTATTGAACCGCTAGGGTATCTCGAGTTTCTTCCACTTGAGACACACGCACGTTTGATTATCACGGACTCTGGAGGTCTCCAGGAAGAGGCGTCCATTCTACGCGTCCCTTGTGTAACGGTGCGCGATTCGACAGAGCGGCCCGAAACAGTAGAGGCAGCCATGAATATGCTCGCGGGCACTGAAGCCTCTTCTATCGCTCAAGCCGCTCGAACCATGCTAAGTAGGGATATTCAGTGGATTGACCTCTATGGTGACGGGAAAACCGGAGAGCGGATTGTGTCGATTCTTACCGAAACCTAAGAATCTCGCCGCGTGGTATTATTGTGGCGTTACTGACAGGATCCATGACTTACGATTTTTCAACATATGCAGGGAAGCGCGTTCTTGTAACGGGAGCCGATGGGTTTATCGGTTCGCACCTTACAGAACGTCTCCTCGAACTCGGAGCGAATGTCTCGATTTTTGTGCGTGGTACTTCAATGGCGGATGCAGGCAAACGGCATCTTAAGAACATTCACCATCTTTCCTCCTCCTTCGAGCAGATTATTCCAGGAGATATTGCTTCCGATGACGTAGTGAAGCTCATAAAGAAACTCAAGCCGGATATCATTATGCACTTGGCTGCCGAGGCCTACGTGCCCAAAAGCTTCACACAACCTATGGGCGTCTACGAGGTGAATCTTGGAGGAACCTTAAATGTACTTGAGGCGGCTCGCTC
>CAZXSX010000223.1:0-861 GCA_964643245.1 uncultured Polynucleobacter sp.
CTAAGCAACTTATTCGATCAAGCTTGAAATTCAATTTACGATCAATCGGAGTCGCCGTGGCGATGATGGGAGCGTTTGCACAATCTGCATACGCGGCGGATAGTGAACTCAAAACGGCAATTGCAAAAAATTATCAATCGCAGCTAAAGCCCTTATTTGAGCATTTTCATCAAAACCCAGAGCTATCGTTTATGGAAACCAATACGGCGGCACGTCTAGCCAAGGAATTGCGTGCCGCTGGTTTTGAAGTGACTGAGGGTGTTGGTAAGACCGGCGTGGTTGCCATATTAAAAAATGGCGCGGGACCATTGGTGATGTTACGTGCAGATATGGATGGTTTGCCTTTAGAAGAAAAATCGGGTTTGCCGTATGCATCGAAAGTTCAGCAAAAAGATCCAGATGGAAAGTTGCAGCATGTGATGCACGCTTGTGGTCATGATGTGCATATCACCAGTTTAGTTGGGACCGCAGTACAAATGGCTGCACGTAAGCAACAGTGGTCAGGCACTTTGATGTTGATTGGCCAGCCAGCCGAAGAGCGGGTTGGTGGTGCAGCGGCGATGATGAAAGATCAAATTTGGAAACGGTTTGGGCAACCCAAATATGCTTTAGCGTTCCATGTTGATTCTGGCTCAGAAGCTGGCAAGATCGTCGCCGAAGAAGGCTCGCCATATTCTGGTGTCGATACGGTGGAGATCACCGTACACGGTATTGGTACACATGGCGCCTATCCGCATTTGGGCAAAGACCCAGTTGTCATCGGTTCGCAAATTGTTTTAGCGCTACAGACCATTGTCACGCGCGAAGTGGCGCCGCGTGAACCAGCAGTAATTACTGTTGGCTCCTTCCATTCAGGTACGA
>CAZXSX010000223.1:871-1665 GCA_964643245.1 uncultured Polynucleobacter sp.
GCAATTAAGTGTGCGCAGCGAAAGCAAAGAAACGCGCTCTCTATTATTGTCTGCAATTAAACGTGTCGCGCTCAATACCGCGCGCGCAGCAGGTTTACCAGAAAATTTATTGCCCGAAGTGGTCGAAGTCGATACGCCAACACCTCCGACCCTGAACGACATTCCACTGACCCAGCATTTGAAAAAAGTCTGGACAGAGAAGCTAGGCAAAGACGCGTTCGCAACACCGAAAATGCGTGACGGCATGGGTGCGGAAGACTTTCCTTTCTTCGTGAGTGAACCGTACATCCCTAGCGTGTATTTTTCAATCGGTGGCACCCCAAAAGAAGATTTTGAAAAAGAAAGCAAAGGCGGCCCAGCCGTGCCAGGACATCACAGTCCTTTATTTAAAATCACACCTGAACCAGCAGTACGGGCAGGCGTTGAAGCGAGTGTGATTGCTTTGTTGGATTTGTTGAAGAAGTAGTCTCTGCTTGTTGAATGCAGAAACCGCTCGAACAGACTCGTCGAGCGGTTTTGTTTATCTAAAATTGGTACTCTAGATTGAGTGACACCTTCCGATATTCTGGTGAGTACCATCGGCTCAGCGTGCGCAAGCCAGCGTAGCGTTGTTCGTTTAAATTGTTAGACTGGCGTTTCAATAAATTATCGACCGAGGTGCGGAGTAGGGTTTTCTGATTGAACTTCCAAACTGCGTAGAGATCGATGGCCAGTGGCGTTGGATTGTAAATGCGTTGTGTGTTACTTGTTTGTTGCCAGTGACTATCGCTGTACCTGAGGTTATATCCTAAAGT
>CAZXSX010000224.1:0-1653 GCA_964643245.1 uncultured Polynucleobacter sp.
CAATCGATGTATTAAGAAATTCAAAGGCTGGAGCCATGAACGAGGATTTACGCCAGGCTTGCCTAGATGCTCTCAAAATTCCGCGTGAAGTTGCTAGGGCTCATGCTGAAAAATTCTCATGGAGAGCTGCTACGGAAGAATTTGTGAAGCACCTCAAGCCGGTGCCCACTCCCGAAGTTCATGTTACAGCAATCGCATAAGAGGATTTTCGCTTGACCTCCCCATATCACATTAACCAAAATCCTCATAAAGGAAATCGCGGATTTGCTAGAGCATGGCACGCTGCTAAGAATTCGTGGTGTGGGCTGGTGTATGCATTTCAAGAAGAAAGCGCATTTCGACAAGAACTAACGCTACTTGCCTTGCTCTCTCCCATTGCGTTCTTATTACCCACAACGCATCTTGAGAAGGCTCTGCTGATTGGGTCTCTTCTCATGGTTTTGGTTGTAGAACTTCTTAATTTCAGCGTAGAAGCAGCCATAGATCGCATTTCATTTGAGCACCATGACTTGTCCAAGCGCGCCAAGGATTTTGGCTCTGCAGCCGTAATGATTGCCCTTCTTATTGCTGTTTTAATGTGGCTGGCGGTATGTTTGCCGCTTGTCTTAAAACCGTCATAAACAGTCTCTACGATCATACAAACAAACAACTAGGCTGACTATGTCTGATATCCCAAACCCCATCGGCGCCTTTGAAATTTTTTCTCCAAAACAGAAAAAAGACCCAAACAAATCAAAGCTTAATCCACTCAAGAAACTATCTAAGAAATTAGCAAAAAAGCTATTTGGCAAAAAGTTTGCTACAAAAGCCCGTGTTGAGTTAACAGCCGCTGAACCTGTCGCAGTAGTTCCTTAAGTTGCCAAAGCAAAAAGACCTGCTTTCAGCATTGAATGGGCTACGAGACCGAGCGAAGTAAAAGAAGCGCAACGTTTACGCTACAAAGTATTTGCAGAAGAAATGGGAGCTAATCTCCCTCAAAATGCAGAGGAGGGATTAGATGTTGATGAATTTGATGCGTATTGCGATCATCTCCTCATTCGCGACCAAGATTCATTAAAAGTGGTTGGTACATATCGCGTATTGCCACCTCATAAAGCCCAAGAGATTGGTCGCCTGTATTCTGATTCAGAGTTTGACTTGTCACGCTTGAATCATTTGCGTCCAAAAATTGTTGAACTCGGCAGATCTTGTGTACATCAAGACTATCGCTCTGGCGCCGTAATCATGGCTTTATGGAGTGGTTTAGCGCAGTACATGCTCAAGAATAGGTATGAAATCATGCTGGGTTGCGCCAGTATTCCGATGGCAGATGGCGGCCACTTTGCTGCAAGCCTATACAACTCGCTCAATAGCGATCAAATGGCGCCAACCGAGTTTCATGCCTTCCCATGTTTGCCCCTTCCTTTGGATAAACTAAATGGTGGCCTGGACGTGGATGCTCCTCCTTTGATTAAAGGTTACTTAAAGTTGGGTGCGAAGATTTGCAGTGCGCCTGCTTGGGATCCCGATTTCAATACCGCTGACTTGTTAACAATGTTGCGTCTATCGGATATCAACCCACGCTATGCTAAGCATTTCCTGGGTATGTAATCGTTACCGTTCTGGTTAAATAAAAAAACCACCCGCTTGAACTGACCCCCTTGGTTGGACGCC
>CAZXSX010000225.1:0-1645 GCA_964643245.1 uncultured Polynucleobacter sp.
GGCTGAAGATTTATGCGGGCGCACTTCTTTGAGCGGGATGGCCGGGCTGCTGGCGCATGCCGACCTTTTTATTACACCCGACACCGGTACACTTCACATGGCTGCCGCGCTTGATGTGCCAACCCTCGCGCTTTTCGGGCCCGGCGACCTGATCAAGGTCTGTCCGCTTTCAGAAAATGTCAGAGTGCTTTATCACCCCATGCCGTGCAGTCCCTGCAAGTTTCAGTATACCGATGGCTGCCAGGGCAATCTTTGCATGCAGGAAATTACCGTCGACGAAGTCATTGATGCTGCCTGCAAGATGCTGGGAGAAATGCCGCACGCGCGCAAGAAAGAGCCGTCCAAAAGCGCAAGCCGGAAAAAAATCCTTTATCTTCAGTCGACTTCTGAAATCGGGGGAGCGGATGTCACGCTGCTCCGCACTTTACAGGCGATTGATCCGGACGCTTTTGAAGCCCATGTCCTGCTTCCAAAAGAGGGGCCGCTTGTAGATGCTTACCAGAAGGCCGGCGCGAAAGTCCATTTTGTTCCCGGCATGCGCAAGCTGACCAGCCGTAAAGGACCCTTTTACCTGCTTCAATATATATTGGGGTACTTGTCCGCGGTCCACCGTATTAAAAAAGTCATTCTGGATGAGAAAATCGACCTGGTCCATACCAACACCATCCACAACCTTTACGGGTTCCTGGCGGCGCGGCTGGCAAAGCGCCCGCATGTCTGGCATGTCCGCGAAATTGTGGTGCAGTCGCGCTGGTTCGGCGCGCTGGAAAATTTCCTGGTTCGCCGCTTTTCCACCCGCTTTATCGTCATGGACAATGCCATCGCCCAGGCGTTTACGGGAAAAGATCATGGATTTCCCGCGAACATCGCCAAAGTTTACGATGGCGTGGACCTTAAAAAATTCAGTCCCGGAAAACCTTCGCGTAATCTGCGCGCTGAAATTGGAGTTCCGGAAGACGTGCCGCTTATCGGCATTGTTTGCCGCCTCGACCCCTGGAAAGGGCTGGAGCTTTTCCTGGAAATGGCGGCTGCGGTGCGCAAGGCCATGCCCGCGGCCCATTTTTGGGTATGCGGGGGAGAAATTGAGGGGCACGAGGGCTATGAAGAAAAACTGAAAAAGAAAGCGGTCGAGGCAGGGCTGGAAAAAGCCGTTCATTTTACTGGCTGGAAGTATACAGGAAACGACATTCCGGACGTCTACCGCTCCCTTAATGTTTCGGTTCAGTGTCCCGTTAATCCGGAACCCTATGGACTCAGCAATCTGGAAGCCATGGCCACGGGCGTTCCTGTCGCGGCTTTTGGAGAAGGTGGGCCGCTGGAGCTTTGCGCGCCGGAATGTGCCCGGCTGACCATGCCGGGCAACGCGCACGGTCTCGCGGGCGCGGTGCTCGATATTCTGGAAAATCCGGCGCTTGCCAGGGAAATGGGTGTCAAAGGGCGTGAGCGCGCGGAAAAACTTTTTGATTTACACAATTGTGTCCGCAATCTTGAAAATATTTACAGAGGGGTTCTTAAATGAAACTGCTGATTGCTATTCCGGCCCTCAACGAGCAGGACAGCATTGAAAGCACCATCAAGCGGTCACTCGATGCCCGCGGAGCCATCATCGCAAAGTCGGGGATTGAGGATGTGGAAATCACGGTTG
>CAZXSX010000226.1:0-1628 GCA_964643245.1 uncultured Polynucleobacter sp.
CGCCTTAGTTGTTGCCGCCCGTCAAGCTGTCCAAAAATTTGAACAATGGTTTGAAACCACTGCCAAGCTGCGGCGCAAAGTGCTGAAGGCATTAGGCAAACATACTCGCCGTGACAACATCGCTTTTGATGGTCTGGCACGGGTAGCACATGTTACCGATGCCACCGATTGGCGGGTTGAATATCCGTTTGTTGTGCTCTACCCCGATACCGAAGAAGAAATGGGGCCGCTGGTACGTGGTTGTATTGAGGCGGGTTTAACCATCATTCCACGCGGCGGCGGTACGGGTTACACCGGTGGAGCTGTGCCATTAACCCCATTTTCAGCGGTCATCAACACTGAAAAACTGATTGATATTGGCGCGGTAGAACAGACCGTGTTGCCCGGTCATACCCAGCCCTATGCCACGATTCGCACCGGTGTGGGGGTTGTCACCAAGCGCGTTTCCGATGCCGCCGATGCCGCTGGTTTGGTCTTTGCGGTTGACCCAACCTCCGCCGAAGCCTCTTGTATTGGTGGCAATATCGCCATGAATGCTGGGGGCAAAAAAGCCGTGTTATGGGGAACGGCCTTAGATAATTTGGCGTGGTGGAAGATGGTTACGCCCGATGGCAATTGGTTAGAGGTCGAACGCCTGAACCATAACTTCGGCAAAATCCATGAACAAGAAACCGTGTCTTTCCGCTTAAAGCGGTTTGATGCGGAAACCTATCAATTACTCAACGAAGAAGTGTTGAGCTTACCCGGTCAGCAATGCCGCAAAACCGGCTTGGGGAAAGATGTCACCGATAAATTTTTAGGTGGTGTTCCCGGCGTACAAAAGGAAGGGACAGACGGCTTAATCGTCGCCGCACGCTGGGTATTGCACAAAATGCCGCCACAAGTACGCACCGTGTGTTTGGAATTCTTTGGGCAAGTGCGCGAAGCCGTTCCCGCGATTGTGGAAATTACCGATTACTTCAAGCCCGGTGGCGCAGGCCATGCCGCTGGCGTGCAGTTAGCTGGTTTAGAGCATTTAGACGAACGTTATGTCAAAGCCGTTGGCTATAGCACCAAAGCCAAGCGGCATGGTCGTCCCAAGATGGTATTGATTGGCGATATTGTTGGCCCGGATGAAAAAGCCGTAATGGCAGCGGCTTCGGAAGTCGTGCGCATGTGCAATATTCGCGCCGCCGAAGGCTTTATCGCGGTTGAAGCGGAAACGCGTAAGAAATTCTGGTTAGATCGCTCACGCACCGCCGCGATTTCGCGCCACACCAATGCCTTTAAGGTTAACGAAGATGTGGTGATCCCTCTGCCCCGCATGGGTGAATATTGCGATGGCATTGAGCGCATTAACATTGAGCTGTCTACCCAAAACAAACTGGCCTTATGCCAAACCCTAGAAGGCTTCTTGGCAGGTGATTTACCGCTCCATGCTGGGGATGCCAATTTAGATAAAGATGTCTTGCTTGGTGACCGCCGCCAACGCGCCTTAGAGGTGGTGCGCCAAGTACGCCAACGTTGGCAATGGTTACTTGACAGTATGGATCAGCCGCTCGCCGTGGCAGAGGCAGAATTTGCACGTTTAGGGATTATGGCAGCGGACTTAAGCAATCGTGCCGAATCGCCGAAACTGTTCCATCGCT
>CAZXSX010000227.1:0-1612 GCA_964643245.1 uncultured Polynucleobacter sp.
TCGCGCACCCAGTACAGAGTTTCAAAATTATGCTCAAGCGTCGGGCGACCAAACAAGCCGACTTGTGCAATATAGGGGGGCCGCATGCGAGGCTCACCCCGTTTGCCCTCTATGCTCTCAATCATCGCAGACTCTTCACCACAAATGTAGGCACCTGCACCGCACCGCAATTCAATATTGGGAATTGCAAATGGTGGGTTTGCTTTGAGCTTAGCCAATTCTTTCTCGAGTAACTCACGGCAACCGTGATATTCATCGCGCAAATAGATGTAGCATGCATCAATCCCAACAACATTGGCCGCAATCAATAAACCTTCTAAAAAACGATGTGGGTCACGCTCTAGATAGGTGCGGTCTTTAAATGTGCCTGGCTCACCCTCGTCAATATTGACTGCCATGAGTTTAGGAGCCGCTTGGTCTTTCACAATGCGCCACTTACGCCCTGCCGGAAAACCTGCACCACCCAAACCGCGCAGACCAAAATCTTCCATGGCTTTGATCACGCTTTCAGCATCACGTTTACCTTCATGGATTTCTCTTGCCAAGGCGTAGCCGCCCTGTGCACGATAGCTTTTATAACCGACATAGTCTGGTGAAACGGTTCGATGTTCGCCTTGTGGGGATACGCCCTGCTCTGCTAGAGCTGCGGGATCAAAATTTGCATCATCCTTTGCCATTGGATGGGTTGTAAGACGGTTGCTAACTGCGGCCTTGACCTTATCAGTAGTAGCAAAAGCACTGGGTACTGATGAACGACTGCCACGGGGGCTTGCTCACAACGACCAACGCATGGAACAGCAACAACTTTGACGTTTGGGTTACCCAAGATTGTTGGTAACTTGGTAAGTAAATTCTGCGCACCAGCCAATTCACACGCAACGCCATCACAGACACGCACAGTGATATCAGCAACTGGATCATCACCACGCACCACTTCAAAATGGTGATAGAATGTAGCAACTTCGTACACTTCTGCCATAGGCAAATTCATTTCTTTTGCCAAAGCCACTAAATGACGATCATGCAATGCGCGATATTCGTCATTCAGTTTATGCAGATTCTCAATTAATAAGTCACGACGATGAGGGGCTTCACCAATCAGTCGCCTCACTTCAGCAATCGAAGCATCATCCGCTTGACGACCTTTCAATTTACTTTTGCGTCGAATCGTTTCCCGCAAATCATTCTCAGTAGCAATCGCCACTGCTTTAACCTCTCCAGAAGGTTTTGGGTGATTCATAGTTTGTTGTCTATAATATTTATAGTTTTTAGCATTAGCGTCTATAGAGAAACTCAATCGATTAAAACGCTTGCAAATGATTGATTTTGGTGTATTTATACCCCCCACTTGACGAAGCTCAAGGGGCTTATAAAGGGGGAATTCTAGGGTAAACCCTGATTTAGAGCAGAGATGGGGACGACCTGTCGCCAGGAGGCAATGAGTAGTCCAGTTTACGCTCATAAAGCCGCGCCTTGTAGCGGTCTTGATGGATCGACCTGGTACTGCAGAGCTGCGTGTTCAGGTTCGCCCAGAGCACCGCGCTTACCTAGGGCAGCAGGCAGAGCGTATTGCGTTTGCGAGACCACTCACATCGGATGATGGCAATACCGT
>CAZXSX010000228.1:0-1612 GCA_964643245.1 uncultured Polynucleobacter sp.
TTTGTCCCTTATGAAGATTTTTGGTACGCCATGAGCATGACGGATGCGCCGGCGAAACTCGGCATTCCTCAAGCCGCGGCCCGATGGACTTTCGATGTGTCCCAACGTTTAGGCGATGATGCATTGAGTGCTTATGCTAAATATAAGGTTTATCTTTATGATGATTTAAATCAGCCGGGCCATCCCGTGACGGGGCCGTCAGCTAATCTAGATGTCGCGCATTTTGATGTTAACCGCGTGGTTTTTAAAACACATTTTGAAAAACCGCAAATTTTAGTGTATAACGATTCATTCACCCAGCACTGGCACACATTTATCGACGGAAAGAAGCAAGAGATTCTTCGCGTTAATGGGGCGTTTAAGGGAGTTCACGTGCCGATGGGGGAACATTTGATTGAATTTCGCTATCAGCCGCCGGGAGGGCAATGGATCTATCTTCTAACAGCGCTTGCGCTAATGGTATTTTTAATGTTAACTGTAAAAGAATGTCTCATCAGAAAAGCCAGATGATTTATATCGTTGGAATTTTTATAGCGTCGTTATTGATAGGCAGGCATTTGCTTTCCCCGGACTTCTTAATAACGCATGATTCGCATTTAGGGCTTATTAAGCTTGTTTGCATGAAGAAGTCATGGCTGGAGGGTCAGATTTTCCCTCGCTGGTCAGATGACATGCTGTTTGGTTACGGATACCCGGTGTTTAATTTTTATAAGCCGTTCTTTACGCAATTAGCTGTAGCCATATCCTTTATTTTAAAGAACCCGGTCTTGTCGCTTAATTGCGCATCCTTCCTCGTGTATTTTGCTTCCGGCCTTACCATGTTCTTGTTTGTTTCTTCATTGTGGGGAAGGCCGGCTGGATTTCTTGCGGCCATTGCCTATTTATTTTTTCCATATCATATCGTAGATGTGTACATCCGCGGCGCATATTCAGAATTAGCCACTTTTGCTATTCTGCCGTTTTTGTTGTGGGCCTTCAGGCAATTAGCGCTCTATGGCAGGCGCAGGCACAAGGCGTCGTTGACCCTTGGCCTCGCGCTGTTGTCAATCACGCACAATATTACCAATATGTTATTTACCCCATGGGTCATTTTATTTGGGTGTATTTTAATATTTCAGGCGGGGTTTAACAAACGCCGCTTTATTATTCAAGCGGGTTTAAGCTATGGTCTTGGCATTGGTCTGACCGCGTTTTTTTGGCTTCCGGCAATTATTGAGAAGAAATATGTCAAGATTGAGAAGCTTTACACGGGCATATATGATTTTCATCTTCATTTTATCCAGCTTAAACAATTATTTAATTTTGTTTGGAATTATTCCGGACCGGGCCCTGCGGTCATGGATCCGGTCATGACCTATGATATTGGATTTGTACATGTTATTTTAGTCATAGCGGCGCTCATATTAGCCTTTACCCGCCGGGCACGTAAAAACAGGGCAGTATTGGTATTTTTTATCTTATTGACGGCAATCTCAATTTTTATGACGAATCAAGCCAGTGTGTGGGTGTGGGAGAAGATTTCTTTGCTTAAGTTTGTGCAGTTTCCCTGGCGTTTCCTGGTATTTACCGCCTTGGCCATCAGCGTATTAATTGGATTTTTAGCCAAAAACAT
>CAZXSX010000229.1:0-1604 GCA_964643245.1 uncultured Polynucleobacter sp.
CGACTGAGCTCGACAGCGCCGTCGAACACGTCGAGCGCGAGCTTCTCAGACTCGAGTCAGAGGATGGAGACGAGCAGTCACGCAGAGCGGGAGACGGGTCATGAACAGCATCCGTGCACAGCGTTCCCCTGGGCCTCGCCGGACTCAATCCGGAACAACGAGGCCCTCTTTTTATACAATCGGCTGGTGATACTGCGCTGACAAGCCTTGTAAATCCGGTACGCCGAACATCTCGACCAGCTCATCAAACCGTCGTACACTTTCTTCGCCGAAACGTCCTAGATACGCACGATACGATTGTGCCGTATTGAATTTCGGGGTCTTAGAGTGGAACTTATCTGCATACATAATGAGCTTCTCCTCAAGCGTCTCAGCCATATAATCTTTCATCGGCAACGGTAAGTCACGCTCCTGTATCTGAGACATCGTAATCCCCGTTCCGGTATGCCGCTCAGCGACGCGACACAACTCCTCAGGAAAGCCGGCACTCTTTAAAATGCCATAGCCGGTAACGCCATGCTTGATATAATTGGGCCCATCAAAAACACCCTCCGGCGAAATAAACGAATAGGCGCCGATGTCATGCACAAAACATCCCGCCCGAATAAAATCCACATCAACTGAAAGCTTCCGGTGTTCAATAAGCTGACGCGCCACCTCCCAGACAATCTGACAGTGAGTAAAAACTATCTCAAACGCTTTCTCGCTTTTTGCGAGCCGCTTATGCAATGCGGTTATATCGTCAAAAACAAACATTTCTCACAGTATATCATTCCGCCTGCGAAAAGAGCCTATCGCGCGATGAGCTGAGACAGTAAGAGCAAAAAAGTGATAACAAACATCCACCCCAGGGTATAGCCAAAGAACCTGAGCGCCTCCGCCTTCGCACCGCTTACATAGAGCAGAACAGGACGACCAAAAACAAGTGCTCCCATAACCGCCGCCGAAAATACAAACAGCATCAGCATCATAACCGGAACCCAAATAGTCTTATCCGGCACCCCCGCCTTTTCCAGGTGGGTCATAATTCCAGCTACGCCGGAAACGTATAAAAAAACCAGAATCGCGTGCCCCAAACTGTGCAAAACAGCTTTATTTTTCATACTTCAATTCTGAGGCATCCCCCATCTGGATGCAATATAAAATCGCTAATGAACAACCTCATCCCTGATCACCTTCGTAAAATCCCCATTAAGAATAACCGGGGCCATGCCCTCAATCTCGTCTTTGAGCATCCCCTCTAGGACTGGATTTAAAAGATAAATCTTTTTCCCCAAATCGAACGCGTTATACATCTCAAGAAAAGTAGCCCCGCCGATGTAGTTTTGCAGATCGCCCTTATCAATATTAAGGACAAGAATCGCGTCATTCGCTCGGATAATCTCCTTATCACGCTTAAGCATGTCCTTTTTCCAGGACTGAAACTCTGCAGGACTCATCTTCTTTAACTCCGCCTCTTTCCCGGGGTTTTCATAACCATTTGGAGGAGTAACAACATGACCGGCTTTTTCAAGCACCGACTGAACTTCCGGAACTTTACTGTAGGCGCTCTTTGAACCGACGAGAAAGATTTTCATGAGTGAGCTGCTTATGGATTTTAATGA
>CAZXSX010000230.1:0-1596 GCA_964643245.1 uncultured Polynucleobacter sp.
CCAGCAATTGCTGCACCTGCTGCTCTTAAAGCAGCTTGCCAAGTATGAGGATTCATAATAGTGTCCCCATCCAGCATAGAGCACCCACTTTGTGGAGCTTGCTCTTTGATAAACGCAATGTGATCAGGGCTGTGCACTAATTCCAGTTGATCTTCGCTAGCAAGCGGTGCATCTAGATGATGCAAAAACGGTCGATACCACTCCGAATCATTTAATCATTAATAGCCTGAATGCGTTCAGGGCACTCCGGATGATGACTGCCCATCTCATGCTTCAAAAAATCTGGATGGGTTATGTATCCTGTTGTCATTAGCTGCTTAATAGCAAATCTTTATTTTTTATAATCTAATGAATTGTGCTTAATTTTTATCCATAACGGCTCTTACGCATGAACTTTCGTACCTCATACTTACTTTCGCTACTAGTTCTTTGCGCGTGCACTAGCGCCCCTATCCAACGAAACAACTCACAACAAGTCATCGTAAACCAAGCCGAGGATACAGTCACCGAAGCGCGCTACAGTCAAAGCCTTAGCGCATTACTCAATCAGGTCTCGCAGACCCAAGAAATCCCGCTCCAGAGCCTTGAAAATGGCTTTCTTGATGCTAAAACGATTCCCTCCATACGCAAATTGGTATTACCCCCATCGGGTACTTTTAAAAAGAACTGGCTGACTTACCGGAAGCGCTTTATTGAACCCGTCCATTTGAAGGCTGGTAAGGTCTTTTGGGAGGAAAACCAGGCCTTTTTAGCCAAGACCGAGCAAGAGTCTGGTGTTCCCGCAGAAATTATTGTCGCCATCATTGGGATTGAGACGATCTACGGTCGCCAAACAGGTACTTTTCGGGTGAAAGATGTTTTATCCACCCTAGCCTTTAGCTATCCAGATACTCTCAATAAGTTGGCTCGGGAGCAGCTCTTTAAAGACCAACTTCAAGAGCTCATTTTGATGTGCTGGACAGAGTCCGGTGGCAAACTGCCTGCCAAAAATAGCGCCCAAGGAGTTAATGCCGCTCGCTTTAATGCCTGCCTAAATCAAAATAGCTCTTATGCAGGGGCAATCGGCTTGCCCCAATTTATGCCCAGCAGCATTCGCAGTTTTGCAGTGGACGGCGATGGCAATGGACGCATTGATCTCAAGCAAAGTCCAAAGGATGCTATTGCTAGCGTTGCCAACTTTATGAAAAAACATGGTTGGCAAGCTGGGATGCCGATTTCCTTTCCAGTACAAGAAAGTGGTATTGCTGTAGCCAAGCAATTGGCTGATGGTGAACCTCAGCTCAAATACACAGTAGCCGAACTCATTGAAAAAGGTATTTTGCAAGCACAACAGGGCGATTTACAAAGAGGTGGCGTAGAGCCGCAAAGTAAAGCGCTGATCGTGGGCCTCCCATACCCCGATAAAGATGGAGCCAATCAAGCGCAGTATTTTGTTGGCTTAAATAACTTTCTAACCATTGTGCAATACAACCGTAGCTACTTTTACGCACAGAGTGTTGCCGAGTTTGCCGAGGCGCTTGGGTATAAAAATCAAAGCGTGATTCCAACTGAGGCAGCAGTGAAAGCAGCGGATCAAAAAAGTAGCCCAGAAAAATC
>CAZXSX010000231.1:0-293 GCA_964643245.1 uncultured Polynucleobacter sp.
GCTGCTGCATGTTTCATAATCGGCTACATGATCATCTGGTTGTTCAAGGCTATCGCAATGGCCTTTCGGGTAGTGCAGGGATACAACAAAATAAAGCGTTACCAACGATTTAACTGGGAGCGCTTACTCGACGACATTGCTAGTCCGCATGCTGCAAAAGAGGCTATGGTTCGGTACCGACACAAGGCAGAGATGCAATGGCATTACCTTAACTTAGAGCAAATAGAGGGAAGAACGGAATCGGTTGACCCTAAAGATCTGCTGCATGTGGTGATAATAGCTACGTGGCAGGA
>CAZXSX010000231.1:303-1596 GCA_964643245.1 uncultured Polynucleobacter sp.
GAGCAATGATGTGCTTGAGCCTACGATCAAAACATTGGTAGAAGCACAGTATCCCGGCAAGCAAATGCTGGTTGTTTTGGCGTACGAGGAGCGAGGTGGTGAAGCGGTAGAGGCAAACGCACAGCGTCTGGCTCGTACCTATAAGCATCATTTCATGGACTTTATTGCCATCAAGCACCCGGCAGATTTACCAAATGAGCTCATCGGAAAGGGTGCGAATATTACGTATGCTGGTAAACAGGTAGCTAATTATGTGCTATCAAAGGGAATAGACCCAATTAATGTTATCCTGACTACTCTTGATTCCGATAACCGTCCTCATCCACAGTATTTTGATAGCCTAAGCTATGAATTTATTATGGCCGACGATCCGCTGCATACCTCGTTCCAGCCTGTTCCAATGTTTTTGAATAACATATGGGATGCTCCAGCGCCAATGCGGGTGATTGCAACTGGAAACTCATTTTGGATGGTAATTACAAGTTTGCGCCCACACCTATTGCGCAACTTCTCTTCTCATGCCCAAGGGCTGCAAGCACTTATTGATACTGATTTTTGGAGTGTGCGCACAATTGTGGAGGATGGACATCAATTCTGGCGTACGTACTTTAGGTACGATGGTCATCATGACGTCATTCCAATATTCTTGCCAATATATCAGGATGCTGTACTCTCTGAGGGCTATTGGCGAACGCTGCGGGCGCAATTTGTTCAGTTACAGCGATGGGCGTGGGGTGCTTCTGATATCGCCTATGTGATAGAGAAGGGCTACTTCATCAAAAACAGGGTGCCAAAGTTAGACCTATTCATGAAGCTAGCGAGGCTGATAGAGGGGCATGTGAGCTGGGCGACCGCTCCGCTCATTTTGGCATTTGCTGCTTGGTTGCCACTGTTTGTTAATCCGCAAGCAGATCGTAGCTACTTAGCACATCAATTGCCTTTGGTTGCGAGCAGGATACAGACAATTTCAATGCTAGGTATCTTCGTAACACTAATGTTGAGCTTAAAGATGTTGCCACCAAGACCAGCCAGATATAAGGCGCACCGGCGTTTTTATATGGTTCTGCAATGGTTCTATATGCCGGTGACCAGTATCTTGTATACATCCTTGTCTGCGCTAAACTCTCAGACTCGACTCGCTCTCGGTATGCATCTAAAAAAATTCAACGTTACGGAAAAAGCGGTCAAGAAGTAATAAACCGCACTACTTGTGCTTAACTATCGGGCAACCGGTATTATAGTGGTATGGAAGCGAGGGATGAACATCAAACTGCGCAGTTGGCAGAGGCAGTC
>CAZXSX010000232.1:0-370 GCA_964643245.1 uncultured Polynucleobacter sp.
GGTACTACCCAGAAGTATTCTTGGGCTCAGTCATGGGTAGATGAATTAAAGGTTAATCATCAAGCCTACGGGAAAGTTGGTAAGCCTTTTGTCAAAGCAATCATCAATGCTTTTGGCTGTCGCAACCCGCAAGGCGATATCGTTCTAGATGCTGATGGTCAAGTGGTGCCAGATCCAGAGCTTGCTGATAACGAGAATATCCCTCTAGTAGAAAATATCGATGCCTATTTTGCGAAGGAAGTCTTAGCTCACTTACCCGATGCCTACATTGATCAATCATTTGTGGATGAGCGTGACGGTCAAATTGGCCGTGTTGGCTACGAAATCAACTTCAATCGATTCTTTTATAAGTATGTGCCACCACGATCTT
>CAZXSX010000232.1:392-1586 GCA_964643245.1 uncultured Polynucleobacter sp.
AACCACGAATACCACTGGCAGGAAGCAACGAGGCAGGTGGAGGCGGAGATAGCCAGCTTACTTGGCGAGGTAACTCGATGAGTGTATTTGCAATTTGTTCTGAGCCAATTGACTGGTCGGCTATGGGCTCTATGTTAGGGGGTATAGCCTCTTTAGGCACTTTCTTTATTGCACTCTACGCCTTGAAGACTTGGAAAAGGGGTATTGAGCTGCAAGATCGCTATGAAAAAGTGGAGCGACTTTTAATGCGTACTTTTTGTGTATGGAGGCGGGCTATAAATGGCAAATGGCTTGCGGGGCTGGCGAGAATCGAGATATTTCCAAGGAGGATGAATCGCTCTCAGCGTGGCTTTCTGCCCATCGACAATATCAAAAGTCTTGGGATTTTGTACGCCCACTTCTAAAAAGGGGTGTAGATCCTGACGCACCCTTTCTTCCTGAAAATGTTATGAAAAATATCGTGAAGACTGGAGATTATTTAGCCAATACAAAGGAATGCCACCTCTTCATAAGAGACATGGATGCGCTGTATCAAAATGGTTTCAATGCGATCTATGCCCTTAGGAATGCGCCATGAGCTCACTGGCAATCTACCAAACCACGAACGGAGCCTATGAAGTTCGCGTGCAAGGCCAAAGCGTTTGGTTAAATCAAGAGCAAATTGCCACCCTCTTTGGGCGGGATCGCACTGTGATTGGGCGGCATATCCGCAATATATTTGCTGAGGACGAACTAGAGCGTGCCTCAGTATGTGCAAAATTTGCACATACTGCCGATGATGGAAAAACCTATCAGGTGGAGCACTTTAATCTGGATGTGATTATTTCCGTGGGCTATCGGGTTAAGTCGGTTGAGGGCACCCGTTTTCGTCAATGGGCAACCAAGCTGTTGCAAGAGCATTTAACCCAAGGCTACACCATTAACAAGCAACGCTTTGAGGCTAACGCTAAAGAACTAGAATCCACCCTGGTTCTGGTGCGCCGTTTAGCTGCACAACCTGAGCTAGAAGCTAATACCAGCCGGGGGTTGGCTGATATTGTGAGCCGTTATGCCCAAACTTTTTTACTTTTACAGCGGTTTGATGAGGGCTTGCTATCTGAGCCTGTCGTTCAAGCTGGCGGCACTTTACCAACAGTCATCCAGGCGCGCTCCTCTTTATTAGATTTAAAGAATCGCTTGATTGAGCGCAAAGAG
>CAZXSX010000233.1:0-1584 GCA_964643245.1 uncultured Polynucleobacter sp.
GCAGAAAACTAAGATAGATTTACAGTAAAAATTTCTGTTTTAGCTCTCGCGCATTGAGAGAGTACTGATTATATAGGTCTGGTTCCAATTATTTCAAGGATCGATCCCCATAAATTCTTTATGGATTTATCCCATATCTATACTTTGAACAGGCTGGTAGGATGATTCCTACAGATAAATCAGCCTTAAGCCCTTACCACTCCAATCCGTCCTGCCTAGACCTGGACCCGATTGGAGAATACTGATAAGCCCGAAATCCCGGCTGTACACGCTTGTAAAGGCATGGAAGAAAAAACCCTTCCAGGAAGTACACGACGCCTGTGGCAACCATTGGCTTGGCCTTAGTAGCTAAGCCCTTGAAGAACACCAAACCTGGTCCAAGCGACAGGCAATCAGTCATGAACCCATTTGTAAAGGGACAAAACTGACCTATTTAGATCTCTACTTAATGCCTCCGATATGCAATTACTGCATTTATTCATGGAAGGTCTCGATACGATTTCCTACTAGTGTATCGCAGCGGTCGCTTCATTCCTGGTATTTTGCCAATTCCAACGCACGCAATCGCTTCGAGTGATTACATTGATGCATTGAGTGATCTCATTCTCAATTCTCGCTTACCCGTCGGGTTGATAGCGCTCGGCATGCAAGCCCTCCCTGAACCCAACATGACCGACTCTTGTAAAGAATGAATGTTGCAAATGCGTCGACTTGGCATATTGCTGCACCTGATTAACTTCACAGAAAGCGCCGAACAACTTCATCGGATTCAAGAAATGCAAATAGAGGATGTTCATTTAGACATGACTTTCTTTCGCGAACAAAGTCTTTCGCATAACGTACTCGTAAACATTCGACGCTCACCGTATTCACAAACTCAGATATATGCAAGCAATGTGGGGCTCGTTAAGGATTTAGAAAATGCATCTGCTTGGCAAGTAGATCACTGCTATGGCGGACTCATGATGGCACCAATCAGCCGCCATCAAATGCTTCAGATTAACGATAGCCGAATCGCAAAGGCCATTTTTTCGCTTCACCCTCATCAAAACCTAAGCCAAAATGGAGACAAATAATGAGAAAATGTGATGTTAGTAGATAAACCATCCAGCTATGCTGATGGCCCTAAAAAGTATGCTGCAAGAGCAGTTGATGTTCGAAGTAGTTGGCCAAACCTAAAACGGCGAGAAATGTTTGTGATCTATTAAGGAGGTCAACCCTAATATGGCGATCTTAGATCTGGATATGCCAAAAACAGATGGCTTTGATGTCATTCGACGAATCGGACTTATGTACCCCGAGATTCGAATGTTAATTTTAACCAGCATGGATAAAGCTTTTTATAGCGGAAGAGTTCGCTCATTAGGAGGTCTTGGCTTTGTTAATGAACTGCGGTGGCAGATGTTATTTTGGCCGCCTGTGTTGCCATCTCTCAGTGCTATAACTTCTTTACCTACGGCAAAAATGGCAACAACTCATTAACGGACATTGATAAGCTTGCTTTGATTTCTGACCGCGAATTACAGGTAATGAAATACCTTGGGAAAGGCAATACCAATCAACAAATTTCCGACATGCTTCACA
>CAZXSX010000234.1:0-1574 GCA_964643245.1 uncultured Polynucleobacter sp.
CTCACAGCGATGATGGCAGATAAGGCTCAGGATAAGACTGTCAAGTACTTGTCGACAGCCAACACAGCCATCAACACCGCAAACGGTGCAGCTCAAGAGTTGACGTTCCAGCCTTCAGGTTCGACCCTCACCATCCTGCAGCCAGGTGGTGCAGGTAACGCTACGTTTACATTGCCAGATACTGCTCCAGGCATCTCACTTTTGGCTAACCAGTCTGCGTACGTGGTCATCGACCGTAACGCGTCCTCAACCCCTTCGATCGTAGTAGCAAATAACTCAGCAGTACCTATCGCTGAGAACGTGTTCGTCATCGCTTCTCGCTTGGGTTCGTCATCGGTCTTCTTGTGGAACGGTTCGCAGGTCATCGGATCTGCCCCTCTTGTTCCAGGTGGATCTGCCCTTGTTAAGGTTAAGTACTACGACCCAGTCTCCACCACTCTTCCTACCGGCAACCCCGTTGTAGAAGATGGTGCAAACGTTCAGGCTGGCGACCTCGTCTTATTCTCTGCTCTATTGAGCAATAACAATCGCGTATACAAGGCCCTCGGAACCGGCACCAACATCACCGGTTGGAGTGCTGAGTTCGCGTTCAACGGCCTTACGACTCCTACCGACGGAGATACGGTCATCGTCACTGACGGCACTGGATTCCAGGATCAGATTGGCAAGTTCACCGGTACCACTTGGGTGTTCAACAACTACGTTCGCTACTTCAACGGCGTAGATTACTGGGAACAATCCAACCTTGTCACGAGCACGCTTGCAGACAACACCACCGGCAACGTGTTCACCGTTAACTACGCTGGTTCTGAATATCAAGTCATCGACTACTCGCTGTCTCGCGGTTTGACCCGTGAGACCGGCACCATACATGTTGTTACGGACGGCTCAACCGTCAACGTAACCACGACCGGCGCATACCTCGGCCTGACCGGCGTCACCTTTTCCGGAGACATCTCTGGTGGTACGACCCTACGTCTTCGCTTCACCACGACGAACACTGGTTCTTCTGCAACCATGAAGTACATGATCCGTCGTTGGTCGAACTCTGCAGGCGGCCCTGCTGGCGTTCCTAGCTACACAGGATCTTCGGGTTCTGGCGGCGCAGCTGCCGGCGGCCTTGGACAGATCCAGTTCAGCGACGGCACCAACCTCGCCGCAAACGCAAACTTCAAGATCGATACGACCGCTCTCGCCTTCAACCTGAACGGTATGTATCAGACCATCCTCAATGGTCCAGTCACTGTTACGGACAACGTTGTTGTTCCTACTGCGCTGTTTACTCTTACAGCTGCAGATCATACTCACGCAGTGATCGAATATTCATGCGAGCGCAACGGCGAGTCTAGAACTGGTCGTTTCTTGGTCGCACATAATGGCTCGGTAGTTGGTTTCAGCGACGACTACGTTGAGACTACCCCAATTGGAATCACGTTCACCGCCGACATCTCAGGAGCCAACTTGCGCATCTTGTTCGTGTCGACAAATACCGGTTTCAACGGTTCTCTCAAGTTCGCCCTAAGACGCTGGATTTAAGGTCGCCCTGCGTGGTAAGATAGAGTTATCACAGAGCG
>CAZXSX010000235.1:0-1547 GCA_964643245.1 uncultured Polynucleobacter sp.
CCATTTGTTCACCGCTAAATTTGGTAAAAAAAGCAGATGAGAACATATTATTATAAATAAAATCAAGGTGTTATAATGCAATTTCTGGATTGCGAAAGGTGTGCTTGTTCTCGTTTTTAGATCTTTTTGTTGTTGTATCCTACATTTCGCACCAATGTAGCAAGTTTTTGTAATTAGAGTAATCGATTTTTACCTGTTTTAGGTCCAAAGGCAACCCATATATTTGAAGTGCGTGCTTGCCGAAGTAAGCAATGATGCGTCGGTGGACTTTTTTAACATTGGTAACGATTCGTTGGATGCCTGACTCTGTTTTAATGGTGACGACAGCAATAATGTTCATGAGCTCTGCGATCCATTTCATGGTTGGATTTTTGACAGGCTTACCAACCTGATTTGGTAAAACATCACCATTTTCCTCCATGCATTTCCGCATGTGGTACTG
The DNA here is from genome assembly GCA_964643245.1 of uncultured Polynucleobacter sp. GTDB lineage: Bacteria > Pseudomonadota > Gammaproteobacteria > Burkholderiales > Burkholderiaceae > Polynucleobacter. The sequence continues at coordinate 443 of CAZXSX010000235.1, forward strand.
AGCGAAGTTATACACCATAAGGCAAATTGTCATCACCATCATGAGTGCGCCGATTCTTGAGGGAGTTTTGAGATAAAAAGAATCCAACTCAAAGGCGTTACTCTTTATGAATTTAAAACCTGATTCGACGCAAGATTGTTCTTTGTACTGCTTAAGGACGCTACGGTTGTCAAGCAGGTTTGAGTCGAACTGATTTGTCGCAAGAATAAAGCGTCCAAGAACTTGCTTTTCGAGTTGTATTTTTTGAAGAGAGGTAGAAAGAGATGCCTTGAGTTGGTACGCAATAATCTGTTTTTCTGCACCAGCTTTAGGACGGCCTTTTCCAGTGTGTTGTTCAACAGGAATAATCTCATAGTTAATGGAATGATACCTCAGTTTTTTCAGAAGAGGTTTAAGCGCTTTTTCTGCATCGTGAGGACACTTGAATTCTTGATTGCCCAAGTGCCAAAGGGCTTTCATAAGTTCTTCTGATTTTCGGTCAAGGCGTCGTTGAAAAGTTTGTAGCTCTCTAGCCAGCGCATGCTTTGATTCAATCAATAACCAGCGTTGTTGAATGCCATAAACAGTGACAATTTGCGTGGCTGCTCGGTAATTCTCATCAAATGTTTCCCAGGTAAGCTCTTCGGTGGGAGTTTTTAACCAGGCACATGCTTCTTTCAACTGAGCAGGAACTCGCGTTATCCAATGAACGTCATTTAATTCCGCAAGCTTTTCAGGCGTATAGAATGCTGCATCCACAACAAAACATAAATTATCAGGTGCGGATTCGAGTTTTTTGGTAAATGCCTGTACCTTTTTAACAGTTTCATGGAAGCTGGTCTTATCACTACTATTACCATCTAAAGCCTCCATCCATAATGGAATATTAGCCACGCCACCTTGTGTTAGTGACAGCATCACTTGTTTCAAATCAGGGCGATTTGCTTTTGAATATCCATACGCTGGTTGTGGTGCATCTTCAGGTGCCTCCACATCATAGCGACCGTGCAATACAAAGCTGGTTGAGTCTAAATGCAGACGTTGCCCCAATATTCCTTTTTCTTGGGCTATCTCAAATGCCAGCTCAGAGTAAAGCTTGGTGACCCCATATTCAGCAATTTTATCC
>CAZXSX010000236.1:0-1544 GCA_964643245.1 uncultured Polynucleobacter sp.
CTCTTCAACCCAAAATGGCTGAAGGATGGTTTAACAAGGGAAAAATATTTGGTGAATTGAAGCGCTATGATGGGGCTCTGCATTCTTACATTAGCGCTTATGAGTTAAGACCTTCCGAACCTTTTCTCTTGGGGGTGATATTGCACTACAAAATGCTCATTTGTGATTGGACAGATTTAGAGGCGCTTTATTTAAAAATCCAAAGCGATCTTCATGCATATCAGAAGGTTATAGAGCCTTTTGGATATCAGAGAATTTCTACATCCGAGCGAGATCTTTTGGAGGCCGCAAAAATTTTTGCCAACCATCGTTTTCCTGCTCAACCCAAGGCAGCAAGCAAGTTTGTACCTAGAGTTAAGAATTAAAAAATTCGAATTGCCTATCTTTGTGGGGAGTTTAGAGATCAGGCTACATCTGTTTTGATGACGGGTGTGTATGAAGCTCATAATTCAGAGTGCTTTGAAATTTATGCATTAGATAATGGTTGGGATGATGGGGGCATCCTACGGTCACGCATTAAAAATGCATTTAAAGAACTAATTGATATTAGCCAGATGACAGACGATGCGGTGGTAAAGTTAATTCAAGATTTGTGGATCGATATCTTGGTGAACTTGAATGGATATTTTAGCGAAGGTCGTCAAAATGTATTTGCATCTCATCCAGCACCGATTCAGATTAATTATCTGGGGTTTCCGGGTATATTAGGCGCTGAGTATATGGACTATTTGATAGCTGATTCAACCGTGATCCCTCCAAATAGTCGTGAGTATTATGTGGAAAAATTGCCTACATGCCAAATAGTTATCAGGCAAATGATTCGAAGCGCATCATTGCTGAAAAGCAATTTACAAGAATAGAGCTAGGATTGCCAGAGGCAGGTTTTGTTTATTGCTATTTTAACAACAATTACAAAATCACTCCAAAGCTATTCGATAGCTGGATGCGGATTCTTAAAGCAGTGGATGGCAGTGTTCTTTGGCTCATTCAGGATAATGCGTCAGCCGAAAAAAATCTTAAGGCTGAAGCGATTAAGCGAGACGCCTCTTCCGATCGTATTGTTTTTGCGGAAAGACTGCCCCTTCCTGAGCATCTTGCTCGACATAGGGTCGCCATCTTTTTTTGGATACGCTTCCATACAACGCCTACACTACAGCAAGTGATGCCCTTTGGGCGGGGTTACCAGTGCTCACTCTGATGGGTAGTACGTTTCCAGGAAGGGTGGCCGCAAGTCTTTTGAGTGCAGTTGGGTTGTCCGAGTTGATAACGCATACCCCTGAGGAGTACGAAAAACGAGCAATTGAATTGGCGTGCGATCAACAAACCTTGAAAACAATTCAAGAGCATCTAATTAATAACTTGCTAACAAGCCCCCTGTTTGATACGGCATTGTTTACTCAGAATCTAGAGGTTGTTTATAAAAAAATGGTCGAACGCCATGATGTTCAATTGGCGCCCGAACATATCTGTTGAGTCTTGAAACATCAGCCCCCTTAGCCTCCTCCGCAAACAGGATCTGATAGCGCGGCAAAAACTTGGCTTGA
>CAZXSX010000237.1:0-1542 GCA_964643245.1 uncultured Polynucleobacter sp.
TATCCTTACAACACATATGTCAGCTTGCCATCGATAAGTATTATCGAATGATTCTGATTAGGCAGCATCCATGCCTAGGGATTGTTTTTGATGTATTTCGATGAGCAAAAAAAGACAAGACTTTCACGCGTATTTTGCACCCCACGATTGGCATTTAGGAGAGAAAAAGATTATGACAGATTCAGCAGATGATCTAGATGCATTATTTGAAGAGATGTCCAGTCAGAGAGATACAAGTGCCCCACCTGCTCCTGCGCCAGAACCTGAGGCCGCAGCACATGATGCGACTCACAACAAATTATCACTGGACTTCGCCGGTGGAGAAGCTGGGAAACCCATGTTTGATCGCTTGGGGAACTTAGTTCGTATGATGCATGATTCCATGCGTGAACTGGGATACGATCGCTCACTGTCCGATGTTGCTTCGCAAATCTCCGATGCGCAAGGACGCTTAGAATATGTTGCCACACTTACAGAGCAAGCGGCAAACAAAGTATTAAATGCAACCGATGCTGGCATTCCTGAACAAGATGGTTTAGCGAAAAACGCCAAAGATATCGATGAGCGTTGGGCTGCCCTCTTCAGTGGCAAAATGAGTGTTGATGACTTTAAAGTACTTGCATCTGACTCAAAATCCTTTGCTAACAAAGTCTTGGCATCGACCGATGCGGAAAAAGCACGCCTGCTTGACATTATGATGGCGCAAGACTTCCAAGATTTGACTGGTCAATTGATTAAAAAGGTTTTAATTATTACGCAAGCAGTTGAACGCGAACTAGCGCAAATCTTGCTCGATAACGCACCAACCGAATTGAAAGAAAAAGCCATTGAATTAATGGAAGGCCCGTCCGTTCCAAATGCTGCACTCGAGCAGGACGATGTAGACAACCTACTTGATAGTTTGGGTTTCTAAATGGATGACATGCTCAAAGAATTTGTCGTTGAGGCATTAGATCTGGCCGTCAATGTAGAGGAGCATTTGCTTTCTTTGCAGCGAAATCCAGAGGATATGAATACGCTCAACGCAGTATTTAGATCTTTTCACACAATCAAAGGTGGTGCAGGTTTTATGAACCTGACGGCAATGGTTTCAGCCTGCCATTTAACGGAAAATTTGTTTGATGCTTTACGCACAGGCAAGTCGCCTGTCACGCCGATTGCGATTGAAGCCGCTTTAGAGGCAAGCGGTTTCGTTTCTGATCAATTAACTGCGCTCTCTAATGGCACAGATCCTGATCAGCTATCAACGATGCCCGCCGCACTGGAGCAATTGCTGAATGACGCAATTGAAGGCAAGTCAACTTCAAGTGCGCCATCAAGCAAAACAACTGAACCTAAGGTAAGCAGTGAGGTTGCCGCGCCGGCCGCGCAAGTTGAAGTAGCGGAAGGCGAAGTTCCTTGGGAGGCTTATTACCGCGCCGTCACTCCAGCAGGCACCTTGCCTGAACCGGTGGTGGTTAATCCCGTCATCAAGCAAGAGCAAGAAGCAGTTAAGTCTTCTTTGGCAAGCAATGAAATCAAGCAGAACGCGCCGGTTAAAGA
>CAZXSX010000238.1:0-1525 GCA_964643245.1 uncultured Polynucleobacter sp.
CATTTCGGATGTCCGGCATCTCGTTGCAAAGCCGCTATGCGCTTTACGGCAACACCGCTCGCAGAATGCTGCCGTTAGACCGCGAACGCTTTGTGACTGCCCTAGCGTTTATTCCGGGACCCGATGTCTGCGCATATTTTTTTAAGGAAGCCTGCGCACCCTGGGGCTTTTTGCCCGTTGATATTTTGGCAAGCGTCAGATTTCAGGAACTGCGAAAAACGGTTCAAACCCCCAATGAATTTGATAAAACGATTGTCACAGAGAGCTTACAACAAATCTTTAAAAATCCTTTTCAATACACTCTGCTGACATTTATAGAAGGCACAAAGATTTTCTTCTGGGAAGCCCCGGAGATCTATTGCGTCGTTTATCCTAAACTTATGACACAGATCAGCAACAATCCCTGGGTGCGATACTCATTACGATTTCTTATGGGACTGAGTGGTTTTATATCGCTTGTCTGGACTATCATTGCTATGGTCAAAAGAAAGATGTTTCGCCCTGACTTCCTCAACGACTGGGATGAGAAATCATTTCTTACATTTTCTATTATTTTATTGATCTTAATTTATACATTTTTTTCGTCCATTTTTTATATAACTGCACGCTATGCCATGCCGCTCGCGCCGCTGTTTATCGCGTTAGTCGCTCAAAACATCGATTTTATATTTAAAGGAATCCGCTCAAGACCGATTGAAACTTAAAACGAAGGACCCTCATGAATAAACTATTTTGGTACATAGAGAAACTCTTTAACCTCGTCTGTGTCTTTCTAAGTCTGGCGCTGTATTTTCTTATCAAGCCTCGAAAAATGTCGCCTTTCTTTTTCGCGATGTTTAGTGTCATTAATGAATTTTATGAGGATTCTCACGGTCAATTAAAAAATTTTGAGGAAACAAAAACTTTCCATAACATTTGTCAAAATTCTATATACATCAAAAGCAATGTCTTTAACATCGACTCTAAAGTCACCCGCCCTATGGAAACCCAAATCCTCTCGGCACTGGTCCATTATTTTTCCCCGCAATCAATCTTTGAGATCGGTACTTATAACGGATTTACGACCTATCATTTTGCAATAAACAGTCCGCCGAATTGCACAGTTTACACACTGGATCTCCCTCCCGGTTTTAGTACAACCGACAAAAAGGGATATTCTTACGACGACTTGATGGTTGTTGAACTGAGCTTGGAATACACTAAAAACAGAATCTACCAGAGCTACCCCGAAAAAAACAAGATCCGCGAATTATTCGGCGACTCCAGCCAATTCGATTATTCTTCTTACAAAGGAAAGATCGACCTGGTCTTTATTGACGGCAATCATTCTTATGAGTTCGTTAAATCAGACACGGAAAATGCGTTAGAGATGCTCTCAGAAAAAGGTGTAATTATTTGGCATGATTATGACTATATCATTCACAAAGATGTGTTTCGCTATTTGAACAAACTGGCTAAAACCCATAAAATCTACTCGATCCCGCACACCCGTTTTGCAATTTACGGACGCCAATTAGATTAAGCC
>CAZXSX010000239.1:0-1515 GCA_964643245.1 uncultured Polynucleobacter sp.
CCCGTCGCCTAACTAAGTTTATCCACACTACACCGTGGACCAGATATCAGATGTCTCTAGGACTAGATAAGGTGGTGGACTCTGGGGCGTATAGTAAAGGATATGTCCAGGCATTATTTGGACTCGGGACATTTGTAGCCAGGAGCTCGGCAGGTAATATCAAAAACTTTAAGATTGAGAATATTCACTTTGCCGAGGATTTACACAACTGGATGAATAAACTGATGTTTATTTTTAATAAAAGTACTGCAGAGCTGGATAATTTTAAGCCGTTTGTGGCTAAACCAATGGGGAAGAGGGACTAGAGAGAATCGAGTATAATGTATCGGGTAACAGAGTATTAGGACGATCAGGTCGAAGAAGTAAAGAGTAAGGTAGACATCGTTGAGATAATTGGCTCCCGAGTAACTCTAAAAAAAGCAGGGAGACACTTTAAAGGACTTTGTCCATTCCACTCAGAGAAATCACCTAGTTTTATCGTCTCACCTGAGCGGCAATCTTATAAATGTTTTGGGTGTCAGGAAGGTGGGGACGTACTGACATTTTTACAAAAGTATGAGGGCTATAGCTTCTTAGAAGCATTAGAGTCGATGGCAGCTAAGGTGGGGGTGACACTACAGTCGTATAGGCCAACGGAAGCAGATAGTAGAAGGAAGAAAATACTGGAGATTCTGTCGCTCGCTTCTGAGTATTATAGCTATCTACTTAACAAGCATGAGAGTGGGTCTGTAGCGAGAGGTTATTTGGCTGGGCGTGGGATTAGGAGTGAGTCGATTAAGAAATTTAATTTGGGATATAGCCCATCACAGTGGCGGAGTGTCTCGGATTTTTTGATAAAGAAAAAAGGATACAGGATAGAGGAAGTAGAGGCTTCAGGACTAATAATAATTGCAGGTGAGGGGAAGTACTATGACCGTTTTCGGGGGAGGGTGATGTTTCCTTTGAAAGATCATAAGGGAGTGGTGGTAGGGTTTTCGGGACGGACACTGTCAAAAGACCCACAGGAGGCAAAATATATTAATTCACCTGAGACCTCGACCTATCACAAGAGCCAGATGTTATACGGATTATATGAGAACAGAGAAGCAATCAGAAAAGAAGACAAACTAGTCTTAGTAGAGGGTGAGTTAGATATGATCCCGAGTGTGCAAGCTAATGTGCCATATGTTGTGGCGATTAAAGGGAGCGCTTTTACAGCAGAGCAAGCACAAATAATTAGTCGCTACACCCGCAATGTTTATATGTCATTAGATGCGGATTCTGCTGGACAAGAAGCGATTAAGCGGGCAGTAGTGATAGCAGAGACATTGGATTTGAGTATCCGAGTCGTGCAGATTAAGGGCGGCAAGGATCCAGGTGATGTGGCAGGTGAGAACCCGACGGCATGGCGGGAGATGGTGAAGAAAGCAGTGCTTTACTGGGATTTTTTGATAGATAGTGCGAGTGCTAAAAGTGATCCAAAGAGTGGAGAGGGAGCAGGTGAGATTACGAGGGAAGTAATACCTGCACTATCCC